>CAVJHV010000198.1:0-2001 GCA_963649315.1 Treponemataceae bacterium | reverse complement strand
CAAAGACTTAAAATTCGAAGGCATCTCTAAAAAAGCATTGAAAATGATTTTTTAAAGATACCCTTAAATCACATCCTGGCATTGAAGAAAAATAATTTTTAGGCACTGGAAAGTTTAAGTTTTTCAGCTGTCTCTTTTATTTTAGGAATGCCATTTATAAAGCATGCTGGGTCTTCCACCCGTACTGTAATTTACTTCTGCTAAAATAATTTTTTCGTCCGCAAGGTAAGTCATGTAATGGCGAACAGTTACAATGGAAAGATTTAAAATCTCCGAAATAGAATCAACTGAAAGCCAGTCATTTTTTTCTTTTAAGAAATCCAAAAGCAGTTTTAGGGTATTTTTTTGAATTCCCTTCGGCAGATTCTTAAAATTTTCACTTTGAAGATTTTCATTAAAATCAGAAGTCTTTGAAATTAAAGAATCAATGCTTTTTTGATCCAAAAGATCTTTTTCTTTCAAAGCTTCACGATGAGAAATAAATTTTTCCAATGCTATCTGAAAGCGGTCAAAGGCAAAAGGTTTTATTAAATAATCTAAAACTCCAAGGTGCATACATTCTTCTAAAGTTGCACTGTCATTGGCAGCGGTAACCATAATCACTTCTGAAGAAATTTTTTCCTCCCTGATTTTTTTTAATGTTTCAAAACCGTCCATGTATGGCATAAAAAAATCAAGTACAATTAAATCCACTTTTCTGTTTTTTAAAAATTCCAAAGCTTTCTTTCCATCAGAACAAGTTCCCGCCAGAAAGAATTTTTTATTTTTGCAGACATACTCTCCGTTAATCATGGCCACCATAGGATCGTCTTCAACAATCAAAACTGAATACATATTTTCTCCACTAAAAATTTGACTTCAAATAAGAAGCCCTTCTTAGACATTACTTTTTTCCTTCATGGAAAGAATAAAACAAGTTCCCACACCTTCCTGCGATTCAAAAGAAAGTTCAGCACCCAGACTTTCTGCCAATTGCTTTGTGTGGTAAAGTCCAACTCCCCTGCCCTCTCCTTTGGTAGAAAATCCTTTTTCAAAAATTTTATCCCTTATCCCCAAAGGAATGCCAATACCGTTATCTTTTACGCTTATTAAAAGCTGACCTGGCATAGTAAAAACGCCGAATTCCAAAATGTGATTTTTTTCACTTTGAGAAGGCAAATTCATGGCATCCAGCGCATTATCTATTAAATTACCAGTGATTGTAACAAGCGCCTGTGACGGTAAAGAAATATCACTTGATTTAAAATTAAATTCATCCTGCAAAATAAATTTTACATTACATTCACTAGCCCTTGCAATTTTTCCAATCAGTAAGGCTGAAAAAGCAGGATTGTCTATTTTTTTCATGACGGCACTGACAGTTTCTTTTTGAATGAAAGAAATATTTTCTATGTAAGACACAGCTTTGTCATATTGACCAATTTGAATAAGCCCAAGAATTACATGCAGGTTGTTTGTAAAGTCGTGATTATTGGCCCGCATGGAATCAAGCAGAAATTTTGTTCCTTCAAAATCTTCTGTAAAGGCAAGAAATTCTTTTTTTATTTTTCCAGATAAAGCTGATGAAAGAAAAAATTCAATTACTAAGGCCATGGCTGTCACAATTAAAAATAAAGTAACAGTTTTTATGCCAGACGCTTTCATGGAAGTTTTTAGTTTGCCAGTAATTATAAAACCGCAGTAATTTTTATTTTCATCGTAAATGGCAGAATACGTACGGCGCTGGGAGCCTGAAGGGCCAACATCATTTTCTGTGTAAAAGCCCTGCTGGTGGAGAGAAAAATCTGGAATGGTTCCCTGGTATTTTGTTTTTATTAATTGATGATTTGTGTGGTAAAGGCGGATATTATTTTTGTCAACAATAGAAACCAAATCAATTCCAGAAATTGAAGAAAGCAAATTGTCCATATAGGAGCAAACTTCTTCTGCATCATAATCTTTTACAAAAGAATAAAGTCTTGTAATCAACTCCGATGTATTTTGCAATTCCTGATTAAAGGC
>CAVJHV010000197.1:0-2064 GCA_963649315.1 Treponemataceae bacterium | reverse complement strand
TCAATGACTTTTTTCAATTTTAAATTACAAATTGCGAACTTTATTTTACGCTATCCTCTAAAAAACAATTACAGTTTGAAGTTTTAGAAAAGTGGATACATAAAATGGGATTTGATAATGTAGTTGTTGTTCCGACTGGAAAATCTATGACTTATAGAATTAAAGTTCCCGTTATTGATTTTAATGGTTCATTTGAAACATATAAACCGTATCTGGATGAATGCTTTAAAGCATGTGAAGAATTGTTCGAACTATCAGATATCATTGCCGGCTTTGCTTCTATTTGTGAGGAAGATAAGTAAGATGAATGAATACTCGCGAATTATTATAGAAGATTTCTGTGAAAGATATAAATCTGATCCTCGTTTCAAACGACTTGCAAGAATTGAAAAACGTTCTTACAAGCTGGACTGTGAATATACTTCTGATGCAGAAGCTTGTTTTATTTCAGATTTAATTGAACATTGTACTGACGAAAAACTCAGAGATGCTTTAATTGATCTGGATGAATTCATGTGCGACTGCTAAAGTTTTCCCAAATTCCTGCCGAAAATTTTTAGTAAGGAATTTTTCCTCCAAAAGGGTAAATTCGTTGATTTTTGGTCGACAGAATATACATTATAGGAAACTGTATATAATACAAAGTCCCCCCCATTATATTCCTTTTTTTCAAAAAATTTCGTAAACTATCTCCATGAAAAGATTTTTTTTAACAGTAGCACTTTTTCTTTTAGCCCTTGAAACTTTTGCTTCTTCCTACAGAATTTCAAAAGTGGAATATGACATTGACGGTATGACAAAAGTCTATGCCCTGGAACAAAATATTCCTGTAGATAAAGAAAGAATTTTTTCTAGCAAGGAAGAATTAGACGCTTATGTGGAAGATTTGAAGCAGTCATATTTAAATCAGCGTAACTTTGAAAGTGCAGAAATAGAATATGAAATTTATACGCTTTTGGATTTTTCGGGAAACAGTGTTACAGAGGCAAATGTAGAAAATGAAATTATAGAAATTACCCTGCGTGTGGCCCTTAAGGATTCAAGGCACCTGCTTGTTTTGCCCTATCCAAAATATTCTTCTTCTTCTGGTTTTACCTTAAAGTTGAAGGCAAAGGATACAAACTTTTTGGGAACCCTCAGCGAATTTAATGCTGATACTTTCTTTGCTTTTGTAAATGAAGATGATAGTGACAAAATGGACTTTCAGTTTGGTTTTAATATTGACTATGATTTTCCTTTTAAAATTGGCATAGTCGATGCAAAGTGGATCAATGAATATGATTTTTCTTATACTCTTAACGATTCATGTCCTGAATTTTCAGCCCAGACAGGTCTTGAATTTGATTTTCCTGTAAAGGATTTTTCTATAAACCTGCAGCTTTTGCAAATGGCTGGAAATGATTTGGATTATCTTTCTTATGGGGATGCCCTTTATTTTGGTAACAAAGTAAACCTTTCTGTACCCTTAAACCTTTATCAAAGTAAGTCCTATACTGATTTTTACCTTATTCCTTACCTTGATTTTACGGCTTATTATGATAAAGATGGCATTTCAAAAGAAAATCTGTCACTTTCAAGTCCACTTCTTCAGATGGGTACAGAATTTAAAGCGGACAACATAAACTGGCATGGAAATTTCAGGGATGGATATTATTTTGATTTAAAGCCAAGTTATGGGTACAATTTACAGTTACAGACAAGTGTACCCCGATTTTCTTTTGACATAGAAGCTTTCAAATCTTTCAAGAGACTCTCCCTTTCCGGCCGCATTTATGGCTTTATCCAAAGTGAGAAAAATTCTTATGAAAAAGTTGGATCTTACATCCGCGGTGTAAGAGATGAAAGCCACTTCGCAAAAGGTTCTGCCTTTGAAGATGCCCTTGCTTTGAATGTCCAGTCTGCCATTATTTTCAATTTTGATCTTCCAATCAGGCTTTTTACATGGGACTGGACAAAATTCAGCAAATCTTCTTTTTTGGAAAATTTAAATTTTGAAGTTCAAATTAATCCTTTTATAGATATTGCTTTAACAACAAACCTTGAAACTGCCAGATACTTTTACCC
>CAVJHV010000196.1:0-2066 GCA_963649315.1 Treponemataceae bacterium | reverse complement strand
AATAGATTTTTTAGGGAGCTTCTAAAAAGTACATTTTTTTAAGGATCGAAAAAACTTAAAAAAAGTTTTTTAAAGATGCAAAAAATCAATTTGAGAATAAGGAAAAGTGATATATAATTTTTTTACAGGGATAAATATGCAAGAACAAGTTAAAACTTTTGGCGTACTGACTTCCGGAGGGGATGCTCCCGGACTGAACGCTGCAATCAGAGCGGTGTGCCGTACTGCAATCAACAAGTATGGAATGAAGGCAATTGGAATTAAAAACGGATACCGCGGACTAATCAAAGGTGACCTTTTTGAAATTACGAATGACATGCTTGTTGGCATTTTAAATGAAGGCGGAACAATGCTTGGAACTTCCAGAGAAAAACCTTTTAAAAAACCGCAGGTGGATCCAGAGACAGGTCTTTTGCCAATCGAAGCAATAAAAGAAAATTACAAAAAATGGAATTTGGATGCCCTGGTTTGCATTGGCGGTAACGGAACAAATACAACTGCAGCCCTGCTCCAGCGCGCGGGTTTAAATGTTGTGGGGCTGCCAAAAACTATTGACAATGACATTGTTCAAACGGATTTATCTTTTGGTTTTCACACAGCACTGGATGTTGCAACCGATGCCATAGACCGCATTCACACAACGGCTCATTCACATTCACGCATTATGATTATTGAAGTGATGGGGCACAAGACCGGCTGGCTGGCTCTTTATTCCGGCATTGCTGGAGGCGGAGATGTAATTTTGATTCCTGAAATTCCCTATGACATAAATTCTGTTGCAAAAAAAGTGATAGAAAGAAAAAATTTGGGAAAGAATTTTTCTATTGTTGTTGTAGCCGAAGGAGCAATGAATCTGGAAGAAGCCAAAATGGAAAAGAAAGAATTTAAAGCACAAAGAAAAGCCATGCCTTATTCAATTGCCTACCGCGTTGCCCACGAACTGGAAAAAGCAACTGGGCTTGAAAGCCGCGTTACTGTTTTGGGCTACCTGCAGCGGGGCGGAACTCCTAGTGCCAGCGACAGAATTCTTGCAACCCAAGTGGGATGTGCCGCAGCTGAATTTTTGCATCGCGGAGAATTTGGAAAACTGCTTGCTATTCAAAATGGAAAGATAGTCGGCATTTCCCTTGAAGAAATTGCGGGTAAGGTAAAAAATATTGAGCTGACAAATCCTCTGATTGGTCATGCAAGAAGCCTTGGCATTTCTTTTGGGGATTAAAGACATATTAAAAAAATCCGTCTGATTTTCTTTAGAATTTTTTGAAATATTTTTTTTATTTGCAGGAAGGACTATGAATAATTTTAAATGCAAATTTTGCAAAAAGTGTAACGGCAGAGGCTGCATTAGACAGCTGCCTGGAATGGGCGGAGTTTTTAATAATGAAAATTTTATTTTAAACTGCGATGCCTGGGAAAAATATCACCAGGAAAAAAATTACTGCAGGAATACAAAAATAATTCTTGCACCAATGACGGGTGCGGTAGAAAATGTGGGATACCAGGATGAAAAAAAATTTTACTTGGATTTGTTTTCTGCAATTTCTAAAACAAAAGTAGAACTTTCTGTGGGGGACGGCTGCCCTGACGAAAAACTTCTTTACGGACTGGAAGCTGTAAAAGCAAGCGGCAAAAAAGCGAATGTTTTTTTAAAACCTTACCCGGACAGAAAATTGTATGAAAGAATTGAATGGGCCCTGGAAGAAAGCATGGCACTTGGAATTGACACCGATGCCTTTAACATTGTAACCATGAGAAATCTGGTTCACCTGGAAAGGAAAAATTCTTTGCAGTTAAAAAAAATAAAAAAGTATCTCAACGCTAAGGGACTGCCCTTTATTATAAAAGGAATTTTTACAAGCTGGGATTTTGAAATTGTAGAAGAAGTTTTGCCTGACGCACTGGTTGTTTCAAATCATGGAGGCAGGATTGAAACTGACAGGGGCAGCAGTGCAGACCTTTTAAAAAATAAGATTGAATTTTTAAAAAAACATTCGGGCCAGGTTTGGGTGGATGGCGGAATAAGAAGCAGGGCTGATGTAAACGCAGCAGCTTTTTTAGGTGCAGAC
>CAVJHV010000195.1:0-2110 GCA_963649315.1 Treponemataceae bacterium | reverse complement strand
GTCCTTCGGACTGCCTCCGGCATGGCTCCAGGGCCGGCTAGGCCTTTTTAGCAAAAGAAAAGCTGTTTTCGTAAAGGGAGCCTCTGAAATTTGCAATTTTTAAAGACAACTATGAAAACGCCAGGCTTTGCAGCACAGCCTGACATCAGAAATTTAAGAGTAAAATTTAACAAAAAAAGGCCGCAGTACACCTGCAGCCTTTATAAAAAAATTACTTTTTACAAATCAGATTTTTTTGTGAAGAAAAGCAGAATTCCTGCAAGTACGAAAAGACCGTAAACAACAATCATTCCAGAAACGCAATCATTCATTATTGAACTTACAATTCCTGAAAGTCCCCAAAGTCCCCAAAGAACACCTGTTTTGCATGCCCATTGCTTGTGGCGGACAATTGCCCAAACAACAAGTAAATCCAAAACAGTGAAAACTATTGCAAAAATTATTAAAACAGCTTCGTAGTCAAAAGGAAGTAAATCTAAAACAAAGGCAAAAGTGTCATAATAATCATCAATAAATGCAATTGTAAAAATCAACTGCAAAATACACCCCAATGCCAGAAAAATAGCACCAAGTTTTGTCTTAAGCTTAAGACTGCCCCACTTTTTATCACTCATAAAAACCTCCTATTAGAAACTAAATGAATTAAGAATATCATTAGCGCTGTCAAGAATATCGCCGTAAGCGTCACCTACAATATCAATGGCTTCATCGTAAGCGTCACCCAGCTGACTTCCAACTTCATTTAAAGCATCTTTCAATTCACTAGAAATAGAATCAGTTGCAGCCTTTAATTCATCAGAAGCAGATTCAACAGTATCATCATAAGAATCTTCCAGCAATGAATCATAAGAATCTTCCAGCAATGAATCATAATCTTCAAGATCGTCAGAAAGTTCGTCATAAGCCTCTTCAATTGAATCTACAGAATCATTCCATGCATCTTCCCACGCGTCACCAATCTTTTTAGCAGCAAGAGAAACAACAACAGTTGCAATAATTCCAACTACAAGGGCAATAATACCAGTAACCATACCGGCAATGGCAGGTCCCTTCTTTTCAGCTTTCTTTTTTCCGATAACTCCAAAAACGATTGCCAAAATTCCCAGAATGATTCCAAGCCAACCAAATCCAATAAATCCAATAAAAGACATTACCACACCGATAATACCCAAAACCAATGATACTATAGCCATAAGGCCTCCTCCGCGTTTTTTCTTTTTTGAATGGTCGCCACCAATTTTCATTTAGTCAAAACGACTTAACCAAGTATACCCCCCCCCTAGGTTGTCTGTCAATCTTTTTTGAAGCATACCGTCTGACGTTAACCGCCCTTTCGCCACTTGCTGCGCGCGGTCCTTCGGACTGCCTCCGGCATGGCTCCACGGCGGGCTAAGTACTTTGTGGAAAGAAATATTGGTTTCGTAAAGCTGACTTTTTATTTTAGATTTTGTGCCAGAAACTTTCCGGCTTCCGTGCACAGTCTGTCAGGTCCACTTTGATTCCAACACGGGCTAAATCCAGACGGTCAGTATCAAAACAGGCATCTACGGTCGGAGCCCCTTCATTTTCTGTGTGCATGTGGTCATGAAGAAAAGCAAAAAGAATTACACCCCTCTTGTTCACTTCCCCGTCATAAGCTGCAATCTTCAATCCGTTTAGGGGCACCAGTTCCCAGTGTTCAATACCATGAATCCCGTTGTATTTAAACTTTGAAAGTGAATAAAATAATTTTCCACTTTTCTAATTTTATAAAGGAAGCCTCTAAAAATTGAATTTTTAGAGGGAACTTTGAAAGCGCGACATTTTAAGGCTTTGTTTTTCAAAGACTTAAAATTCGAGGGCATCTCTAAAAAACATAAAAAAAAACCATCTGCTTCGAAATTTGACAAGTTGCTGACTTTTGCCTTGGGGGCGTTACGGGGGCAATTTTTTAAATTAATTCTGCCCCCGTAGAAGGGGTGGCGGAAGACCGCGAATGCGGTCTGCAGCCAGGGGAAGGCTTTCCCCTACTGCTTCGAGTATGCCCCTGCTGCTTTAAAATAGAAAGGCTCCAGCCGTTAAACTGGAGCTTCTTTTTTAGCTGGGGCAGGACTCGCCATTCCAGTCGCAA
>CAVJHV010000194.1:0-2124 GCA_963649315.1 Treponemataceae bacterium | reverse complement strand
GAACTTTACGTCTTAAACGAACTGGCCCAGTTTGCCAAATTCAAAACTCTTACCGCTGTTGCACAGAATTTAAATGTTTCGCAGCCGGCTTTGACCCGCTCAATGAAAAAACTTGAAAGTGATCTTGGTGTTCAGCTTTTTGACCGCGGAAAAAACCGCATTACGCTGAACGAAAACGGAAAAATCGCTGCAGAATATGCAAAAAAAGTCGTAGAAGCAGAAAAAGTTTTTGAACAGAAAGTCCTTGAATACGAGCGCACTCACCGGATTTTTAATTTTGCCTCGATTGCGCCTATGCCAATCACAGAACTTACGCCCATTCTTTCCCAGCAGTTTATGGGAATGACAATAAAATCTGAATTAAAAGAAAACGAAAAAGCCCTTTATAAAGAACTCGACAGCGGAAAATCAAAACTGATTGTAACGCTTACCGCCCCCAAAGATAGTCAAAAATACACAGCGGTAAAACTTTTTACAGAAAATCTTTTTATTGTTCTTCCAAAAAATCACAATCTTGCACAAAAAGACAAAATCAAATTAGAAGAACTTGCCGGCGAAAAAATCCTCATTTATAACAAACTGGGCTTCTGGTATAAGACGGTAAAAAATCTTATTCCAAATGCAGAATTTTTTGACCAGCAGGAAATGTCTGCATTAAGAGAACTTGCAAAACTCACCGAACTGCCGTCATTTGTAACAAACTTCACGATTCAAAATGTTTCTGAAATGAAAGACAAAAAAGCCGTTCCTCTTTCTGACAGCGAAGTAAACGTAACATTCTGGTGCATCTGCTTAAAAAAGAATGAAAAGATGATAAGTTCAACTTTTTCACAGGTAAAATCGATTTATGGGAACTAGAAAAACGTTGACATGATGTCAGAACAAGTGTATATTTTAATTATCATTCTGACATCGTGTCAGGTTATTCTAAATTTCATCGGGATGAATTAGTATGCCATCTGGCTCTATCGAAAAAACTAAGGCGAGAAAAGAAGAAATCATTAATGCCTGTGAAAAACTCTATAAAACCATGAGTTTTAAGGAAATTAGACTGCAGGATATTGGAAATGAAACAAGTTTTTCCCGCACTTCAATTTACAATTATTTTCAAACAAAAGAAGAAATCTTTCTTTCTCTTTTAAAGCGTGAATATGACAGGTGGATTTGTGATTTAGAAAAGGTGATTGCAGAAAACGAAACGATGAACGATGAAAACATTGCACAAAATCTTGCAAAAACGCTTGAAAGGCGCACTCAACTTTTAAAAATCCTTTCTATGAATCACTATGACCTGGAAGAAAACTGCCGTGTAGAGCATTTAATTGAATTTAAACTTTCGTACGGAAAGGCTTTATCTACGATAGAAAATCTGCTCATAAAATTTAAAGGTCAAATGTCTGAAAAACAGAGAAAAGATTTTATCTACACTTTTTTTCCGTTTATGTTCGGCATTTATCCTTATACAGTTGTTTCTGAAAAACAAAAGGAAGCAATGAAAAAGGCAAACGTAAATTATACTTACAGTTCGATTTACGATTTGATTTTTAATGCAGTAAAAAGAATTCTTATAGGAGTAAAACTATGAAAAAAGCACTTTTATCAATTTTACTAGGAGGTCTTATGATGACTTCAATTTATGCAAAAACTGCAGTTGTATATTTTAGCTGCACTGGAAACACAAAAAGGCTGGCTCAAACTTCAGCTAAGATTCTTGAAGCTGATTTATTTGAGATTGTCCCGGAAAAAGCTTACACAAATGCAGATTTAAACTGGAATGACAGAAAATCTCGTTCAACAATTGAATGTAATGATTCAAAAAGCCGGCCTGCGATAAAAAGTGTAAAGGCAGTTTTGAAAGATGCCGGAACTTTTGATGTAAGTAAATATGACACTCTTGTAATCGCTTATCCCATATGGTGGGCTTATGCTCCAAAAATCATTTATACCTTTGTTGAAAATACTGATTTAGAAGGAAAAACAATTATTCCTCTTTGTACCAGTGGTGGAAGTGGAATTGGAAACAGCGGAAAGGATCTTGAAAAGTTTGCACCAAAGGCAGTCTGGAAAAAAGGAAGTCTTTTCCGTTCTTCTGTCAGTGAAAGTGAATTGAAATCTTTTTTTGAT
>CAVJHV010000193.1:0-2139 GCA_963649315.1 Treponemataceae bacterium | reverse complement strand
AAAAATCTTCAAGAAAAGAAGGAAGCGTAAAACTTTGCGCTGTCAGTAAATTTCATCCAGCCCAGGATGTTCTTGAATGTTTAAAAAACGGTCAGATTCTTTTTGGAGAAAACCGCGTGCAGGAAGCCTATGAAAAATTTTCTTTTGTAAATAATTCACTTTCTTCAGTTTTACCTTCTCCCTGCCTTCACATTATTGGTTCCCTGCAGACAAATAAGGCAAAAAAAGCAGCAGAAATTTCTTCTTGCATTCAATCCCTGGATTCTGAAAGGCTTGCTGTGGAACTTGAAAAGGCTTGCCTTAAGTTGAATAAAAAAATTGATGTTCTTCTTGAAATCCACACTGGTGAAGAATCAAAAGCAGGTTTCAGAGATGAAAAAGAAGTTATGCTCCTGCTGGAAAATGCAGAAAAAAATCTTTATCCACATTTAACATTTAATGGTTTAATGACTATGGCACCTCTTACAGGTGATGAAAAAATCATTAGGAAGTCTTTTTCATCTTTAAGAATTATGAAGGAAACTTTAAAAAAGAATTTTCCGGACTTGCCTCTTAATGAATTGAGCATGGGGATGTCTGGTGATTATAAATTTGCAATTGAAGAAGGAAGTACGATGGTAAGAATTGGAACTGCCATTTTTGGCCAGAGGGACTATTCTTTATCACAATAGTGGGTCTGTTTTATTTTGATTTTATGAAAAAGTTTACAAGAATTTTTTTTGCCTTAAGCCTTCTAATTCTCATTTCATCAAATTGCTTTGCTGATGATACAAGTCCGGCCCCTTATGAAAAAAATGAATTTCCTCAGTGGGCATATGATTTACGAAGGGCGGAAATTATCACCTTAGGCTCAATGCCTTTTGTTACAATTGGCGTTACTTTGGGCTACGGTGCATTTCTTAAGGCAAGTGGAGAAATAAATTCTTTTCCTAATCCTTTTTCTTCTTCAAGTGGAGTTTTGTCTTCTGACCAGACAAGAAATATTTTTCTTATGTCCATTGGAATAAGCACAGTCTATGGTCTTACAGATTTTCTTATAAATCACTTTAAAAGAAAAAATGCTGATGAAAAAAAAGCCATTATTGAAAAGGCAAAAGCCCAGGCCAGCATAGAAAGGGTTACAGCAGAAGAAGCTGCTGCCTTGCTGAATGAATCGATGGCAAGACAAAAAGAAGAAGAGCAAAAGGTAAATCAAAGTGAAGAAATTACTTCGCAGACAGAAAATCCTGACAGCCTTGAAAATCCACTTGATGAAAATCAAGAAAGCAGTGTAGAGATAAAAAAATAATATGCCTCATTTTTATTTTACAGTCCCTGATGATTACAGTGAAAGTCAGCGCTTAGACAGATATTTTTCAAAACTCCCCAACGGAATGAGCCGCAGCAAATTGAAAAGCGGTGTCAGTGAAATTTTAGTTAACAGTAAAAACGAAAAACTTTCTTACAGAGTGAAGGCCGGGGACAAAATCAGTATACAGTGGGATGATGATGTTCCTGAAATGATTACAGCTGAAAATATTCCTCTTGATATAATCTATGAAGATGAGCATGTTTGTGTAATAAATAAAAAGCAGGGGATGGTTGTGCACCCGGCTTGCGGTAACTGGGAAGGTACACTTGTTAACGCTCTTCTTTTCCATTTTGGCTGGAAAAATATTGAAGATCTGAAATCCGGAAGTGAAAGTGAAAAATTGATGCGGCGACGGCCTGGAATTGTACACCGCTTAGATAAGGAAACTTCTGGAATTATAATTACTGCTAAGGATGACGAAAGTGTTGAATTCCTTCAAAAGCAATTTAAAAATCACAGGGAAATTACAAAAGAATACATCTGTATTTGTCATGGTCGGCCTCCAAAAAAAATTGGTGTCATAAATACACAAATTGTACGTGATCCAAAAAACAGAAAACTTTTTTGTGCAATGACAGATACGCTTGAAGGAAAAACAGCTGTTACCCATTACAAATGCATTGCCTGTTACGGAAATTATTCGTTAATGCGTGTAAGAATTTTAACAGGAAGAACTCATCAAATTCGTGTGCATATGAAATATATAAATTGTCCTATTTTGGGAGATTCGCTTTATTATAAAAAGGATTCTCTTTTTCCAAAGGCAAAACTCATGCTTCATTCGCGCA
>CAVJHV010000192.1:0-2151 GCA_963649315.1 Treponemataceae bacterium | reverse complement strand
CAATGTACTATCCTGGACAAGCAGAAGACAATCCTGTAAACATTCACATCACTATCAGAAATAATTCAACAAAAACTTTAAGATTTATGCTATCAGACGACAGATCTTTTTCCTTGGATTTTAAAGCCTTTAATATAAAGAATTCACAGCTTAGTCAAACTGATAAACTTTTAAGAAAAAGAACAAGTAACCAGACAGTTTATTTCAGGGAAATTTCTTTGCAGCCTGATGAAGAATATTCATTTGTTGAAAATCTTAAAGATTATCTTTTAATTGAAGAACCTTCCATTTATTATCTTCAGCTTTCCTTCTATCCGGAACTTTATAAAAATAAGGACATTGAACTTATTTCCAACAGACTGTCTCTTGAAGTAAATCCTTCGCCGGCAGCAGCCTCTTCAAATTACATTTCCGTAGAAAATAAAAGTGCAGCAGTTTTGCAGCGCGAAGAAATCAGTCCGGACAAAGTTGTTGAACAGACAATTATTGCCAGGCAAAAAAGTCTTTGGGATCAATTCTTCCTTTACATTGATTTGGAACAAATGCTAAAAAATGATCCTTCAAGAGGCAGAAAATATAATCTTGCAAGTGCAGATGAAAGAGAACAAATGCTGCGTCAGTTCAAGGCGGATTTAAGTCAGTCCAGAATTGAAACAAATATTGTTGCCATTCCATCTAATTTCCAGATTGAAACAACCTCTTATTCTCAAACCCAGGGAAGCGTAACGGTCATAGAATATTTTAGTTATCCAACATATCTTGAAAAAAAGCGTTACACATATTTTGTCAGACAGAGAGACGGCATCTGGCAGATTTATGATTACACCGTAGACAATATTGGAACTGAGTAAAAATCAAGTTTTCATAGTTGCCTCTAAAAATTGCAATTTTTAGAGGCTCCCTTAAAAAAAACGTGTGGAGAAAAAATGATTGCATTAATAATTTCAAATGATGAATACTCAATTAATCAGCTTTCGTCTTTCTTAAAAAAGAAGTCTTATGACATTGTCATTTACAAAGATTTTATTAAGGCAATGGATAATCTTTTTGAAATTAAAGCATCTCTTATTATTACTTCATGCCAGGAATATCCGCGCCACTGGAAAGTGCTGACAACTTATTTGAATGCTTTTTATGAACTCAAAATTGATTATTCAAATGCAAGTGCTTTTAAGCCCGCTTTGATTTTGTTAAATGAAGATTTGGAAAATAAGAAAATTTCACAGGAAGCTGGAAAACTTGGAGTGAAAGGAATTTTTAATTCCTGTTCTGACCAGGGATTGGCCGTCTTAAATCAAATAATTTCTCAAAATCAGCAAAGTTCCATTCAAGTACAAAATGCTGAATTTGTTTTTTCAAATCCCTTTACAGATTTGCTTGTTACAGGAAGCGTAGAAGATATTAATGAAAACAAGATAACTTTTCTGCCGGACATTTTAACTCACACAATGCAAATTTCTACCGGGACAATTTTAAAAAACTGTACCTTAAAATCTGAAGGCCATTGCAAAAGTGTAAAAGCCCATGTTCTTTCCGTACAAACAAATGAACCCTACGCAATGGAAATACAAGTTGATAAATAAACTATGGCAAAAAATAAAAAAGATGAAAAAGCGAAAGCAAAATATTTTTGTGAAAACTGCTCATACGAAGTAAAGGCAAATGCCAGGTTTTGCCCGAACTGCGGTAAGTTTTTTTCTTCTGTCCGCTGTCCAAAGTGCAAAACAATCGGCACGGTAAAAGATTTTAAAAACGGCTGCCCAAACTGTCACTACTCAATGACAAGCGAAGAATTATACGGCAGTTCTTCAGAAAGTTCCGATGGTTTAAAACACAGACTTTCTTTTAAGTCAAAAAGAAAGATAAAACAAGCTTTTAAGAACAGAGAAAAATCTTCCACTCCTTTTGAAAGCGAAATGCCACTCTGGCTTTTTATAGTTTCTTTTGCAGTTATTTTAATTCTTGTGGCTGTCCTTGTTGGAAAGTGTCAGTAAAAAATAGAAAATCTAAAAAAAAGTGATTTAAAAGGTTAGAAAAAATCACAATCTAAAAAAAAACTGATTGACATCAATTAAAATAAAAAGTATCTTTGATTGCACAAATGCCCAGATGGTGGAATTGGTAGACACGCTAGTTTCAGGTACTAGAGCC
>CAVJHV010000191.1:0-2204 GCA_963649315.1 Treponemataceae bacterium | reverse complement strand
GGAGCCTCTAAAAATTGCAATTTTTAGAGACAACTATGAAAATGCGACATTTTAAGTCTTTGTATTTCAAAGACTTAAAATTTGAAGGCATCTTAAAAAAAAATTGATTTTTAAAGATACCCCTTTTAGTTTTTAATCTGCAGAATAAACTTTTGCAATCTTGTCTTTGTACAGCTGGGCAATTCTGTAGCGCATCATTTCCTGTTTTGCGGAAAGTTCAATGCCCACTTCAAAAGGCTTTAAGATGATTTCAAATTTATTGATTCTTTCAAATGATTTAAATCCGTTTTTAGGATTAACCAAATCTGCAATCTGGCTTTCAAGCAGCTTATGGATTTCCGGTTTTTCAACAAGTTCTTCGTATTTTGAATAGGCAATGCCGTTTTCCTTAGCGTAAGATTCAATGTCATCTTTTGAAGGAAGAATAAGTGCCCCCAAAAAGCGCTGGTCTTCACCCTTTTCATTCTGACCGAATACCATAGAAGCTGCAATGTACTGTGACGAATTGATTTTTGTTTCTATTGGCAGAGGTTCAATGTTTTCTCCGCCCATCAAAACGATTGTATCTTTTTTGCGGCCACGAAGCTGGATTTCTCCGTTCACGGTAAGAATTGCAATGTCACCAGTGTCAAACCAGCCGTCAGCTGTCATAACTTTTTCTGTAAGATCCGGGCGCTTGTAATATCCCTTCATTACGTTTTCACCCTTGATTTGCAAATTACCTTTTTTGCACTTGCCCAGAATAATTCCGTCATCATCAACAATGCGCACCTGGATGCCGCGCAAAGGAGTTCCCACATTTCTGCAGATAGGATCTACAATCGGGCGGACAGAAATAATTGGTGCAGTTTCAGTAAGACCGTAACCTTCAACAACTTTAACGCCGGCTGCCCAGAAAAATTTATCAATGTAATCCGGATAAGCACCGCCACCTGCAACACCGCAGCGGAAATTTTTGCCCAGCATTTTTTTCACTTTGCTGAATACAAGCAAATCACCCAGCTTCTTTAACGGGAAGAAAACAATCCACGGAATAAAAAGAATAATCCACCAGAAAACAATGAAATCTGGCCCGAAGCGGGAATTTTTTCTGCGCAGCTTGCGATCAATTTCGCACCACATAAGGGCAATGTTTGTAAAGAATTTAAAAAGAGCAAATGTGATGCCGCCAGTTTTGCGCATTTTTCTCCAGATGCCGTCATAAATTGCTTCGAATACGCGAGGCACCGCCGGAATGATGTATGGATTAAAACGCTGAATGTCATTTAAAAGGATTGAACCAATCGGTTTTGAATAAACAGATTCTGCCCCCTGAATCATAATTACATATTCAACTGCGCGCTGGAAGGCATGCCATACAGGCAAAACTAAAAGGGCCTTTTGTCCAGGGTTCAAATAAATTCTTTCATTTACTTCATCCAGCTGAACAAGGAAATTTCTGTGGGTCAGCATAACTCCCTTTGGAGTACCAGTTGTTCCCGAAGTAAAGATAATGGAAGCTAAATCATCCGGCTGACCTTTTTCCAGTTCTTCTTCAACTACATTTTGATTTGACCGCCTCCATTCGTGACCTTCATGCTGCATGTCAGAAAAAAGATGGTACCCCAAACCGGCAGCTTTTACCTGTTCCAGCAAAGCGTCGTCTATTGGCTCAAAAGTGATTATGTCTGTCAAAGTAGGAATGTCTTTTTTGATATTCAAAATCTTTTTTACCTGGGCAGGATTTTCAAGAATTACGTGCTGAACTTCCGCGAAAGAAAGAATGTAAGAAAGATCTTTTTCTGAAGCATCACAGCCACGTGGAGTGTCAATTGCACCAATTGCCAGTAAGCCCATATCGGCCTGCTCCCATTCCCTGCGGTTTTCCGAAATGATTCCAACTCTGTCACCGCGCTTAACGCCGTTTTTTAAAAGCGCAGCGGCAAAATCCAGTGCCAGTTGATAAACATCATGGTAGTTTAATTCAACAATTGAACCGTCCTTGTTTGGTGTCAGCTGGCATTTTACTTCCGGCCACCTTTCTGCACTTTGCTTTAAGATTCTAGGTAATGTTTTTGGAATGTTCATAAAAACTCCTGTTTTTTAAGCAGCCACTTTATAGTTACCTTTAAAAATTACAATTTTTAGAGGCTCACCTAAGAAAAAAATCTTCAGAAAAAAGCTGCCCTGTCAAAAATGACATTTTTTATAGTTTTTGTAAGGTT
>CAVJHV010000190.1:0-2234 GCA_963649315.1 Treponemataceae bacterium | reverse complement strand
TGCTTAATGCTGAAACTTTGCCTGATAAGGGCGTTTATGTTACGGCAGTAATGACGAGTAATTGTCAAATGTTGTGGACTGAAGTTTGAATCAGCGTAGTAGTTTTTAGGCTGCTTTTTTCAACACACCATTTTCAAATTTTATATCTTTGGCGACGAGATCGAGTTTTTAAAATCCTTTTAATCGGCGCCATCCTTTTTCTGCCTGCTGACAGAGTTTAAAGGCCATTGCTATACTTGCATTTGCAGTTCCGTTTCCTTTTGTTGAGTTGCGTCTCAAGCGGACTGTGGCAAACGTGGACTCAATCGGATTGCTTGTCCTGATGTGTGTCCAGTGTTCGGCAGGATAATCATAAAATCTGAACAAATCATCTTTGTCTTTTTTTAGATTTTCAACTGCCTTTTCCTATTTTGCTTCAAAAGTTTCTATAAATCTGTCATAGGCTTTCAAAGCATTTTCCCTTGTGTCTGCCATGTGCATGTCGCGAATCATTTCTGTCGCCTTTTTCTGAATGCATTTGGGCATTTTATCAAGGATATTTGCCGTTTTATGAAACCAGCACCTCTGAATTTTCAGCTGTCCCCAGATTTCATCTACTGCATTCTGAAATCCGAGGGCTCCGTCACAGATTGCAAGCTTCGGCGCTTTTGTAAGTCCTCTGAACTTCAAATCAAGAAGAACTTCACGCCAGCTTTGTGTACTTTCACGAATTCCCGGTTCTATGGCTAAAAGCTCCTTTTTCCCGTCTGTTCCGACGCCAATAATCACAAGAAGACAGGTCTTTTCTCCGTCCAGCCTTGATTTTATATACACTCCGTCTGCCCAGACGTAAACATATTCCTTGCCGCTCAAATCCCGCTTTTTCCAGCCCTGGAATTCTTTTTCCCAGCTTTTGGTCATGCGGATAATCGTTGCAGGCGAAAATCCTTTTGAATCCTCACCAAAAACACTCGCGAGCGCTTCCTGAAACTTGTTCGATGAAACTCCTGCAAGGTAAAGAGCCGCTATCAAAGTTTCAACAGTCGGCGTTTTCCTTACAAACGGCGGAAGAATTCTGCTGACAAACTTTTGAGTTGCCTTTCTGTCGTCAACTCGAGGAAGTTTTACTTCAATATTTCCGCATGAAGCCTGGACAATCCGTTCCTTGTGATAACCGTTTCTTACAACAAGTCTGTTTCCGTTTTTATCAACGATTGAACTCATTTTTTCAAGAAACTGTTTCACTTCATCTTCATAAATCGATTCAATCAGTTTTCTGCTTTCTTCCCTGATTTTTTCTTCAAGAAAATCAAAGCAAAAACTGTTTTCTTTTTCCTGTGCAAATTGTAAAATACTTTTCATAAGAGGTTTCCTTCGGTTTGTTGTTTAGTGCTAAAAACATTTTATCCGATTCAAACCTCTTTTTCTTTATCACTCTTTTGATAATCCACAACTTTTGATTATAACTCCATTGCCTTCCAATTCTGAATACAAGTCTATGTCTTTTAAAAGATCCAGAAACTGCAGGAATTTGTAGTTTGTTTCATCAACCATTACTCGGGGTTTTCTGATTATGATTTTTTCAGATGCCAAAGTTGCTTCCCTATAATCCTTTGAGGCTTTATTTGTAACGACTTCACAGCTTGCAGGAACCTGAGTTGTGAGACCGATTCTATTTGCAAAATTGATTCCGCTGATATATCCGCAGCGTTCAGATCCAGAATATAGATATTTCTTTTCGATTACAGAATTTTGAGACAATGATGCTGCAGTTTTGAAAATGCTGTCTTTCGGAATATAGTAGGTCAAAATTCGAGTTTTTGCAAAGATATAAAATTTGGCAAAAACCATTGTCTTGCAGATTCATGTTTATGAAACAGAAAAGCTGAAATACTGTAAAAGAAATGCCTGAACATACCGGTAATGCTTCTTGCCTTATGATAAATCAGGTTGTAGTTCAGTTTCATAACTGACCAGACATTTTCAATTCTGTTTCTGTTGAGAAGGAGCTGAAATTGTTCTTTAGTCATCAGCCGGTTCATATTCTTTCTTGTGGCAGTGACCGGCTTTCTTCCGCTTTCGTACATCTTTTCAAGGTCTTTTTCTTTCAATAAATATCCGGCATCCGTGACAAATGTTCCGAAAAGTCCCTTAGTTGAATCATCAAATGCCTGACTGTCATGTTCCTTTCCTGGTCTGAAACAAAGTTTTACGAGTGTTCCGTCTTTCGTGCAGACTCCCTGGAGCTTAAATCC
>CAVJHV010000189.1:0-2286 GCA_963649315.1 Treponemataceae bacterium | reverse complement strand
GGATTATACTTTTACTGAAGAATCTTACATTGGCTTTTTGACTTACGGTCAGGGTGCTTATGCCATTCGTTACTACAAGCCTGCCGGTAAAGAAAATAATCTTGAGCGCGACATTACTGTTTACATTACAATTGATGAAAATGAAAAAAAATTAAAAATGACTGGTGAAACAATCAATGGTGCTTACAAAAATGAAGATGTGGATATTGTAAATTATATTCATGACTTGATGTATAGTTTGACGGCTTTAAGGCAAAAGGTGGATTTGACTTCTGGAAAGGAGCAGAAGCAAAATGCAAAAATTGCTGTCTTTGGAGGAGATGTAAAAATTTCTTATTCGCCTTTAGTTCCGATTTTTAATGTTTGTTCAATCAGTAAGGCTGATGGGAAAAAACTTTTTGAAACTGTAATTACCGGCTGCATGACTTCGAATGATGATAAAACTTTTGCGGATTTTAAAGGCAAGACTTCTACTAGTGATAAAAAAAGAAAATTGAAGTTAAAGAAAAATGCTGAAGAAATTGAAATTAAAAGTGATGGAATAAAAATTTCAATAGACAAAAACTGGACTAAGGCAGTGGACAATCTTTACCTTTTGGGAGATGTGGCCCTTTTGTCTTTTGGCCCTGTAAAAACTTCTTCAAAAGATTTTGATTTTGAAATGGCAAACATGGAAAGGTACCTTTACTATTCAAGTGACAGTGCTTCTTTTGTTGATTGGAGGACTAAGTCTAAAAAAACTGAAGTGGGCAAAACTACTTTTTTGACCTTCCATTTTAACCAGAATGAAAATTACCTTTTAAGGATATACTCTGTTTTGCTTAAGGAAAAAGATTCCCTGGAGCTGGTAAGGCTTTCTGTTTACGAAAGCGCTTATGAAAAAAACAAGGCTTACTTTGATGGAATTCTGGAAGGAATTTGCGCGGGGAAGTGATGAGAGGTTACGAATGATGCCTTTTGTAAACGGGTGAGGTTTGGAATACAAGTGCTGCTTTCGTAAAGTGGCTTCGGTTTTGGGGAGAGACATTGCTTTCGTAAAGCAGCTGCGGTTTTGGGGACAGGCACTGCTTTCGTAAAGCAGCNNCGGTTTTGTGACAGGTACTGCTTTCGTAAAGCAGCTGCGGTTTTTGGGACAGGCACTGCTTTCGTAAAGCAGCTACAGTTTCGGAAATATTTACGCCTATCGTAAACATCTGCGTTTTCAAAAAAAACACCACATTCCTAACCCATCACGCTTCTTCATTCCTTTCATAAAGAAACGCTGTTCCCTAAACATTTGTCATTTTCGTAAACAGGGGCGTTCCCATACCAATTCCGCATTCAAAAATCCATTTCTAAAAGCTGCTTCGCTTTAGCGGGGTTCCTATCCAGACGCCTTCTGCCAGGTAGTCAGTTAATTTTCCTTCGATTAAAATTTGGACTGAGTCGACTGTCGGGAAAGCAGTTGCGGTGTAAACAATTTGTTCTAGTTCCGCATTTAATCCTGCCAGCCCAAAGGAATTGTATGCAAGATTTTCTGAAAAGTTCAAAGTTGCAATTCCATTTTTGACACTTGCGCTTATCAGCCTTGTGCCTTCAGAAATGAAAGTCTGACAGCCGGCATTTTTTTCTGTGGAATTTGGTCCGGCTATGATTGCCTTGAGAGCGTCCGTTAAAGGACTGTCAGATTTTGCCATTGCCCTGCTGACTTCCTTTATGGAAGAAAGGCCGTTTGCGTCCACACTCAAAAAATAAAGTTTTGTATTTCTTGTTTCAGTTATAGCTTTTTCAGTTGCTTTCTGACTGTCACTTTTTTCTGCAGCCTTGGAACTTTCACCGCCAGCTTTTTTTTCTTCTACCTTAGGGCTTTCTTCTTTTTTTTCTTCCTGACTCTTAATTTCTTGCTGGATTTGTTTTCTTTCTTCTATCTTATTTTCTTCTTCAGATTTTTTATTTTGATTTATTTCTTCCTTTGAATTTGCTTGAAGTTCATCTTTTTCACTGGCCTTTTTTTCAGAAGTTGAATCGCCCTTTAATGTTAGCTTTACGCTTTCATCTTTTTTTTCGGAGTTCTCTCCTTTTTGATTTTGACTGGCCGTCTTTTCTTCGTTGGATTTTTTTTCTTCCTCATCTTTTTCAATCTTTTCAATATTAGATTTTGAAATGGAATCTTTAAGCGAAGTGAAATTTGAAGAAATTGTTTTCCAATTGATTAAAATCAAAATAAGAATTCCCAAAAATAACAAAAACCAAATTGCAAAACCTAAGCCTAATCTTTTCTTTTTTTTGTCTGCCATAATATTATTA
>CAVJHV010000188.1:0-2297 GCA_963649315.1 Treponemataceae bacterium | reverse complement strand
GAGTGTCTCCATCTATTTACGGAGACACTTAGTCTCCACCGTCGCGAGACACCTTGTAACACTATAGAGAGATAGTCTTGAACACCGTAAAGAGATAAAGTATCTCTCTTAAGTGTTCTTTACCCTAAAGAACACTTAAGTAGAATTTACTACATTAAAAAAATAGTACAAATTTCAAGTTCAACTTTGGATTTGTACCGTTTTTTAAATTAATGGACACTTTTATTAAGATTTCACTGTTTATTATGCTATAATAATAGAACGCCATATAGGAACAGAAAAAAACAAATGACAGCGAATGATACTTTAATTAAGAATGTGGGAATCAATATTCAGGAAAAATCAGCTATGATGTGGGCTGTTGCAGATGTTCTGCGAGGGCCTTTTAAGCCGCACGAATACGGGCTTGTAATTCTTCCGTTTACGGTTATTAAAAGATTTCATGACTGCCTTTTGCCGACACACCAAAAAGTTCTTGATACCTGGGAAAAGGTAAAGGATATGGCAGTTGTAGACGGATTTTTGACTCAGGCTTCAGGTTATCAGTTTTACAATAAATCAAAGTTTACATTCGACCTGCTTTTAAAAGACCCTGACAATATAGAAGCAAATTTTAAAGATTACATTCATGGATTTTCTGACAATGTTCAGGACATTCTTGCAAAGTTTGAGTTTGATAACATCATCAAGCGCCTTGTAGAATCAAACTGCCTTTATCTTGTTATAAAAGAGTTCAGCACGCCAAAAGGCTATCTTGGGCCGGAAAAAATAAGTGCGGTTGACTGCGGTTACATTTTTGAAGACTTGGTCCGCAGGTTTTCTGAAAGTTATGATGACCAGGCGGGAGCACACTTTACCAGCCGCGACATTATCTACCTTATGACAGACATTCTGCTTTCTGACAGCACTCTTGCCACAACAAAAAACTGCACTGTTTACGATATGGCAATGGGAACAAGCCAGATGCTTTCGTGTATGCAGGAACGGATTGCAAACTTAAACAAAGAAACAGAAGTCGTAACATTCGGGCAGGAAATAAACCCTTCAACATACGGAATTGCCAAGGCCGATATGATGATTCGCGGAGGCGACCCTAACAATATGCGCTTTGGCGACACTTTAAGCGATGACCAGTTCAAAGGCTTTACTTTTGATTACATAATTTCAAATCCTCCTTTTGGAATTGACTGGAAAAAAGAAAAAGACGCCGTAGAAAAAGAAAACAAACTTGGGGACGCAGGACGCTTTGCCCCGGGACTGCCAAAGATAAGCGACGGTCAGCAGCTGTTTGTTCTAAACGGACTTTCAAAACTTGCTGATGGCGGAAAAATGGCAATCATTCAAAACGGCTCGCCTTTGTTCAGCGGGGATGCCGGAAGCGGGCCTAGCGAAATCCGCAGATATATTTTAGAAAACGACTGGCTTGACTGCATTATTCAGCTTGGAACAGATATGTTTATGAATACCGGAATCAGCACATATATCTGGGTTTTGAGCAAAGACAGGCCTTCTTATAAAACCGGAAAAGTTCAGCTTATAGACGCAAGCCACTGTTTTGAGCAGAGAAGAAAATCAATCGGCACCAAGCGGAACGACATTACGGACAAATGCCGGGATCTGATTGTTCAGTGCTATGCAGGTTATAAAGAAGGCGTCTATGGCGACAAAGATGGCATCTACTGCGAAAGCAAGGTTTTTGATACTACAGAATTCGGCTACAATAAGATTACAGTTGAACGGCCGCAGAAAGATGAAAAAGGCAATATCATAAAAGACAAAAAAGGAAAGCCTTTAGCAGATAAAAGCCTTGAAGACAGCGAAAGCATTCCGCTGAACGAAGACATTGATTTTTACTTTAAGAGGGAAGTTCTGCCTTATGCGCCGGATGCCTGGTACGACCCTAAAAAAACTAAAGTGGGCTATGAAATTCCTATGACAAGATATTTTTATAAATACAAGGCGCCCGAAAAGGTAAGCGATGTTTTTGCAAGGGTTACAAAGCTTGAAGAAGAAATAAACCTTTCGCTAAAAAGCCTATTGGGAGAAAACTAATGGCCAGGGTGATGAAAGACAGCGGAATTGAATGGATAGGCGAGATTCCGGAAGAGTGGAAAATTGGAAGAAATAAGAATTCTTTTTTTTGTTCAAAATATATTGTTGGCTCAAAATCAAGTGAAACACAGTTACTGTCACTGACAACAAATGGAATTAAGATAAAGAATCAGGAGACTGCTGGTGGAAAATTACCTGAATCTTTTGATACATATCAGATAGTTAATAAAAACGATATTGTAATG
>CAVJHV010000187.1:0-2299 GCA_963649315.1 Treponemataceae bacterium | reverse complement strand
TATCCAGACTTTGCCCTTTTCTAATTTGAATTATATTTTTCCTTAAATATTTTAAAGGTGGAAGTGGAGATAAAAAAGCCCTTTCTTCAATAATAAAAATGCGGGGTCTTTCAAAGTCATAGCTATGATTTGCAAACTGTGACAAAACAAATGCACGCTGACCAAAAACAATTGAATTTTTTGCAGCAGCTTTGTAGGGAATTGCCCCCCACCATGGAAGTTTAAAAATTTGAGTTGTCGAAGAAAAAGCTGTATTTAAATCACATTCAACTTCATCTGCATCGCGCGGTGTTGGAACAATAATAAAATAATCTTTGGCTGGATTTTTTTTGTTTAAATACTGGCTGTCACTTTTTGCAGAAAAAGAAATCCTCTTATGCAAAAGTTTTATAAAGAAGGCGTTTAAGCTGCCTTTTGCCCCCCTGATTTCTACAGGGAAAAATTTTTTTCTAGAAGAATCATCATTTAAGGAATCTGCAATTTTGTAAGCAGGAGAATGTAGCAGAGATGAATCAAGCAGTGAATCTAAGGAATATTTATTTTCTTTCGCCATAATTATTTTATCTAAAATTTATTTTGATTTTTAAACTTCGCCTTTTAGAATTTTTAATGTTCTTTCTAGCCCCTCTTGAATGTTGTAGCGAGGGTACCAGCCTAAGGAAGTTAACTTAGAAGAATTTAATATTGCAGTATTTGCATTTGAAAAACCTTTTCTCTCTATTGCATCAGGCAAGTCAAAAATAACTTTCCTTTTTGACAATGAAGCAAGCAGCAAGGCTAAATCTTTTAAATGGATTTCAGATTTTTTATCGGAAACATTATATGCTTCTCCTGATATTCCATTCAGCAACAAAAATATCAAGGCTGTAGCAGCATCGCTTGAATATAAATATGAATAAAACTGCTGGCCAGGGCTTTTTAAAACTATATCACGATCTTCCAGACAGTTTTTTATGAATTGACTTAAAGCTTTTGAATCATCTTCTTTTAGTGTAGGACCATAACAGCGGCAAAGTCTGGCAGTAACAAAATCAAGTCCAAACTGACTTTTAAAAGATTGACACAAGGCTTCACAAGTTCTTTTTGCTTCACAATATCCCGATCTTGCCCTGCTGCAATCTATATAGCCCATGTCACTTTCATCAAAAGCAATTTTATTTGCCTCTCTATTGTCACCATATATTTCAACACTGGAAATATTCAAAAATCTGCAATCCTTATTTTTTTTTGCCAGCTGCAAAAGATTGTATGTACCAAAAATATTTGTTGTTATGGTTTCAACTGGCTGTGTAGAATATAATTTCGGGTGAGTATTGCTTGCCAAATGAATTATAAAATCAATTTTATCAGAATATTCAAAAGGAAAATTTATATCATGATTGATATACTTAACATTTGAATCTTCAAACTTTACATCATGTCTTGAAATTAAAAGCTGTTTTAAATTCAGTGAGAATTTTTTATTCAGAAGAGTCAGCATATCAGCTAAAGCACTTCCTATTAAACCTGTAGCCCCGGTAATCAGAAGAGTCTTATTCCTAAGTTTGTTCCAGTCACAAGACAAATCCAAAACACTATTTATATCTTCAAGGTATAAGGGATTGTCTTTTATTTTATCCATTCGTCTTTTTCCATTTTTAAATAGGCTTTAAAAATTTCCAGATTGTCTTTTGTGGTCAATTTTATATTTCTGTCAGAACCAGCTGCAAAGTGAAGGGTTTCACCTAAATCAACCATCATTGTATTTGTATAACTTGAAGATGAAATTCCTATATTTTCTGCAAAGGCCTTTTTGTAAGCCCAAAGAAGTTTTTCATATTTATATGCCTGTGGAGTTGAAACGCGGCGCAAAGTGTCTCGGGGAATATATTGTTCTGTAGTTTCTTCGTCTTTTTTTACAAAAATCTGTTCATTATAAGGCATAGATGTTACTGCATTTCCAAATTCGTTGCATTTTGCAATTACATCAGAGAGAACATAATCATCAACAAGAGGTCGGACTCCATCATGAATTATAATGTTATCATTTTCATTTGCGTCTTTTATTCCCATGATTCCATTTCTAATTGATTCCTGGGCAGAGGCGCCACCATCAAAAACATCTTTAAGTTTTGTAATAGAAAATTGTTTGGAATACGCACGAAGAATATCATGCCAGCCTTCAAGACAAACTACATAAATTTCATCAATAGCCGGATGTTTTTGAAAGGCTTCAAGCGTATAGATAATAACAGGCTTGTCATACACATTTATAAACTGCTTAGGAATGTCCTGCCCCATTCTGTTACCGACACCACCT
>CAVJHV010000186.1:0-2385 GCA_963649315.1 Treponemataceae bacterium | reverse complement strand
GACCGTTTGTGTCCGCGAAAAATGCGGAGTGCAGGCGGTCTTTTTGTTTTTAAATGTCATCAAAAAAGGAGGCATGATAAAAAATAAAACGAACAAGCGGTATTGTGATAAGCTGAAGAGATTCAGCGGAACCCAGGCAATAGTTCGTCATATTTTGTAAGGACGTAGATCCTTGGGAAGGAGAATGAAGAGCTTTTGCCGTATCATACGATAGTCTTCGAGACTGAATGGGAGATTGGAACACATTACCGATTAGACTTTCCGCAATAGAATCAAAACGGAGGTCATCATGACATTTTTTATTGGGGTTGATTTACACAAGACACAGTTTACTGTTCATGTGCGAACAGAAGCCAAAGTTGAATCTTTAGAGCAGATTAAAAAGTATCCGACAACACCGGGCGGTTACGCAGAATTTTTAGCAAGAATCTCTTCTTATAAAGAAACGGGTGCAGCTGTGAAAATCGGGGTTGAATCAACGGGAAATACAAGATTCTTTAAAAATCAGGTTGAAAAAGCAGGTGCGGAAGTAACTGTGATTAATACGCTGAAATTTAAGGTAATCAATGAATCGACCAAAAAAACGGATAAGCATGATGCCTCAACGATTTCGGAATTTCTTTCAAAAGATATGCTTCCTGAAAGTTATCTTTGCGGAAAGGAAACTGAAAATATCAGGCGTTTGCTGAAATCGCGGGAAAGATTAGTTCGTTCAACAGTCGGTCAGAAAAATGAAATTCACGCGTTGCTGGTGAGTTTAGGACTTTCAGATGAACTTAGAAGCCTTCAGAGTAAAAAAGGGCGTCAGAAAGTTCTGGACACCCTTGAGTCGAAAGACGACTACGTGCTCGAAGCACAATCAGTAAAACTGATGTTTGAAATTATAGAACGAATTGAAGAAAGCGTAAAGACGATTGAAAAACAGCTGTCTGAACTGACAAAAGATGATGAAATGGTGAACCGGCTTATGACAATCCGCGGATGTGGAAAAATTACAGCATGGACAATCAGAGCGTACACAGAGGACATATCAAGATTTGCTACGGCAAAAAAATATGCAGCATTCTGTGGACTTGTTCCCTGGGTACAGGATTCAAATGAGACGATTCATCATGGAAAAATAACAAAACGCGGACCTCAGGAATTGAGAACCAGTTTTGTTCAGTTAGTATTGGGAATTCGTCGCTGCAGGGACACTTCGACCTGGAGGATGATGCAGCGTTATGAATATATGAAAAAAAATAAAGGCAGCGGAAAATCAATTGTAGCCGCCGCTAGAAAGCTGGCAGAAATCGTGTGGGCAATGCTCAGTGATAAAAAAGATTTTGATACTGAAAAAATGAAAGGAAAATATTTTCCCCAAACTTTTGCAGCCGAAGCCTTTTCTGCCATGAATTAATTTGTTTAGAAAGTCGGCTTGTTCGTTGACTTTTTATGGGAGCAGAAAATGAACACATTCACTAAGGAAAATCTTGAAGAAGTCACACTCAAAGTAGAAATGCTTGCCTTAAAAGTAAGCGTCTAATTATCACCACCTAAAATTAATCAAAATTGCGTAATAGAATGGTCTCCAGAACGGAGGCCATTTTGAATTTATTCGAAACAAAAGCAAAAAGAGAAGTCTGGCTGGATCGATTTGCAGCATCAAATATGCCAATCGATCTTTTCTGCAAAATGAATCACATCAAAAAAGAAACAGTCACAAAAGCACTGGATGAAAAAATGTCATCTTACAGGGACCAGCATCCGCCTAAGGAGCCTGCAGTAAACATTACGGATTTTGTAGAAGTAGAAGCTGCTGCAGAACCTGTAATAGAAAAGTTTCAGATTATTGATGATGAACCCTGCTATGAAAAGACAGCAGAAAAGATAATCATAAAACTTGGAAAAGCAGTAATTGAAGTACCGGCATCAATAGGCAAGATGCAACTGCAGAATATATTCAGGGCGGTAACAGAATTATGAAATTTGACCTGACCAATACAAGAATATTTTTAAGACCAGGAGTAACAGATCTCCGTATTTCAACAGATGAACTTTTGCATCTCATAAAGAACATCATGGAAAAGGATCCGTTAAGTGGAGCCGTATTTCTGTTCTGTAATAAAAGAAAGAATATCCTGAAAGCAGTCTGGTGGGATAAGACTGGATTCTGGACAGCACAGAAGAAACTGGAAAAACACAGATGGCCATGGCCGGAAAACAAAGAGTCTGTAAGAGAAATCAACACAAGACAGATGGCAATGCTTCTGACAGGAATTGATTTTACACAGATGCATGAGGAACTTCATTTTGAAAAATTTGCGTGATTTTTCTTTAAAACTACTTTTTAAATGTTTCCATTTACGGTAACATTTAAACCGTGGGAAATAAAAAGGGGATTAC
>CAVJHV010000185.1:0-2423 GCA_963649315.1 Treponemataceae bacterium | reverse complement strand
AAAGATAAGCCGGCGCCTGCCGGAGATATTGCGCATTTCGTGAAAGATGAAACTGGTTCTAACGAAGAAGAGACTGCTGTAAATATTACGCCTGGTGGGGCTAGTAAGTTTGTTGAGGAAGACCAAACTGTCTCTGTCGAAGAAGCAGCCCGACCTGCAAAAGATAAGCCGGCGCCTGCCGAAGATATTGCGCTTTTCGTGAAAGATGAAACTGGTTCTGACGAAGAAGTAGCCCGGCTTCCACAGAAAGAAATCTCTTGTGTACAGGATGTGATTACGCCGGAAGAAATGGCGGCCTTGATTCCGTCTTACAACAGTCCCATTCAGGAAAAATCTTTTGCGGACCTGTATGTTGAAAAGAATACCATGGTAAAAGAAGATGAAGTTATTGCGGCTTTTGAAGTGCCTGTTTTTGAAAGCGATGACAGAGAAGAAGAAATTTTATCAAAGGAAAAAAAATCTTTCGGTAAAAAAAATAAAGATGATGAAAGTGATTTAAAAAATTTTAAATTTGATTATGTTCCGATCTTAAAAAATCATGATGAAAAAAATAGAAAAAAGAAAAATCATGGAGAAAATGATAATGAAAGAAATTAAAGAAAAAAATGTGGTAAAAAAAATATTTTCACTTCTTTCAAAAATACTTTCGCCACTTTTGGGCCTGCTTATCTGTCTTTTGCTGATTTTTATTTTTTCTAAAAATCCAGACGAAGCCGTCAAATCTTTTTTTGCAGAAACATTTTCTTCAAAATATTATTTTGGATTATTTTTAACACAGGGTGGCTATCTGCTGCTTGCTTCCTGCGGAGCTTTTATGGCATACAAAAGTGGCAACATGAACCTGGGTGGTGAAGGTCAAATTTATTTAGGTGGATTTACTTCATGCCTTGTTTTGCTTTACCTAAAAGGAGAGCCTCTTTTAGTAATGACACTTTCTATTTTTGCCTGCATTTTTTCCGGTTCACTTATGGCAGGATTTTCTGGTGTGCTTAAGGAAAGAAAAAAAGTTCCTCCATTACTTACATCATTTCTTTTGTCTTCAGCTGTCATTCCATTAATTGACGGTATAATTTTATCAACGAAATCCGGCAGTCAGACAAACACACTTTCCCTTGACTACATTGATCAGACTTTCAGGATGAAAAAAATTCTGCCCCCTTCCCCGCTGACAATTTCTTTTTTCATAAGCCTTGCAATTTTTTTTGCATGCACTTTTATTTTTACAAAAACTAAATTCGGAAGGGAAATAAAAATCTGGGGAGTAAGCGAAGATTTCGCAAAATATGCAGGTTTGTCTTCCAAAAAAAACACATATCTTACTCTGCTTTTTTCAGGAGCCCTTCATTCACTGACAGGATTTTTTGCAGTTACAGGCAGTTACTTTACATGCCACCAGAATTTTTATTCGGGCATGGGCTGGAATGCTTTAAGTGCCGCTCTTCTTGCAGATGAAAATCCTTTTTTACTTTTTCCGGCTTCATTTTTTTTAGCATGGCTTTACACCAGTGCAGACAGAGTCGCTTTAACCCAGGGTTTTACTTTCGACATTGCTTCTATAATTCAGGCAATTATTCTTTTTACGAGTGCAATTCCCTGGATGACAAAAAAAATTATTACTTTGAAAAAGGAGGCTTCAAATGAATAATTTTTTGCAAATAATTTACATTGCTTCTCCTCTTTTGCTTTTAACGATTGCGGCTTTAATTTCTGAGTACGCAGGGAGAATGGCAATTTTTTTAGACGGCATAATAAATCTGGGGGGATTTTTATTTTTTACTTTCACAGTTAAAAGCGGAATGATTTTTCCTTCTGTTTTGCTTTCTGTTTTTGCGTGCAGCCTTTTAGTTTTTCTTGCGGAAAAAATTGCTTCTTCTTTTAATGCCAATATGTTTTTGGTCAGTTTGAGTTTAAATATTTTTGCAACAGCTTTAGTTTCTCTTTTGTCATCTGTCATTTTTTCAAGCAGGGGGATTTTATATTCAAAGGAATTTATTTTTTCACCCCTGCAAGTAAGAATAATAAGCAGCGCTGTCTGCCTTGCACTTTCTTTTCTGGCAATAGTTATTTTAAAACATTCACGTCTTGGTTTACAAATCCGGATTTCCGGAACTGATGCAAATGTTCTTGACGCAAGCGGAACTTCTTCAAAAGCCATAAAATCTTTTTCATGGATCCTTGCGTCTGCTTTTGCAGCTCTTGTTGGAGTTTCAATGACTATGCGCATTTCTTCTTACGTGCCGGGCATTTCTTCGGGCAGGGGCTGGACAGCTTTAGCGGCAGTTTTTTTAGGAAAGAAAAATCCTCTTTTAATTTTACTGGCAGTTATTGTTTTTACCCTCGGTGAATTTCTGAGCACAAACATTCAAAACATTTCTTTCTTTGAAAATATTCCATCTTCACTTCTTTTGTCACTGCCCTACCTG
>CAVJHV010000184.1:0-2485 GCA_963649315.1 Treponemataceae bacterium | reverse complement strand
TCCCTGAAGTCCAGTTGCCAATGGAAAAGAATGTCTTTATTTGCTGGAATAATAAAAGATATTATGTCAAAACATATTTAGAAGAAAATTTTGTAGAAATTCCAGGCAAAGATTTTGCTATGGGAAAGACAGAAGTAACACAGGCCCAGTATGAAGCTGTAATGGGAGAAAACCCAAGCTATTATAAAGGGGAAAATAACCCTGTAGAAAAAGTCAGCTGGTATGATGCAATTTATTTTTGCAACAAGTTAAGCCTTTCAAAAGGTCTTGAGCCTGTATATTCAGTAGACGGCAGCACAGATGTAAACACATGGGGCTACACCCCCCACAAGGGAAATTCAATATATGGTAAAATTAGCCAAAACATAGAAGCTACAGGTTACCGCTTACCAACAAAGGAAGAATGGCAGTATGCGGCAAAAGGTGGACAGGATTACACTTATGCAGGCAGTGATAATTTGGATGAAGTAGGCTGGTACTACGATAATAGTGGATACAAAACCCATCCTGTAGCAGGAAAAAAAGCAAATGCCTACGGACTATATGACATGAGCGGTAACGTCTGGGAGTGGGTCTGGGATTCCTACAACGACGGCAACAACCGCTACTACTGCGGTGGCAGTTACTACGACGACGACTACAACTGCGAGGTCGACGACTGCTACAACAACTGCGCCGGCAGCTGCGACTATGACCTTGGTTTTCGCCTGGTCTGCCCCTTGAATGCCCTATAGTAACGAGCTGTAGCCCTGTAGTGGCTGCGTAGTCTCGCTGTAGTGAGGCGTTAAGCCGAACGTAAGAGAGACGAAGCGGGCACGGAAGAGCGGAAGCGAGATGTCCACAAAAAGTTGCGCAGCAACTTTTTGTGGACCGAAAATTTTTTGGGAGAAAATAAAACATGGCGTTATTAACTCAGTTTATGACATTTTTTATAAGTCCTTTTAGCGAACCTTCAAGTCATGCGGAATTAAATATATTTCTAAAGTCCCACCGCATCATAAACGTAGAAAAACGTTTAATAGACGGTGAGCGTGGCACAGGCTGGGTTTTCTTGGTTGAATATTCAGACAACGAAGGTACAAAGTCTTCTTATAATAATACTTCTTCAAAAGTAGACTGGCGGGAAGTTTTGCCACCTCAACAGTTTGCCATTTATGAATTGTTAAGGGCAAAGCGCAAGGAAATCAGTGACAATACCAGAATTCCAGTTTATGGCATTTTCAGTAATGAACAGCTTGCTTTAATGGCTCAGAATCCTCCAAAAAACAAAGACGAATTTTTAAAAATCAAGGGCATAAATGAAGCTAAATGCAAGCAGTGGGGCGAAACCTTTTTAAAAGTAATAAAAGATGCCCTGCCTCCTGCAGAAAATCAAAATCCGGCAAGTGAAAATACCGAAAAGGAAAATTCTTCAAAAAAAGAAAATTCTGCCTGCCAGAATAAAAATGAAAATCCTTCTGACCCTGAGCCAGAACTGGATATATATTAGGGCATAAGCCGTTAGAAAAAAGTGGGTCTGGGATTCCAACAACAACGACAACAACCGCTACAACTGCGGTGGCAGTTACTACAACAACGACAACAACTGCGAGGTCGACGACTGCAACAACAACTACGCCAACAACTGCAACAATAACCTTGGTTTTCGCCTGGTCTGCCCCTTTCTTTGAGCTCTGCAATAAACATGAAGTGTCAATTTTGCAGAACCGGTTTATTCCTGTAAAAGTGTCTTTTTGGGCATTTTTTACGAACACTTTTTTTGCTGTCTTGTGCTGGTAACGGTTTTTATGCACGTGAAGGTTTAAGGCAGCATTTTTTTTCACTGTTATGAAAAGAGCAAATGCCTTATTTGAAAAAATTACAGATTTTAATAATTTACGCCTTGCATATTTAAAAGCCCTCAGGGGAAAAAGGAATACTGCGGCTGCAATAATTTTTGGCCTGAAGGCAGATGAAAATCTTTACAAAATAAAGAATACCCTTGAAAGCGGCACATACAAAACAGCCCCCTACCATCAGTTTAAAATTTACGATCCCAAAGAGCGCATCATAACTGCCGCCTCTTTTGAAGACAGAATTATTCACCACGCATGCATGAATGTTTTAGAACCTCTCTTTGAAAAGCAGTTTATTTTTCATACTTATGCCTGCCGCAAAAACAAAGGCTGCCACAAGGCCATTTATTTTGCTTTTAAAAAGGCAAAGTCCTGTAAATATTTTTTAAAACTTGATGTAAGAAAATATTTTGATTCCATTTGCCATAAAAAGTTAAAAGAACTTTTGTGTAAAATTTTAAAAGATGAAAGAGTGTTAAAAGTTCTTTTTGAAATAATTGATTCTTACCATGTATCAGAAGGGCGTGGTCTTCCAATTGGAAATTTGACAAGCCAGTTTTTTGCAAATTTTTATTTGTCACCATTAGATCATTTTGTTCTGGAAAGTTTAAAGCCTGTTTCTTATGTAAGGTACATGGATGATATAATTA
>CAVJHV010000183.1:0-2491 GCA_963649315.1 Treponemataceae bacterium | reverse complement strand
AAGAAAAGCGGCCTTGAAATCCCAAAAATTCCAAAACCGCTTTTTGTCTGCCAGATTTTTTTACCGCCGGCAATTTTTCTACCTACCAGAAATTTTCTATCCTCCGGCAATTTTTTTATCACACAGATTTTCGTTCAACAATAGAAGTTGGCAAAGTTATGTCTATTGCTTCAATTTGACTTTTGCCCTTGTTTTGAACAATCATTTCTACCGCCTTTGCCCCCATGGCCGTTTTTTGAATATTCATAGTGGTAAGAGGAGGATTTGTGTAAGCACTCATTTCAATGTTATCGATGGAAATAAGAGCCACATCCCCAGGAATGTCAATTTTACTTTCGTTAAGAAAACACATAACTCCAAAAGCCACTTCATCTGAACCGCAGACAAAAGCAGCCGGCAGTTTATTTTTTTTCAAAAACTTTTTGGCCGCTTCATAACCACCAGGCACGTTAAAAGCAGCCTGTGTTTTTAAATCGAAAGGATTTTTGCCATGGTTTGAAAGAGAACGCTGCACTCCGCTGATGCGGTCATCGGTTTCGCCAATGTAGGCAATATCCGAAATGCCCTTTTCAAAAAGATAGTCGCTGGCTTTTTGAGCAGTCAAAAGTTTATCAAAACTGATGCTGCAAAGCCCTTCGCACTTCCATTCAATGCAAACCACATTCACCAGCCGCTCTTTTATGCGGTCAATAATTTTTTCATCATCCTTACTTTTAATGCACTGGTCAGTTGAAACTAAAATCAAACCGCCAATTTCTTCCGGATGAATAAGTTCATTGAAAAGAACAGGATCCTTTAACTCATCAAAAAAGCGGATGAAAGTAACGTGGTAGTTATTTTCATGAGCTGCTGTGTGTATGCCGGAAAGAATATCCGCATAATAAGGTCTTGAAAAAACCTGGGCATTGCAAAGGACAACACCAATTCTGTTGCTGGCAAATTCGATGTCCCCCTGCTGCAAAGCCTGGGCCGCCTTATTCGGCCTGTAACCCAATTTTTCTATGGCGTCAATGATACGCTTTCTGGTTTCTGGAGCAACTGAGCGCTCAGAATTTCCATTAATCACATAGGAAACCATACTCCTTGTTACACCGGCTTCCTTTGCCACATCATTTTGTGTGACCGTTCTGGAAAATGTCTTTTCTGATTTCATTACTAATTCCGCTTACAAAAAATTTTGAATTTACATTTGTTGATAAATAAATCAACTCACGTTGACAAATCATTGTAAATTCAAAAAGCTTTAAGGTCAAGTTTCAAAATCATCAAAAACCTTGGCAATCACATCATCCATGTCATAATACTTGTATTCAGCAAGACGGCCACCAAAAATTACAGAAGTTTCTTTGTCTGCCAGTTCCTTGTACTTAGCAAAAACTTCTGCATTTTTTTCATTGTTGACCGGGTAAAAAGGTTCCATACCTTCTTTCCATTCAGTTGAATATTCTTTTGAAATTACAGTTTTATTGTTCTGGTAAGCAGGATTTTCAACTTCAAAATGCTTGTGTTCAATTATGCGGGTGTATGGCTGCTGATGGCTGGTGTAATTTACAACAGCATTGCCCTGGTAATTCTGAAGGTCCAGAACTTCACTTTCAAAGCGGACAGTTCTGTATTCCAGTTTGCCGAATTTGTAATCATAAAATTCATCAATTTTACCGGTAAAAACAATTTTGTCAGCAAGATCCTGCCATGCAGCCCGATCTGCAAAGAAATCAACATTGGTCTTACATTCAATTCCTTCCAGTAAAGCGTCAATCAATTTGTTGTAACCGCCAATCGGAATGCCCTGGTAAGAATCGTTAAAATAATTATTGTCAAAAGTAAAGCGAACCGGCAGCCTCTTTATAATAAAGGAAGGCAATTCAGTACACTTTCTGCCCCACTGTTTTTCTGTGTAATCCTTTACAAGAGTTTTATAAATGTCCTGGCCCACCAGGGAAATTGCCTGCTCTTCCAGATTTTTTGGTTCTGTAATTCCACAAGCCTTTTTTTGCTCTTCAATTTTTTCCTTTGCCTGAGCCGGAGTCGTTACTCCCCACATTTGATAAAAAGTATTCATGTTAAAAGGAAGGTTAAAAAGTATTCCATTGTAATTTGCAATCGGACTGTTTGTGTAGCGGTTAAAAGGAACAAAAGAATTTACAAAATCCCAAACTCTTTTATTGCTGGTGTGAAAAATATGCGCACCATATTTATGAACATGGATTCCATCTACATCTTCGCAGTAAATGTTTCCACCCAAATGAGGTCTCTTGTCTATGACAAGACATTTTTTTCCAGCCTTTGCCGCAAGGTAAGCGTAAGTTGCTCCGTAAAGTCCAGAGCCCACAATTAAAAAGTCGTATTTCTTCATAAGAAAATTATACCCCCTTTTTAAGATAATTTACATAGATTTTTTTTTGATTTATTTCGGATGGAGGAGGCGTAAACCGCCCCACGCTTTTCGTAAACCGCCAGCGTCTTTCGTAACCGCCAGCGTCTTTCGTAA
>CAVJHV010000182.1:0-2502 GCA_963649315.1 Treponemataceae bacterium | reverse complement strand
CAATATAGACGGCAGGCAGACCGTTTACGATTATGTGCTTTTTAGTAACATGACCGCTAAAGACAAAAAGTAAAAAAATCAGCAGGTATCAGGCAAAAAACTTTTTTAACAAAAGGACAGGCAAAAAAAGTCCTTATTGTAAAAAAGAACTTTTTTTGCTACATTGACCTTGAAAAAAAAATTCAAAGGGTAAAGTTATGATTTATACAGACACAAGAGACAGTAAAGTTTCAGTTAATTTTAAAAGCGCAGTAATGAATGGAATGAATTCCAAAACAGGCGGCCTTTACATCCCGGTCAAATTTCCAAAGCTTTCAAAAGAATTTTTAGAAAAAGATGCAGATCCGTCATTTAAAGAAATTGCCTTTGAAATGGCAAAACCTTACGTAAAAGATGAAATACCTGACCAGGACTTACAGGCAATCATCCAGGACGCCTACCCTTTTGCCCCACAAATTGTCCCTATAGACAAAAACACCTTTGTCCTTGAACTTTTCCACGGCCCGACATGTGCATTTAAAGACTTTGGCGCCCGCTTTATGGCCCGTGTAATGTCATATTTTAACAGAAGTGAAAAAGACAACCTTCACATTTTAGTTGCCACATCCGGTGACACAGGTTCAGCAGTAGGTTCTGCCTTCCACAATGTACCTGGCATTGACGTAACCATTCTGTATCCGGACGGAAAAATTTCACCTCTGCAGGAAAAACAGCTTTCCACATTCGACGGCAACGTCCGCGCCCTCAAAGTAAAAGGCACCTTTGACGACTGCCAGAAACTTGTAAAAACAGCCTTTGTTGATGAAGAATTAAGAAGCCGCTTCCGCCTTTCATCAGCAAATTCCATAAACATTTCACGCCTTTTGCCGCAAAGTTTTTACTACATGTACTCAGCACTTTTTGTAAAAAGATACCTTGCAAAAGAAAGCAAAATTGAAAATCCGGCAATAATCACAGTAGTTCCCAGCGGCAACTTCGGAAACTTAACCTCAGGTTTAATCGCAAAAGAAATGGGAGCCCCAATAGACGGTTTCGTAGCCGCAACAAATTCCAACCACACCATTCCAGACTGGATTGTAAACGGCAAGTACGAAGCAAGATCTTCAGTTGCCACATTAAGCAATGCCATGGACGTAGGTGCCCCAAGTAACTATGAACGCATTCAGGCAATGTACAGTCTTGAAGAAGTCAGAAAAAATTTCGCCTCATACTGGACAGATGACAAGGGAACTCTTGAAGGAATAACTAAATGCTATGAAAAAACAGGCTATGTTATTGACCCTCACGGAGCCGTTGCATGGAAAGCCTGGGACGACATTAAAAATTTTGCCATGAAAGATCTTCTTGACGGTAAGAAAAATGACTTTACAAAGCCAGGTCTCAGCCCTAATACGCCAGACTGGGCCCAGACCATTACAGACCAGAAGGCAGCCGGCATTGTTCTTGAAACAGCCCACCCTGCAAAATTTGGTGCAACAGTTAAAAAGGCAATTTCCCGCGATCCAGAAATTCCTGAACGCCTTGAAAAAGTCATGAAGCTTGAAGACCGCGCCATTCCAATGACAAAAGATTATGACAGCTTTAAAAAGTGGCTTTGTGAAAATCTTTAGTTTTTTATGGGCGTATCCTTGCTGACTAGTCAGCAAGGACCGGGCTAAACGGGCTTCCGGCATTCGCCTTCAATGTTTTTTGCAAAAAATTTAGCAGACACAAAAAAACTGACCAAAGAAAAATCATTTTCTTAAAGTCAGTTTTTTTTATTTTCCGCAAAAAACATCGGCAGGGCTAAAGCCCTGCCGGCCCTAATATCCCTTACGCGTCTTTTCAAGGACTTACATATTTTCGTAAGTCTGGGTCTCATCCTCTAAGTGTTCAATTTTTATGCCCACCTCTTTAAACATAGCCATGGAATCCTCTTCATCATGATAGTGCTTTTCACAAACAACCCTTTTTATTCCACAGTTTATGATAAGCATGGCGCATGTCCTGCATGGAGTCATCTTGCAGTAAACCGTTGCCCCATCAATAGAAATGCCCCTTTTGGCAGCCTGGCAAATTGCATTTTGTTCCGCATGTACCGTTCTTACACAGTGGTTTGTAACAGACCCGTCATTGTGCACAGACTTTCTGAACAAATGGCCCACATCATCACAATGAGGTAAACCTGCCGGACTTCCCACATATCCTGTTACCAGAATCTGATTATCCTTGGCGATTACGCAGCCAGACCGGCCCCTGTCACAAGTGGCCCTTTTAGCAATAGTCCTTGCCACTTCCATAAAGTATTCATCCCAAGTAGGTCTCTGGTATTTTTCCTGGTCCATTTTTCTTCCCCCAAAAATTAAAATCAATCTGAATTTTTAAAAACTTCCACTTCTCATTCTAGCAAAAGAAGGACTTTTTTTAAATATTCATTTTTCCCACAAATAAAAAAATTAAAAAAATATTTTTATTTTTCCTCTTTTTCTATTGACACTTTTTTGCCAATAGCATATATTCTTT
>CAVJHV010000181.1:0-2524 GCA_963649315.1 Treponemataceae bacterium | reverse complement strand
GCGTAGCGAAGGCTGGAAGGGCCGTTTGACAAAAAGCGGTATGCTTTAAAAAAAAATAAGACTGTTTTGCTGGCGGGGAAAATTACATTGATGTAAAAGAAAAAGGGGTGTAAAATATTTTGTATGAAAAAGACAGTTTACATTATTGGGCACAGAAACCCAGACACGGATGCTGTTGTTTCAGCTTCTGCTTATGCGAAATTGAAAAATCTTATGGGGCAGCCAGAATATGTTGCGGCTCGTTGCGGGCATTTAAATCCGCAGACAGAATATATTTACAACCGCTTTAAAGTTGAACGCCCGGAATATCTTCCAGATCTTGTTCCAAAAACAAAATACTACATGAATGAAAATTACGTTACGGTTAAAGAGGATGTTTCTTTGTGGAAGGCTGTTGATAAAATGATCAGCACAAACGCGGCGGTTCTTCCAATTATAAATATTGATGGAACTTACCAGGGGCTTTTAAATGTAAATGCTTTTGCGCAAAACTCGTACCGGCTTTTAAATCCAAAGGGCGGTAACAATATTATTTCTTCCATTTCACTTATTGCAAAAACTTTAAATGCTGCCCCAGTTGTGGAATTTGGCAGTGATGAATATTTTAATTGCCGCATTATGATTGGAGATGATTCCGTTACAACTTTCCAAAAACTTTTGAAGGAACACGAAAGCGAAAATCTTATTGTCATTACTGGTGACCGTTCAGATTTGCAGCGCATTTGTGTCGAAGCCAGGGTCAAAGCTCTTGTCATTACAAATGATTATCTTGTTTCAAAGGAGTTGCGCGACCTTGCAAAAAAGAATCATGTTTCCATTTTGTCCAGCCACGATTCAACAAGTACAACTGCTCTTTTAATTGAATATTCTTCGCCGGTCAGTGCCATGGCAGATAAAGAAATTAAACCGGTTCAAGCCAGTGACACTATTCAGAAAATTCGTCCCCTGCTTGCCAAAAGTCCTTCCCGCTGCCTTCCGGTTGTTGATGATTCCTACAAGGTAATTGGCATTATCAGCGAAAGTGATTTAGTTCATGACGCAAACATTGAAGTTATTCTGGTTGACCACAACGAACCTCAGCAGGCTGTTGAAGGAATTGAACATTACACCATTCGTGAAATTATTGATCACCACAGAATTTCAACTTTTTCAACCCGCAATCCAATTAATTTTATAAACACTCCTGTTGGTTCTACCAGCACAATTATTGTAAATCTTTACCGGGGCTACCATATTTCAATTCCAAAAGATATTGCTTCACTTTTGCTTTGCGGTATTTTGAGCGATACCCTGGTACTCCAGTCCAGCACAACAACTGCCATGGATATTCAGATGGCTGATTATCTTAGCAGCATCACAGACCTGGACATCAAGGAACTTGGAAATGACATCATCAAAAGCGGTTCCCACATTGGTGATCGTCCCGCCAGCGAAGTTATTTATCAGGATATGAAAGAATATTCTGAAGGAAAATTTAAATACACTGTCAGTCAGATTGAAGTTGATTCTAACAGTGAAGTTCTAAACCGCAAGGAAGAATTCTTTGCTGAACTGGACAAGTTGCGCCTCCAAAGTTCTTCTCTTTTTTCTACTCTCCTGGTTACAGACATTACCACTTTGGATTCCGTCATGCTGCTTTCTTCAGACCCTAAGTTTGAAGCTATGCTGACATTCCCAAAGCGTGACCAGCACATATACTTTTTAAAAGACGTAGTCAGCCGCAAAAAACAACTTATTCCTTTGCTGTCAGAACTTGTGTCTGCTTACAGCCAGCAATAATTTTTTTTTGAAAGGGGGGCCCTTTAGGAAAGATGTATTTCTTTTTTAAGGGGGCTTTTTTTTGTGTTCCTTTTTGGGAGAGATGTTGGGGTGGGGCGGATCTTTTTTTGGGGAACAGTGTATTGGTTTCGTAAACAGGGCTGCTCTTTTTAGATGTGTTGGTTTAGGGAACGGTGTTCCTTTTTAGGAGGAATGTTGGGGTGGGTAGATTTGCTGATTTAGGAAACAATGTTTCTTTTTGGGAAGAGATATTGGTTTCGTAAACAGGGCTTCTTTTTGAGGAGAGGTATTTGTTTCGTAAACAATGCCATATTTTTTAGATGTGCAGGTTTGGGGAACAGTGTTTCTTTTTGGAAGAAAAACTTTATTTGTAAACAGGGCTTCTTTTAGATGTACTGCTTTAGGAAACGGTGTTTCTTTTTGGTGAGAGATATTGGTTTCGTAAACAGTGCCGTTTTTTTTAGATGTACTACTTTAGGAAACAATGTTTCTTTTTGGTGAGAGATATTGGTTTCGTAAACAGTGCCGTTTTTTTTAGATGTACTACTTTAGGAAACAATGTTTCTTTTTGGTGAGAGATATTGGTTTCGTAAACAGTGCCGTTTTTTTTAGATGTGCTGGTTTAGGGAACAGTACTTCTTTTTGGAAGAAATATCACATTCGTAAACAGGGCTGCTTTTAGATGTACTACTTTAGGAAACGGTGTTTCTTTTTGGTGAGAGATATTGGTTTCGTAAACAGTGCC
>CAVJHV010000180.1:0-2542 GCA_963649315.1 Treponemataceae bacterium | reverse complement strand
GTTTTACTTATTTGCCTTTTTCTTTTTATAAATGGCGTTCCTGCTGTTCAAAAAATCGGTTTCTTTAATTTTATTTTTGGAAAAAAATGGATGCCTGCAAATGACCTTTATGGAATTTTTCCAATGATTGTGGGCAGCCTTTACGTAACGGCAGGCGCTATTATTTTTGGAGTCCCAATTGGACTGATGACGGCAATTTTTCTTTCAAAATTTTGTCCGAAAAAATTACACAAAATCTTAAAGCCGGCCATAGATCTTCTAGCTGGCATTCCTTCTGTTGTATACGGATTTTTTGCCCTCATGGTTATTGTTCCTTTTGTAAGAAATGTTTTTGGCGGAAACGGTTCTTCCATTTTTACAGCATCAATTCTTTTGGGAATAATGATTTTGCCAACACTAATTTCTGTTTCAGAAAGTTCCCTTAACGCAGTTCCGGAAAGTTACTACGAAGCCGCAAGAGCCTTAGGTGCCACCCATGAGCGGGCGGTTTTTAAAGCGGTACTTCCAGCTGCATCTTCTGGAATTGTAGCAGGTGTCATTTTGGGGATAGGACGAGCGATTGGAGAAACGATGGCTGTAATCATGGTGTGCGGAAATCAGGCGCGGCTTCCAACTTCAATTTTAAAAGGCTGCCGAACTTTAACAGCTAACATTGTAATTGAAATGGGCTACGCAGCTGACCTGCATCGTCAGGCACTTATTGCAACAGGCCTTGTCCTTTTTGTTTTCATTTTAATAATCAACCTTTGCTTTAACCTTGTAAAAAACAGGGGGAAAAATTATGAAAAATATTAAATCAAAAATTGTAAGGACTCTGGTTTATTTTTGCGCCTTTCTGACTATTTCACTTTTGGTATGCACGCTTGCCTACATTTTAATAAAAGGCATTCCTTACTTGAACAAAGATTTGTTCAGTTTAAAATACACATCTGAAAATTCATCCGTAATTCCGGCACTTGTCAACACAGTGACCATGACAGTCAATTCTCTTTTGATTGCATGTCCGCTTGGAATTTTTTCTGCAATCTATCTTGTTGAATACGCAAAAAAAGGAAACAAGTTTGTAAAAGTCGTTCGCCTTACCACAGAAACATTGGCCGGCATTCCTTCCATAATTTACGGACTTTTTGGAATGTTACTTTTTGTAGGAACATTGCACTGGGGCTATTCTCTTATGGCAGGAAGCGCAACAGTTGCCATAATGATTTTACCAACAATCATGCGGACAACAGAAGAATCATTTCTTTCCGTTCCAGATTCTTACCGCGAAGGCAGCCTTGGTTTGGGTGCCGGCAAACTGCGTACTGTTTTTAAAATTGTTTTGCCGCCAGCCATGCCGGGAATTTTGAACGGAATAATTCTTGCAACCGGAAGAGTCGTTGGTGAAACCGCCGCCCTCATTTACACAGCAGGAACCGTTTCCCAAATTCCTGCGTCACTTTTTGGTTCAGGCCGAACCCTTGCAGTTCACATGTACGTTTTAAGTTCAGAAGGATTTCACACAAATCAAGCCTTTGCAACAGCAGTAGTTCTTTTGATTTTAGTAATCATCATAAATTTACTTTCATCTTTCTTTGCAAAAAAAATTGTGGGACAAAAAAATGGCAGGTAATTTACTTTTGAAAAATACTTTTATGGAAAAAGAAATGACAAATCTGGAAAATGAAAATACAAATGAAAATGGCATTGCAGTAAAAGACGCAAAAGTTTCCATTCAGGAATTAAATCTTTTTTACGGAAACTTTCAAGCCCTGCACAACATCAATCTGGATATTGAAAAAAATAAAATTACAGCTTTCATTGGACCTTCAGGTTGCGGCAAGTCAACGCTTTTAAAATCAATCAACAGAATGAATGACATGGTTGAAGACTGTTACATTGAAGGTCAGATAAATATTGACGGAAAAAATATTCTGGATAAAAAAATCGATGTAAACATTTTAAGAAAAAAAGTTGGAATGGTTTTTCAAAAACCAAATCCATTTCCAATGAGCATTTATGACAACATCGCTTACGGTCCCCGCACCCATGGAATTAAAAAAAGAAGTCAGCTGGATGAAATTGTCGAAAGTTCTTTGCGCCACGCAACAATTTGGGATGAACTTAAAGACAATTTAAAAAAGTCAGCCCTCGCGCTTTCCGGCGGTCAGCAGCAGCGTCTTTGCATTGCCCGTGCCCTTGCCGTTGACCCGGACATTCTTTTGATGGACGAACCAACTTCCGCCCTTGATCCAATTTCAACTTCTAAAATTGAAGACTGCCTTCTTGAACTCAAAAAAAATTATACAATCATCATCGTCACTCACAACATGTCCCAGGCCATCCGCATTTCGGACAAAACAGTTTTTTTTCTGCTGGGCGAAATTATCGAAGCCGGTCCGACCGATCAGATTTTTTCAAAACCGCAAAAATCAAAAACTCAGGAATACATCACCGGCCGCTTTGGTTGATTTATTTTTTTTCTTTTGAAGCATACCGCATTTTGTTAAACGGCCCTTCCGCCACTTGCTGCGCGCGGTCCTTCGGACTGCCTTCGGCATGG
>CAVJHV010000179.1:0-2544 GCA_963649315.1 Treponemataceae bacterium | reverse complement strand
TTTTCTACCTGTCGCTTTTCCGCCTGTTGCAGTCCCGGCACAACATCTGCAGATTTGACATTTCGGTTTTTCCGCCTTTGCTCCACGGCCTTATGTGGTCGCCTTCCATTTCATTAAATTCAAAATGATTTTTGCAAAGCGGGCAGATTCCTTTCTGATTTTCATAAGCCTTACGCTTCATCTTGTCATCAAACTGACGCAGATTTAAATGACTTTCATTTCTGTCAAAAAGGTAATAATAAATACCCTTGTAATTTGTAACTTCATCATCAGAAATCAAAGCTGTAATTTCATTTTCAAGTTCAGCTGCATCATAATTATTTTTACCGAACTTATTATAAAGTTCTCCCCATTCAACGCTTTTCATTTCCCTGCGGTAAACAGGAAAAAGTGTCTTTACCCACGAAAACACGTTCTGAAAATAAAGCCACAGTTCATTTGCATTTTTATCATTCTGATGTAGGCCCATATAATTGCAGATAAGCCTGTCATCCTTCCCTGCAAACCAGCCGATTGCCTTTTCAAGAAGTTCCTGACGGATAGGATTTGCATTTACATAGTTATCACTCAAAAGTTTTGCCGCACAGTTTGATTTAGAAAAAATCCTTTTTGCTTCCGCCGTCCAGCTGCCCGCGTAAACTGCATTGCGGATCTCCTGGTCAGTCAACTTTTCACCGGCAATATTTATAGTCTTAAACCATTCCAGTTTTTCGCTTTCACTTCCCTCGCAAAAATAAACCTGCAGTTCATAATTCAAAATTGCTTCTTTTTCATCATTTTGCAGATTGCAGAAATACCGCAGATTGTGGGCATAATCGCCATGCACATACCGGCAGATTGAAATTGTCCGCTGCTGGCCGTCAAGCACTTCAAAACGTCCATCTTCACGGCAAACCCAGTACATCGTATTGAGCGGAAATCCTTTTGTTACCGTATCCATAACCGCCTGCTGCTGGGCATCCTTATAAACGAATTCCCTCTGATATGGCGGCCGTATGTCAAGTTTTCCGCTGTAGCCTGTAACTCCGCCTTCGTCATTGTCCTCATAATCCTGCACAAGGTCGCGCACCTTAATCGTGTTCAAAGTAATTTTCATAATTTCTCCTTTTTTTTCTGGAGGCTCCCGCCGCAAGCGTCGGTCGGGCTTTTCGGGGTTCCGCTATCGCTCCATTCCTCCATTCCGTTCGGGCTTCGCCCTCACTCCACTCCGGAACGCCTTCGGCGCCCCTACAATCCCTAGCCCGTGCAAGCTCGCAAGCAGGGTTTATTTGTTTATTTACGACGGATGATGATTCTGTTATAAATTTTTCTGTCTTTAATTACCGTAAAACATTCAAAATCTATCCATCTTGCAGAATTTGCCAATCCTAAAATTTCAAATTGCTCAGGATTATACTTATCCAAAAAAGTAACAGGAACTCCCATTGCCCCATCGTAGTCAAGAGGAATATCTGAAACTTTATCAATATTGATTACTTTGTAGTTGTCGTAATTCGGATATTCTTCAGGAGAATAATTTTTGTAAAGAACTAAATCTTCATGGCGTTTTGCAATATCAAGATTTGTAAACCAGCAGATATTTCCTAAACTCCGCCATTTTTGTCCACTTTCATCCTGCCAGTATCTGGTTGCTTTTGGTTCATAATATCCCGGGACCTTAAATGACATGTCTCCTGCTTTATATCCCAGCCAGATTTTATTTTCCTTTAGTAATTTAAAAATTTCTTTGTAAGTAACCGCATTTTGATTTCCCAAAATAATAAATTTCTTATCATACTCAATCAGCTGTGCCACGTATTCGCGGAACAGACTGAACGGCGGATTCGTAACCACAATGTCTGCCTGCTTTAAAAGTTCAATACATTCTGCACTTCTAAAGTCACCGTCCATCTTCAATTCTTTTACCTGCATCGTGGAAAAGTCCGTATTAGTCGGGTCATTCGGGTTGCCGGTGTATTCAATGTAAACCGCCTTTTCACAGTCATTCTGAGTAAATAAATCCACATCCTGATTCTTGTAACATGTCGAAATTATCTTTTTTAAACCGAGTTCATCAAACTTCAAGGCAAAATATTTAAAAAAATTAGAAACACGAGGGTCATCACAGTTGCATAAAATCGTCTTACCCTTAAAGTGCTGTTTGTAGTGTGAAAGTTCTTTTTCTATATCAGCAAGCTCTATGAGTGATTTTTGGAAACGCGTTGATGAGGAATTGAATTTTAGAGGACAGACAAGAACATATCTTGTAAAAAAATGCGGAATCAGCCTTGCAAGTTTTACTTTAGGTTTAGAAAGATCTTCCTGTCCCGCCGCCGACACCGCCGTAAAAATCGCAGAAGTTCTTGGAGTAAGCGTAGAATATCTTGTAAACGGCACAGCTTCCGCCACAAAAAATTCACAATCCACTCAGGAAGAATTACGACTTTCCCGCAAATACCGCAAACTTCTGGAACAGTGCGAAACACTTTCCCCACAAAAAACAGAACTGCTTTCACTCATCGCCGACAATCTGGAAAAAAAGTAAAAGGTTAAATGCTATTATTT
>CAVJHV010000178.1:0-2659 GCA_963649315.1 Treponemataceae bacterium | reverse complement strand
GTTATTAGAGTTCACCGAAATTAACCCCCAGGAGTTCAGCGAGAAAAACCAATTTTAAGTTCACTAGAAATGACCAGAAACTCAGTTTTTTAAAATTGGTTATTTTGAAACAATTGCGAGTTCTGAATTAACAGCTTTTCCTCTGATAGTTGACAGGGAATAAGATTCGCAATTTCTTCCCCTGTAGCTGTTTCCACGAAGATTAAAAATCAGGGCATCATCAAAGATTCTGTCTAAAGCACACAGCAGAGAATCATCTTCACAGAAGTTTTGCTTCCATTGGGATGGCTGTTTGTTGCTTGTAAAAATCATTGTGTAAGGTCCTTCTTTGTTGTAGCGGCGGTCAACAAGGTCGAAAAACATCCTGGTGTTTTCTTTGTCAAAGACGCAGTGTCCGACTTCATCGATAATCAGGCAGGAAGGTTTTACAAGGCTTGTAATCAGTTTTCCTGTTTTTCCATATTGTCTTGCCTCTGTAAACATATCATTCAATTCTGTCATTTTTACAAAGTAAGTTTTCAGTTTGTTCTGGCAGCATTCATATCCATAGGCCATTGCAATATGAGTTTTTCCTGTTCCGGCAGGCCCAATCAATGCAACATTTTTATGGGAATACAGTGTAGACAAAGTCTGAAGTCCTTTTAGCTGATCTGCATTCTTTCCCTGAACTTCTTCGAAATTGAAATTTGCAAAGGTTTTGGGAGATTTAAGAGGAAGTTTACTCAGTTTTAGCATCATTTGAACTGAAGCTTCATCTTTCCGTTTTGCAAGAAAATCAAAAACTTTCGAAATTGCATCCAAATCCTGCAGAGAAAATTCATTTTCATCCACAAAAGCTGCAAATTCTTCACTTGTCATCTTAATTTTTAAGTTTTCAAGATGATTCATAATCATATCAATCTTCATAGTATCCATTTTTTCCTCACTCAAAATTGAACTTACTGAAACTGTCATCGTCAGATATTGCCAAAGCCTGACGAACAATCGATTTTACTGGAGCTGTCGGCTGTTCTTCTGGTTGCTCAGTATTTACGTACTGGTCTTTGCAGAAGGCATCCTTTCGGCTCCAGGTCACATTATGCGTTACAAGGCAGCGACTCATATCATCAGAATAAATTGAAATCAGTCTTTCGGTTCTGTTAATTCTTACGATTTTTTGACCATAGGAATATGGAACGCCAAATCGTCGTCCTTCGTAGGTCACAAATCCATCAAAACTTATTCTTCTTTCTGGAAAAAGATAAATCCTAATTTCAGGATTGCTCACAGAAAGCGGAAGACAGATTTTTCTACATTCATCCTGGTGCAAAACGGCTGAAAATCCCTCAATTTCTTTTCTGAAAATGAAATTCTTGTCATTGCACCACTGAAGTGCCTGTTCATTCAGGTCAGAAACATTTACGAACTGCCGACCGGCAATAAAATTGTCTTTTACGTAGCGGACAAGACGTTCTACCTTACCTTTTGTGAACGGATGTCGTGGTTTACAAAGTTTTGTTTCAAATCCTATTGTTTTCATGAAAATTTCATAATCATGATTCCATACGGGTCGTCCTTCAAAATCTCTTTTCAGGACAACTGACTTCATGTTATCAGTAAGAACTTTCTGCGGAATTCCCATATACTGAAAACCATGAATCATCCCGATGAAAAGATTTTCCTGTTTTGCATTCGGGAAGAATTCCACATATTTCATTCCACAGTGGTGACAAATCATGGCAAAACATGCTACCTGATATTCAAAATCTGAATAGTCTAGTACTTTGGTAAATCCCCAGTCCATCTGGAAAGATTCTCCAGGAGCTGTGAAGTATCTGATTCCGTGGCTTCCCAGTGGTTCTACAAGCTGACGTTTTGCAGGTACAAGATTTTTATTCGCAATGATGTATCTTTTTACACCGCTCAAACTTCCCTTATAACCGACTTCTTTTAACTTGTCGAAAATGTTTACGGAATTGGTCACTCCCTGCCGAAGCTGATCATTTATGACGGCTTCGTAACCGCTTATGACAGTTTTGACAGATTTTCGACCTGCAAGTCCATGAGGCGTTTCTTTGAAATTGTTGGATTTCAATCTGCGGAGCTTTGCCCGGGATATTCCGGTTCTCCTTTGCAATTCTGCAAGATTTACGGTTTCAAGAGAGAATTTTTCTCCCTGTTCCTTCTTTATATCTTGCAATGCTTGTGCTAAAGTGACTGTAGAGTCATTATCATTTTTCATATTCCTCCTCAACTGAGTTTCTGGTTATTTTCAGTTTAGAAGTTTTTGGATTATTTGATAATGGCTTTTTTATTTGAACTGCTTTGTGGCGATTTTCACTGAACTCGGGTGAGGTTGAAATCACTGAACTCTAACAGCATCCTACTTCATCTAAATCATCAGAACCGGCATATATAAAATCTTCTCCTCACCTCGCTGTATACTCCCATTCATCAATAGATGGAAGTCTAAAACCGGAAGCCCATCTATCTTGTGTGATATTTCCTTCAATGGTTTCACATTCATGTGGTGTATAACTCCATTCTATAACATCAGTTTCGCCATCAACAGCATACACAGACTCTTTACCTTTCATTTCACTCAACTTATTACAAAAATAAATTGCATCATACCAGCTTATGCATGTTACAGACCTGTCAGCTCCTACAAACCATCTGG
>CAVJHV010000177.1:0-2666 GCA_963649315.1 Treponemataceae bacterium | reverse complement strand
GGTCTTGTTTACGAAAAACGTATTTCGCAAAGTGGAGCGCCATTGTTTTCGAAAAACGCATTTCGTAACGCGACGCCCCTTGTTTACGAAAAGCGCAATTCGTAACGCGACGCCCCTTGTTTACGAAAGACGCAATTCGTAAAGTTGCATCTCCCCTGCCTACAAAATCCACATGTCCAAACCCCTTCTCCGCTCCCTTTTCGAAAGTCATTTCCTATCCATCACACACAAAAAAAAGACCGAAGCCTCTTATTTTACAAAGCTTCAGTCTTTTTATATCCATTATCAAAATCACTAAGAATTATTAAAATCCCAAAGAAGGTGGAATATCAGAAGGGTCACTGTCCTCTTCTATATCTTCCCGATCATCGTAGAAGTCATCACCAAAACCGTAGCGGTGGTTGTCATAACCGTCCTCGGCTTCCTGGTCATCAAAAGGTTCGTCAAAGTCATCTTCGTCAGACGAATTAAAAGCCTCTTCGTAACTTTCATCTTCTCCATCGAAATCATCATAGTCATCGAAGTCGTCATCAGAATAAGCTTCATCCTCACCTAAATCATCATCAAACCCTGCCCCCGCCGCAAATTCAAAAAAATCTTCCTTCATGAACATCCTCTACCCATAACATTAAAGAAGAAGCCCCTTTTTGTCAACGTCTTGATTTTTATTTTTTGTGGAAGCATCCCGCCTTTTGTTAAACGGCCCTTCCAGCCTTCGCTAACGCTCATCCCACACGTCTTTGCCGTGTGGGACTTGGGGCTTCCACGGCCGGCTATGCTGTTTTTTTAAGAAGCACTTCTTTCATAAACAAATTCAGCCTCCAGATAAAAAAATGTTCTCCTCTTGCGGTCGTATTTACGTTTTGCCATAAAGCCACCACGAATATAAGACTGGGCGGTTTTACTTATTATTCATTCTTAATTTGTAAAAAAACAAAAAAGCCCCTAAAAATAGACTTACTGGAGAAAAAATGAAAGCAAAAATAAAGAAAATTTTATTACTTTTAACCCTGCCGCTTATGGCAGCTGTCGCCTTTGCGCAAATTGCCGTCACTACTTCTAGCCGGGTGGAACACTACGTTCAGTCTCTGGACGGAAAAACAGACACCTTAAATGCAAGCGAAAGTAAAAGCCTTCCTGCCGGAATTAGGCTTGAATCAATTTCAAAAAACTACAAAGGCTTTAATGCTGCAGGATTTTTACAAAGCGGAAACGTAGTAAAAATATTCTATGACAGAAAAACAGTAATATACACATTCAAAGCCGGAAGTGGATTTTTCGAAGACAAAAAGACAATCGTAACATTGAGCGGTTTTTACGGTGCCCCCTTACAAGAAATGCCTACCCCAAAGAGGGCAGGTTACAGTTTAAAATTGTGGTTAAGCGATGACGGAGAAACTCCCGGCCAGATCTTCCATGACACAAACCAGATCTACAGGGCTGTATGGGTAAAATGTGGAGCTGCAGGCGAAGACATGGTCTTTGTAAAAGGTGGCACAGTAACCTTAAGTGATTTTTACGTGGGCAAGTACGAAGTACCCCAGGGCGAATACGAAAGCGTAATGACCGGCCAGACAGTGACAGTAGAAGGTAATACATACACACTGGAAGCAAAACCTTCATACTGCAAAGCAGGTTCCTTCGAATATGCCGTAAATTTCGAAACTAGCCAGGGCAGGCGGCCGGTAGAAAATGTAACATGGTATGACGCAGTATATTTTTGTAATGCAAAAAGCGCAAAGGAAGGGCTTACTTCTGCATATGAAATAAAAGTAACTGAAGTAGATGACGGCCACATAGATGAAGCAAAAGTAACATTAGTAAACGGCGCAAACGGTTACCGCCTGCCAACAGAAGCCGAATGGGAATACGCAGCCCGCGGTGGAGACCCGAATGTGGCTGACTGGGATTACGTATTTAGCGGAGCGGATACAAAAGGACAAACCTATGGTTCTGGTTATCCTGAGAGTGATAGTGTTTTAGATGAGGTAGGCTGGTACTGTTACAATAATATTACTGGTGGAACGTCAAGGGATACTCAGACATTTTATGCTACAGGAAGAGGAACGCACAAAGTAGGCAAAAAGAAGGCAAACCGTTTAGGTCTTTACGACATGAGCGGAAACGTATGGGAATGGTGTTACAACTGGTATGATGCTATTGATACAGGGACTGCGACGAATCCAGCCGGTCCCGCGTCTGCCGATTACCACCGCGCTATCCGTGGGGGCAGCTGGTATTACTACGCCAACGACTGCACCGTTTCCAACCGGTACTTCGACTTCCCGAGCGACTGCGACTACTACCTTGGTTTTCGTGTGGTTCGTTCCAGTTCTTAAAGTTTAAAAATAAAAAAGGCCTAAAGGCCAAAATAAAATAAAAATAATTATCTCCGCCGACGGACCGCCTCAAGCGACCGTTAAGGAGGCGGAGGTAATTATTTTTCTTAACGAGAGAACTTTTTCTGTATTACTTTTCTTTCAATTCTTTTTCCATCTCTAAAACCTTTTCAAGTGGCAGCCTGGTACATCTTGCAACAGTCTCAGGTAGAGTCCTATTTATCAAAAGATCTTTCGCAATCATTAAATCATGTTCCGCTACCTTTTTATCAGCCATGTCACTGGCCATATCTTTTGCCATGTCACTGGCCATATCTTTCGCCATGT
>CAVJHV010000176.1:0-2668 GCA_963649315.1 Treponemataceae bacterium | reverse complement strand
ATATTAAAGGCAGAAAAAAATCCTCACAAAAAAAGGAATCTATATGGAAGAAAAAATCATTGAAGGAAATTTAATTTTTGATGAAGTTTCTGGACTTTTTTGGATTGCCCAAAATGCAAACTACGGAGCCCAGCTGAAATTTGGTGACCAATTTGAAGTTAAAGTTCAAGACCAGTGGGTTAAAACAAGTCTTGCCATAGACAGCGATGAAAACGGCGGACTCATTTTCCGTCTTGTAAACACGCCCTATTGTGGCAACATTGACGGCATAAAAGCAAGAAAATAAAGAAGCCCTTAAATTTAGGGGCAACTTTAATTTTGAATGACTAGGAATTTTACAGAATATAAATTATAGTAGTGGCATACTGATGAGGGGAACTGGAGGTCTTTTATGGATAACAAAAAAAAGTTTATAGAAACAAGAAAACTTTTAAATTTAATTTTTATTGGTCTTGAAATTATTGCATGGATTGCCATTGGCACTGCCTGCATGATTTACCTTCGCTCCCACGGCTGCCCGGACGGTCTTAGCATACTTCCACTTTTAATCGGCATTGCCCTTTCCATCCTTTATGCCATCCGCATCACAAATGACCAGAAACTGGCAATTGTTGAACAAAACAAAAAAATTCTTGAACGTCTTGATGACATCGAAAACAGAATAATGGGAAAGCCTGTTCAAAAAAAAGATGACATTGATGAAATAGAAAAGGAACTTAAAGAAGCCGAAGACCGCATGATGAAATCTGCTGCAGAAAAAAAAGAAAAGAAAGAAAAAAAACTTGCAGAAAAAAATGCAGCCCACCAGGAAAAAGTTCAAAAAGCCCAGGAAAAGGAAGAAGCAAAAGAAAAAGCATTAAAAGAAAAAGCTGATTCTAAAAAAGCTCTTTCAAAAGAAGCCCCTTCCGAAAAAAAATCAGAAAAGAAAAATGCTGAACCTGCAGAAAAATCCAGCAAAAAATCAAATGGCAGTGCAGACAAAAAGGTCCCTGTAAAATCCGCAGAAAAAAAAGCGCCTGCAAAAAAAGCAGAAGCAAAAGCTGAAGGAAAGGCAAAAACTGCAGAAAAAAAGCCTGCTTCCAAAAAGGAAAGTGCAAAGAAAAATTCTTCTAAAGGAAACCTATAAAAATTACAATTTTTATAGGCAACTATGAAAACGCGACATTTTAAATCTTTGTATTTCAAAGACTTAAAATTCGAAGGCATCTAAAAAGGGCAGCTTCTAAAAAAAAGAGCTGCCTTTTTTATTTCCATTATTCTGGAATGTTTTCCATTGTGTTTACAGAAATGGCTGGCAGGGAAGCAGAGTATTCTGTTTTGCCCCAAAGGCCTGAAAGAACAGAACCAGGTCCTGCTTCAAAAATTTTCCAGTTTTCAAAACCGCCTTCATTTTTAATTACAGAAGCAAGAATGTCTTCTTCGTCTGTCCACAAAACAGGATGGGTCAAATGCAAAACAGCAGATTTTTTTGCTTCTTCACCTTTTGTAACTTCCTTACCTGTTACGTTTGAAAAAAGATGGATTTTTGGATCATTGAATGTAATGCCAGAAATGACTTTTTCAAATTCAGTGGCAGCGTCCTGCATAAGAGGGCAGTGGAAAGGTCCTGCTACCTTAAGGCGGACAGACCTGCGGGCACCAGCTTCTTTTGCAGCAGCTTCAACTTTTTCCAGAGCATCGAATGTGCCGGAAACAACAGTCTGTACTTTTGAATTCATGTTTGCAGCGTAAGCGTCTTTAATAGAAGAAACGACTTCCTTTACCTTTTCAGGTGGCAGGCCCAAAACTGCAGACATACCCGGAGCGTGACCTTCATTCTTCGAAGCAATTTCTTCACACACCCTCTGCATAATAAGGCCACGCTGCCTTACAACTTTTATTACGTCTTCAAAAGAAAGAACTCCAGCTGCATACAAAGCCGGAAATTCACCCAGAGAAAAACCCATTGCGGCACTTGCTTCCATGCCCTTTTCTTTTAAAACAGCCATGATAGCAATAGAAGCGCATGTAATTGCAATTTGCGAATTGTCACTGCGGCTTAAGGCTTCCATGTCAGAATCCCACATAAGCTTTGCCATATCAAGATCAATTATTGAAGAAACATCATCAATTACTTTTTTTGCACAAGGATAAGCTTCTGCAATATCCTTCATCATGCCAGGAGCCTGTGCCCCCTGACCAGGAAATAAAAATGCATATTTTGCCATAAAGATAACCTCTTAAAAAAAGAGTATGGCAATATCCAAAAGTAAAGTCAATGTAAAATTTCCTTTGACCTTTACCCTTTTATCCATTATCATAGGCAGTTATGAAGGCGATTATTACTGTTGTTGGCGGAGATAAAGTTGGAATTATAGCGAAGGTTTCTGCATTCTTAGCTGAACATTCAATCAACATTGCAGATATTACCCAGACAATTCTGAGTGGAAATTTTGTCATGATGATGATGGTGGATTTTTCTGAAGCAGACATTGACATTGACCAGGCAAGAAATTCACTTGCAAAAAAAGCCGAAGAACTGGGCGTTGAAGTGAATGTCATGAATGAAAAAGTTTTTTCTGCCATGCACAGAATTTAATTTTTAAGATAATTTGAAAATTTGTAAGGAAAATCGGAAAAGGTTGGCATAAAAAAAGTATTGCATTTGTAAAGTTTCAAGGGCTAGCGT
>CAVJHV010000175.1:0-2680 GCA_963649315.1 Treponemataceae bacterium | reverse complement strand
CTACAGCAGAGAATTTATCGCCACTTACAGGCTGTTGCCTATTCGCACCAACAACATTTGGATATTTCGATTTCAATTCTTCAATAGAAACTATTTTTCCATTGTTCACAAAGTTAATTTTCTTTCTGAACGGTTATCATAAAAGTGCAGTGGCAAAAATACCGATAAAAAAGGTGAAATATGACACAGTACACAAAAGAATTCAGAGAACAGGCAATTTTATTATCTGATGAAATTGGAGTGAAAAAAGCGGCCGAACAGCTTGGAGTTGTTTACAGCACATTAGTTGATTGGAGAAAACGAAGAAATACTATGCAAAAAGAAAAACAAAGTATTTCTTCAGAGCCGTTAACAGAACGAGAAAAACAGTTGATGAAAGAAATTGCAGAACTGAAGGAAGCAAATGAAATCCTAAAGGATGCGATGAGTTTTTTCGTAAAAGACCGGAGAAAATAGAGGCCTTGAGCAAGTTTGAATACATCTTTCAGTTTAAGCAGAAGAATTTCGAAAGTCAGCTTAAAAAAGATTATTCAGTAAAGAAACTTTGCAAAGTTCTTACGGTCAGCGAGACAGGCTTTTACAAGTGGAAACGCAACAGAAACAAGCCAAAGGCTTGGCAGATTCTGCTTCAGAAAATATATGAAATCCTGGACGAGCATCCTGATAATCATAATTACGGAATCGACAGGATTTTGCTGGCTTTGAATCAAAAGGGAGAATATCCTTCAAGATCCACTGTAATCCGAGCCATGAAGAAGGGAAATCTGATTCATGAAAGTCACAGAAGTCCGGACGGGCTTACGAAAAAGGATAAAAAGGCTCAGCAGCCTGAAAATATAGTGAACCGCGACTTTACAGCGAAAGAAGCCAATGTGAAATGGCTTACGGATATTACTCAGACTCCATGCAAAGACGGTAAACTTTATATTGCACCTGTAATGGACTGTTTTGGAGGCGAAATAATAAGTCTGGCAATGGACAGCAACATGAAAAAGGAATTATGCATTAAGGCAGCAAAGGAGGCTTTTATGCTACGTAAACCAAAATCTGGATTCATTTTTCATAGTGATGCAGGAAGCCAGTACACAAGTTTGAAATACAAAATTGAACTTGGAAAAATGCACGCAATTCAGAGTATGAGTGATGTTGGCAAATGCTACGACAATTGCCGCATGGAAAGTTTCTTTGCAACGCTGAAAAAAGAAAAACTTTATCAGCTGGATACAATGAAAATGACCATGGAAGAAGTAAAAACGGAAGTATGGAGATTTGTTCAGTATTACAACCGGACAAGAATCTGCACTTTCAATGAAGGCGGATATCCTCCTGTAGTTTACAGGGAAAAAGTTGCAGCCGGTGAATTAAAAGTCGCTGCATAAATAAATTTTAGGTGTTTTAGGACTGCACTATTATTGACAATTCCACTTATAACGCTATAAATTAAAAACAAAGACCTGATTTAAGGGATTAAAACTAATTCCGCATTTTGTTAAATTCGCAAGCCACGCTTTGTACTTATTAAAAACAAAGACCTGATTTAAGGGATTAAAACTTGAATCCGAATGTTACATTTGCGAGTTCAGCACTCATTAAAAACAAAGACCTGATTTAAGGGATTAAAGAAAAGTTCAAGCCCCGTAATCTTGTTATCTTCAACAATAAAATTAAAAACAAAGACCTGATTTAAGGGATTAAAGGATGCTTTGCTTGGTTTATTAAGTTTGTCAAACCACAATTAAAAACAAAGACCTGATTTAAGGGATTAAAGGAGTAGTACATCCACCAATTTGGTGACATAGCCATAATTAAAAACAAAGACCTGATTTAAGGGATTAAAGGTAATTTAACCTTGGACGTTCTGCAGTAGTACATCCAATTAAAAACAAAGACCTGATTTAAGGGATTAAAACACAGAACTTGACGGATTGCAAGACGCAATTAGAAACGCTCAAAATTAAAAACAAAGACCTGATTTACTGTCTGCATAAAATTCAAATGATGCAGTTTACAGAGATATTTTTCGTAATCATTCATAAAATTCTTCACCGATGAACTCCTCAGGATTTTCTCCTTCGATAAGTTCATACAAAGCATTATCTAAATCAAGCATATTGCTGTTATGACATATTGCTGTTATGAATGGGAGTTATTTTCATCTTTGATGTTCCGTTTTTAATCCAACCACTAAAATTTACTTCATCTGTCGATTTTACTGAAAAGCATAAACTATATTTACCGAATATCTTATCAACACTTTTTAATCTCATTTTCCTTTCCTTTTCTCTGTTCTTCCATGGACATATTATAAATGAAGATAAGTTTATTCCTATGTTAGCATAATCTGTAATTTTAGATTTCTTATTTTTCATTATTTACTCCAAAATCAGAATTAAAAATTACGCAATCCCGAATCTCTGAGAAATCCTAGCCACATCTTCGTCCGAAAGATTCAGTTCACCAAGTTCCAGCTTTGCAATTCTCTTGTCTTTTACAATCTGATTCTTCTTTCGTCCTTTCTCCAGCTCAGAAAGTACAAACATCACACCAAGCTTAAAAGAATCCTGATTAATGCCTTTGCCTGTGTTAGATGCAGCTTCCTCTTCCTGAACGATTTCACCGGACTTCTTCTTAGCCTCTGCAGCCTTAATCAACTCATAAGCCTTGTTTATTGAAACACTAC
>CAVJHV010000174.1:0-2704 GCA_963649315.1 Treponemataceae bacterium | reverse complement strand
TTTTCATATGATTCACAGCTTTTTTTTCGGTAAGATTTAACGTGATTCAATGCGAACTGTTTTCCTTTTCCTGTGCAAATTGTAAAATGTCTTTCATAAGAGGTTTCCTTCGGTTTGTTGTTTAGTGCTAAAAACATTTTATCCGATTCAAACCTCTTTTTCTTTATTCCTCTTTTGGTAATCCACAACTTTTGATTATAACTCTTGTTTTCTCTAAAATTCCTTTTAGTATACAGTGAAAAAGAACCTTCTTCAATTTAAAAGGTTTAAACCGCCAGTTGCCCCCACTCCCGGCAGAATAAAAAAATTCATCTGCCGGATTAAAAAGCTATTTTAAAGACTTTGACGGGCAGACAACCCTAAAACCTTCATAATGATCATTTATTAAATTATTATAGGAAATGCGGGAGTTTACCCTGCAATTCAAGGCACTGCTATAACAGTCGCCGCCGCAGTAATAAATAGAGTCGCCATCAAAATCATCCAAGACCAATTCCATTGCGCCGCCGCTCATATCGTAAAGACCATAACCATTTGGCTTTTTTTGAGCAGGAAAGATAGTTAAAAAAGTGCTGGCATTTTCTTTGTACCAGCCCACTTCATCAAGATTGTCACTTCCTGAATAAGCATAGTCTTTTCCACCCTTTGCAGCATAAGTCCATTCTTCATAAGTTGCCAAGCGGAATCCATTTGCAGATGGATTTTGAGCAAGCACTACATTTGGGTCCCGCTCATTTTCGTCTTTATACACTTCATCAAATTGAAAAAAATTCCAGTCTTCAATATCTGTTGAACCGTTTACAGAATATACAGGTTCCAGATTTTTCAAAAGGCTCAATTTATTACAAAAACAGGCTGCTTTATACAAGCTTACACTATATTTAGGTAGATTTTTATTTTTGTAAATATAGGCCAACTCGTCACCTCCCATTACTGTTTCATAAAGATCTATCGTTACTTCTGTTTTCAGCATCTTGATTTTTTTACCGGGGATTTTAACAAAATCTTTTCCCAGCCCATTAAGTTTTAACCTTCTTACATTATCCGCTTTTTTATCAATTTTATTATTTCTGCCGGTAACAACATATCTGTCCGGAGAAATTTTTAACTTTTTAAATCCATCTTCTTTTTTTCCATACAAAAGATTCACTTCAAGAAGATTAGGGAAAGCCTTGTCTGCTTCTATCAGTTCCATAACATCAGGGCTAATGTCTGTAAAACACGAAGACTTAAATTCTTCAGGAATAAAATTTACAGGTCCCACAAGTTCTTTTCCATTTTCATCCACTATGTTGATTTTATATTCACTATAAAACTGAGTAGTAAATGGATTCCAATATCTTTCATAACTTTCCAAAATATAGGCACCTGAAGCATTATAACTTTTATCTATTTTTTTACTTGCAGAACTAAGAGGCCAGGATTCAGGAAAATCTTCAGGCCAGTCTTTTCTGTAAACATTTTTATATCCTCTTGCAACTATTTCAACGGAATTTTTAAGCCTGTCACTAAGAGTAAAATGTTCACCAAGATAATAAGTCGCTTTTTTAGCCTTAGCATCATAAGATTTAAACCGTAAACCTGGCAGGTCAATGTCCGCACCGCAAACAGTACATCCCAGCACTTCTGCTTCCATAAGCAGGTTTTTCCATTCAGCCTGAAATTGACTGTCATCAACTTTTTCCAAACCGGGATTTCCACTTAAAATTGATTCTTTAAGTTTTGTAAAACCGTCATAAGCTTTTGTTTTTTTCGAAACAGGATCGTCTGTGGCCATGGCATCATAATAAGCATCAAGTGCATGACACCATTTTTTTTGACTTTCATATTCCTTAGCCTTAGCCAAAAAAGCAGAATATTCTGCACTTTGAGCAAATGCAGACAATCCAAGCAAAAAGATAAACATCTTTGCAAACATTTTTTTCATTTCTATCACACTCCTATGAAAAATTTTATAAAAAAAAGACACCTCCGTCTTTCTTCGAAACAGAGATGTCTTTAATTCACTTAGTTAAATGCCCTTTAGCCACAATTTTTTTATGATTGAATGAAGTTACCGTTTTCATCCTGATCCATAAAGTTGAAAGAATGATAATGAATGGCAAAAGGAGAATTGACATAATCATCCATAGAGCCGTCTTCGGAATTTATGCCGATAAAAGAAAGATCATTAAAAAGGAAAGCTCTTAGCACATAGCCCTGGTCAACCCTAACAAAGAAATCAACATAAGCGTAAAGGTAACCTTCTGTATAATCAGAAACAGGATCTATAAAGATAGCACAGCCGCCTGCATCACAATTAAATTCCGCAGCAAGGTCTTCACTTTCATATAAAGAAAGATCATCGTCAGTAAGATCGTGACCAGCTATTGTTGTAAAAAGTTCGTAGGTAAGAATACCCGCCTGCAGGGCCCAGTCATCATAATCATCATCGCCAAAATCTGTAAAAAGAGTGTAGCGAAGTTCTGCATCGTATGAAGGGAAATAAAAAACTTCTGTTGAGTCAATGTCCGGTGTATCCCACTGATCCGGATGCACCATGACATCTGACATGTAATAAGTCACATCGAATTCTTCAGGGGTTTCCGTAAGTCTAAAACGCTCGTCCGAAATTTCTGCAAAAGAAACAGATGTAAAAACAAAAAGACAAATAATAAATGTAAAAAACTTTTTCATAAGGTCTCCATCCTTTTTATTTATTAAA
>CAVJHV010000173.1:0-2737 GCA_963649315.1 Treponemataceae bacterium | reverse complement strand
ACGTCTTTCGAAAACAGAGGCGCATTTGGTTTCGAATGGCGCTTTTCGTAGACAGTGGAGCGAATGGTTTCGAATGGCGCTTTTCGTAGACAGGGGCGCATTTGTTTTCGAATGGCGCTTTTCGTAGACAGAGGGGTTTTGTTTTCGAATGGCGCTTTTCGTAGACAGAGGGGCTTTTGGTTTCGAATGGCGCTTTTCGTAGACAGAGGGGCTTTTGGTTTCGAATGGCGCTTTTCGTAGACAGAGGGGCTTTTGGTTTCGAATGGCGTGTTTCGAAAACAGAGGGGCAACTCTTTTCGATTTACGCATTTCGTAAACCTCCACACATTTCGTAAACATCCACACATTTCGTAAACCTCCACTCCTTTTGTAAACATCCACACTTTTCGTAAACATCTCCCATTCAAAAAAAATCTTGTCAATTTTTCATTATTTAAGTATCTTAAGTTCAGCAAAAAAAGGAGGCGCATTATGGCTTTAGAAATAAACGAAAAAAATTTTGAAGAAGAGGTTTTAAAATCCACCATTCCGGTTTTGGTAGATTTTTGGGCGCCATGGTGCGGTCCCTGCCAGAGCATGTCGGCCACAATTGAAGAAATTGCTGAAGAAAAAAAAGGAAGCGTGAAAGTTTGCAAAGTAAATGTTGATGAAAATCCAGGTCTTTGCCAGCAGTTCGGAATTATGAGCATTCCAAATTTTATTTTCTTTAAGAACGGCCAGATGACTGACCAGGTTATTGGAGCTCTTCCAAAAGAAGAACTTTTGGCACACCTGTAAAGCTGCGTCTAAAAATTAAATTTTTTAGAAGCCCCTTAATTTCCGAGCATCAGAAAAATCAATGTGCCCGAACATTTTTTATTTTTGTAATTTTTTTATTGAGGAAATGATGAGAGACCTGTGCCTTCGTTGCTTAAGACCAAAAAATTCCTGCTACTGCCAGTGGACAAAAGATATTGACTGCAAAATAAAATTCGTTTTTTTAATGCATCCAAAAGAAGCAAGAAAGCAGCGCACTGGAACTGGCAGACTTGCTCATCTTTGCCTGCCAGGAAGTAAAATTATTGTTGGAATTGATTTTACTCAAAATGAAGAATTAAATTCTTTATTAAAAGATCCTTCATATTTTCCAATGCTCATGTATCCGGGGGATGACGTTTACACTGCTAAATCAGAAAAACTGCACAGCCAGTTAAAAGGGCGCATTCCTTTAATCATCATAATTGATTCAACATGGTTTTGTTCAAAAAAAATGATAAAGTTAAGCAACAATATTAACTGCCTGCCCCGACTTTCATTTTATTCTTCCTACAAAAGCATTTTTACATTCAAACATGAACCTGAAGAATATTGCGTTTCTACAATCGAGTCATGCTATTACATAATCAAAGAATTTCAAAATGAAAATCTTAGCCCGAAAGATGTGGACGCAGAAGCTTTAATGACAGTTTTTAAGCAAATGATTTTACACCAGATTAATGCAGAAAATGACCGCATCGCTTCCGGTAAAGCAGGAAATCATGCCTATGACTGTCACTACAATAAAATTCGTCCTGTGCCGACTTTTGATGAATGATTTTTTTCAAATTGATTTTACTTTTTTCTGCTTTTGCTTTTTGTAAAAATGCTGGATGAATTTTCATAACCGGGAGTTACTTCGCTTACAAGAAGAAAATCACAGGCCTGGGAAGAAAATGTTTTTTCTTCATAAAATCCATTTTTAAAATATTCATACAGGGAAGAAATATTTTGTCTTGCAATGCTTCTGGTTACGGCAGAAGAAGTCACCAGGCTTGCATCAAAAGGCTCTCCCAGCCAGATTTCACTTTGTAAAACAAGTTCCGCAAGTTCTGAAAAAGTATCTAATTTTTTTTCGTAAGTTTGGTAGCAAAAGGCATCCAAAGGAAGCCCTGTCTGACTGTCAATGACTGCAATAACATCACTTTGAGCAAAAACAGCAGAAGAATTTTCTGACCACAAATCTATGGCACAAGAAGATGTATCCAAAGAATAAGAAGCCTTTAAATCACCGTCAGTTTCTGAAATTAAAATTTCATCTATAATTTTTTCCTGGGGAATTGTCCTCATGTGAACAGTGACATAAGTACCTGCCTTCACTTCCAGGTTGGGACATGTGTAAGATTTTTCTTCTCCATCATTTGCAGAAATAATTTTTACTCCCGAAAGATTTCCATCTTCCAAAATAAAAAGTTCAACAAATTCCGTTTTGTAGTGCTTTACCTTGTTTACAGATTTTGAACCATAAGCATTTCTGATTTCTGAAATCAAAAGAGCTGGCACCCTGCCGTTAAAACCTTTAAATGGAATGCTGAAAGACAAAATATTTTTATTTTCATCCATTACGCATCCATCCAGCTGGTAAGAAGATCCGGGTGTCATTTGATTTTCAAGGCGCAGCAAAAGTTTTTCTTCTTCAAGAGAAAAATCACATGGAACTTTTTCTTTTTCATTTTCCAGTAGCAGTGTTAAAGAAAGATTTGAAACTTCAACATTTTTTGTAAATGCCAATTGAACAAGATCAGCTTCTTTTAATTCAAAAGAAGTAATTTTGGGCACAGAAAAATCTCCGCTCAACATGCTGAGTCCGGACAAAGTTGAACCGCAGCCCAAAACATTGAATGTTAAAAAAAATGAAGCCACTATTGCAAATGACGGCAACAAGGTTCCTAAAAAATATTGCAGGATTTTCTTTTTCATAATTCCTCCACTACTTATTAAT
>CAVJHV010000172.1:0-2744 GCA_963649315.1 Treponemataceae bacterium | reverse complement strand
AAGACTTAAAATTCGAAGGCATCTGGTAAAAAAGCATTGAAAATGATTTTTTACCTGATGCCCTTATAAAGATATATTGCACAGGGCAAAAAAAAAGAGCCTTTTGGCTCTATTTCAAAAAAGTTATTGGGGAGTGAAGGATTCGAACCTACGAAGGAAAACCAACAGATTTACAGTCTGCCCCCTTTGACCACTCGGGAAACTCCCCAAATTCAGGAAACCTTCCTGAATACAGCCGCCGCAGGGATTCGAACCCAGGACCTCGAGATTACAAATCACGCGCTCTACCAGCTGAGCTACAGCGGCTTGTTTTGTTGATAACCCGTAAGGCGTCAACGGATAAGAATATATACCAAAGATTATTTCCTGTCAATAGCAAAAATAGAAATTTATGAAAAAAATTATTTTTTATTTTCAGCTAAAATGGACATGTAAAAAGGTATGTATTCATCCTGGCAAATTGAAGACCAGGAATAATTCTTTTTGACATAACTGGCAGCATAGGAGCGCATCTGGTCAAAACTGTCAGGGCCTATGTTGCTGTAGATTTTTGCAAGCGAAGTGATAAGAGAGGCAATTTCCTGAGGATTATTGTTTTCGTATAAGTAGCCGTTGTATTCATCAAGAATTTTTCCAAGACCGCCAGTTTTGTGGGCAAGAGGAATTGTTCCGTAAATTTGAGAAATAAAATCTTCAAGGCAGCAAGGTTCAAACTCGCTGGGGATAAGGGAAAAATCAGACTGGGCAATACAGAGTCTGGAAAGAAAACGATCGTAACCCCTGAAATAAACGGCTTTACCAGGAAAATCATTTGCGACTGAAGACAAAAGATTTTCAAGTTCACTTTGTCCCTGGCCCATAAAAACAAATCTTGCATTTATTTTTTTTTCTAAAACTATGCGGCAGGCCTGGGCTAACTGAACAATTCCTTTTTGAGAAACAACCCGCCCCTGGTAAACAAAAAGGGCAGAATCTTTTTCCTCACAAAGGTAACCGAATTTATAAATGTCTTTGAATTTTTCATTAGGAAAAGTCTTTTCTTTACAAGCAAAGTTTTCAAAAAAATATTTTTTTAATTCCTGCTTGCCTTTAAAATCGTGCTCAATTGGATTAAATTCGAATGGAAGAAGGGAATCTTTTTTTGAAGCAGGATTATATCTTTCATAATCAATTCCGTTTGTAATTCCCTTGATTTTTATTTTTTTATTTTCAAATCCTTTTGAAAGCCCCTGGGTTTGAGTCTGGCCTGAATAAATTTCCTGGGCATACTGGGGTGACACAGTCGTAAAATAAGCCTTTCTTGCCCCCAGTAAAAAAGGTTCAACTAATTTTTTATTTTCAGGATTTAATGCAGAAAGCAAAACTTTTATACTTAACCCTGTAAGGCTATGAGCCTGTTTTATTGTATAGATTTCATGATGATAACCCGGGCCTGCATTGTGAATTGTAACGACACACCTGGTGTTTTTATAGAAAGCCTTTTTTTTCTTTTCCAGATCAATTCCATATTTTACAAGAGCTGGAATCAGTGCGGCTGTAGCATCCTGGCAGTGAAGAATTTGTGGAGCATCTTTTTCATCACAAAGATTGGCAAATGCACAAACAGCTTTTTGAAAAAGAACATCCATGAATAATGAATCCTTGTGCCCCTGCCCGTTTACATGCAAAGGATTTTCTTCCTGGTCTGACCTTGTATAACAGTAGACACCTCTTTTTTCTGCAAATGACGGATGGTTTATAAAAATAAATTTCACTCCATTTAAAGAACCAAAACCATAAAAAACAGAAATATTTTTTCCATTGATTTTTACTGTAATTGATTTTTTGCGATTTGGAAAAGTTAATTCTTTTTGATAGGAGTCTAAAAAATTCGTATTTGTACAGGCATAGTTTGGAATAAAAACTGTAACCTGGTGGCCGGCATCTTTTAAAGCCTGAGATAAAGAGGAAGATACATTTTTTACACCGCCTGCTTCTGCAATTTCGGCATATTCTCTTGTTGCGATCCAAATTTTCATAGACGGTATTTTATTTTGCAGACTCCACTGAATTTGATTTTTTTAAAATTCCACTCACTTTTTCAACTTCATTTTTCTGACATGCTTTTACAAAATCGGGGCGAAGTTTTTCAGCACCATTTTGGTAAACATTAAAAATTTCAGCTTCTTCGTCCAAATAAACTGTGACCATAACACGAATCACTTTTTCCAGCATTCCTTCAATTACAGCTTCCTGGCAGCAGAAAAGTGCAACCTTAGATGTGTCAAGACCGGTATTTCCCTTTCTTAAAGCAGTAGCTGGATTCAGCTGGTTTAAATCCGGAGTTAGCGAAAATTGAATAGAAATTAAGTCTTCAGCTTTTATTTTATTTTTTTTAAAAATTTCACGACAGAGATTTTCTGTGTTCAAGAAAATATCATCCTTGGTATTTTCCGAGCAGGCAGCTCCACGAATGGCAAATATTCTTTTTCCTTCAAAAGCAGACATTACTTTAAATTCCTTATTGTGTTCATAAATGTGTTGATGTCAGTATTTTTTGAAAATTCCTGAAGCTCAGGATATTTTTTTAAGAGTTGGGAAAATTTTTCCAGCTGAGCCATTGTGCGGTTTTGTTCAACCATAAGTTCAGCATCACTTTGAGCTTTTTCTCTTAACTGTAAATCAAGTTCCCTGTGATATTCCTGATATGTTTTTTTTGCAATTTCATAAAGTTCAACATCCGGGATTTTTACTTTTTTTAATTC
>CAVJHV010000171.1:0-2798 GCA_963649315.1 Treponemataceae bacterium | reverse complement strand
GTGTCAAATATAGTATAATGCTTGCGTTATAGCTTCTTGATTCTTAGAGAGAATCAAATTTGTAAATTGAATTCTTTTTTTGAGGAGTAAAAATTGAAGAAGAAAGAAAACTACAATCCTATGGCTTTTCTTGAAGATTTCAGGGGAAAAGATTTTAAGGGTGAATGGCCTACACTTCCAGAAATGTTCAGCATTACTGTAAAACGTTTTGGTGACAGACCTTGCTTTACTGACTTTGAAGGCCCTAATGGTTCTAAGAACACTCTTACTTACAATGAAGTTTATGCAAAAGTTCAGACTTTAAAAAACTATCTTGTAAAGAATGGGCTGGAGCATGGTGATCATGTTGCAGTAACTGGAAAAAATTCTCCGGAATGGGCAATTGTTTATCTGGCAACTTTGTATGCCGGCGGCGTAATTTGTCCTATGGATTTTGGGCTGCACAATGAAGAGCAGGAAAATCTTTTAAAGACCGCTGAACCAAAATTTCTTTTTGTGGATGATGATAAGTATGAATACTATGCTTCTAAAAGACGCAAGTACAAGGTTCTGTCTTTGAACAAATCTCATGAAGACAAGTATGTTTACAATCTTTCGGCCCCAGAACAAAAGGAAATTAAGGCAGCTAAGTGTGACGAAACTGCAGCCATTCTTTTTACGAGTGGAACAACTGGTGTGCCAAAGGGCGTAATGCTCAGTCACAAAAATCTTGTTTCTGACTGTTACATTGCTCAGACACACATGCGCCTTTACGAAACAGATGTTTTTTATGCCATTCTTCCAATCCATCATGCTTACACAATGCTGGCTGTATTCATTGAATCAATTTCTGTGGGTGCAGAAGTTGTCTTTGGTAAAAGCATGGCTGTTACCCGCTTGATGAAGGAACTGAAGGAAGGAAAAATTACAATGCTTTTGGGCGTGCCTCTTTTGTTCAACAAGTTGATTACTGGAATTATGAAGGGCATTCGTGCAAAAGGCGCTTTGGTTTACGGAATAATCCGCTTACTGATGGGATTCTCTTTCTTTGTAAAAAAAGTTTTTGGTGTTAACATTGGTAAAAAACTTTTCAAGGGTGTTTTGCAAAAGGCAAATCTTTACACTTTAAGAATTGCAATTTGTGGTGGCGGTCCTTTGGCAAAGAGTATCTTTAAAAAGTACCAGCAGCTGGGAATTGATTTTGTTCAGGGATACGGTTTGACGGAAACTTCTCCAATTCTTACTTTGAATCCTGTGGAACATTTTAAAATTGAATCTATTGGTTCACCTTTTGAAGGTTACATGGAACTTAAGATTAATAATCCTGACGCAGACGGTGTTGGTGAAATTTGCGTTAAGGGCCCGATGGTAATGCAGGGTTACTACAAAATGCCTGAAGAAACAGCCAAGATGTTTACGGAAGACGGCTGGTTTAAAACAGGTGACTTGGGCTGGCAGGACAGTGAAGGTTATGTAATGCTTTCTGGCCGTGCAAAAAATATGATTGTTACTGAAGGCGGAAAGAATGTTTACCCTGAAGAAATTGAGGATGCTTTCCAGCTGGAAACTGATTTGCAGCAAGTGACAGTTAAGGGATATATTGCGGATGAAGCAACAAAGTCTGAGGCTTTGGAAGCAATGATTTACCCGGCAGACGATCTTTTTACAAAGGCAAAACTTACAAGAGAAACTGCTTCTGATGAAGAAGTTTATAAACTGGTTTCTGAAATTGTTGCAAGGGTGAATAAAAATCTTTTGCCTTACCAGCGCATTTCAAAGATTACGATTTTGAAGGAAGCTCTTGAAATGACTACTACGCTGAAGGTAAAGAGAAAGTTTGACAAATAACTTTTTCGAAAAGAAAGGCGCTTCTTCTTTTGGAGGAGGCGCTTTTTGTTTTTAAACTGTCTGGGCGGCGGTAGACAATTATTTTTCCTTAATGGAGCTGAAGGCTCAGTGAGAAGTCTAGTCCTACCCGTGGCGGGTACGAATGTGCGAAACTTTCAGGCTGACATCCAACGAAGTTTCAAGGTCACGTCCAGAAAATTAAAAAATTGTTTTGGATTTTTGTGAGTAAAGCAAAAAAAAACTGCCGCTTGCAAATATAAGTGCAGGCGACAGTTTTTAGAATAGCTTTATTACTGCAAGGTCATAGTAAGAGTAGTTTCGGTAGTAGTACCTTCAGTTTCATCTGTTTCTTTATAAGTAATCCTCCAGTTGCCAAAAGAACTGCTTTCAAAAGTCCAGTTTTCACTTTCGCTAAATGTAGAGCAAAATTCTGAATAAGTCATATCACCATCTTCCCCATCTTCAGATGTTTTAACTATTACAGTAAGATTGTCGTCATCAAAAGTGCAACCGGTCTGATCAGTAAATGATTGTTTCGCAGCATTATATGTAGTTTCCGAAGGAAATTTCATAATTAATTCAGTTGTGTAAGATACATCTTTCTGTTTAACAATTGAAGTGTCCTCTGTTCCTTCAATAACACAAGTCATAGAGCCTTCGATTTTAGTTGTTTGTTTAACCACAGAAGAGGTTGTTGACACTGATGAAGTTGTTTCTACCTTTATTGCATAAGTTCCGGCAGCAGGGGCAAACTTTTCTACTGTTGTCCAATTTTCCTTGGGGCCACACCCCAAAAGGGAAAAGCCAGCGACACAAACTGCTGCACACAAAAATAAATTAAGTTTTTTCATAATTTTCCTCCAAATGAAAAATATCACAAAAATTGTACCCCCCCCCATGACAAATTGTCAAGTGTTCGCATTGAATCACGTTAAATCTTACCGAAAAAAAAGCTGTGAATCATATGAAAA
>CAVJHV010000170.1:0-2811 GCA_963649315.1 Treponemataceae bacterium | reverse complement strand
TCTAAAATCGGCTTGTCGTACTCGTCAATTAAAATTACAACCTGCCTGCCGGTAATTTCATTTGCTTTTCGAATGATATTTCGAAACCTAAGGGCAAAAATCGTTTCATTTTGGGTAATTTGATATTTTTCTTCATATTCTAAAAGAAAAGAATTTAAAACCGCCTTTAAATTTTCATCGGTGGAAAAACCAGTCTGCGAAAAATTTAAATAAATTACAGGGTATTCAATCCAGTTTTTTTCTAACTTTTCAAGAGCAAGGCCGGTAAAAAGTTCTTTTTTGCCTTCAAAATAAGCCTTTAGCGTAGAAAGAAAAAGGCTCTTTCCAAAACGGCGGGGACGGCTTAAAAAATAAGGCTTTCCTTCGGTTGCAAGCTTGTAAACAAAAGCCGTCTTGTCTGCGTAAACTGCATTGCGGGAACGGATTTCTGAAAATGTTTGTATGCCGATTGGCAAAAATCTTCCTTGAGCCATAATTGGATTATAGCATATATGGGAAAGATTTACAGTGTTTTTTACAGAGATGACATATAAAAACAAGCCCGCCCTTCAAAACAAAAGGCAGGCGGTTATAAAAGTGCTAGCATTCCGAACTTTACAACCTGTCATCCCGACCCTGAAACGAGTTCAGGGTGACGGTTCGGGATCTATAACACGGAGATGCTGAAACAAGTTCAGCATGACAGTTTTAGCCCCAGAATGATATTTTTTTTGCGCCTACTTACTGCACGGAGCGAACCACGCGGAAGCCAAGGTTGTTGAAGCGGTACTCCGGGTCGAAGTCGCCCCGGCCGTAAACGGCGCAGCTGTCGGCGCCGGAACGCCAGCCGCCCCCGCGGAAACGGCGGCAACCACCAGACGCGGGGCCAGTAGCAGCTGTAGAGGTTTCTATACTGCTAGCCCTGTCCCAGCACCACTCACATACGTTGCCGTTCATGTCGTATAAGTCGTAGCCGTTTTTAGTCTTTTTCTTTACTTCGTGCGTTTTACTGCTTGAATTGTTTGTATACCAGGCAACATCATCTATTGTGTCACTTCCAGCATAGTCGTAGCTTTCTCCACCGCGGGCAGCCCATTCCCATTCGGCTTCTGTTGGCAGACGATAGCCGTCGGCTGTAAAGTCGCAGGTTGCTGCATTCCAGGTTGTATCACTTGAAGTTGGAACACTTGAATATGCAAAGCTTTCCCAATCTGTAATTCCACTTACTGTGTAACAAGGAGTTAACCCTTCTTTTGCAGAAAGTTTGTTACAATAGGCTATCGCATCATACCAGTTCATATAATTTACAGGGTTGTTGCCTGCTATTCCGTCTGTATTTGCCATATTAGATGTACTAGGAAGGCTTCCCATTACATCTTTAAATTCATCCTGTGTTACTTCGTGGTCGCACATGTAGAATGAAGCAATTGCAAGAGCACGTCCGCTTACAAATACATCTGAAATTGGCGTCCAGGTTTCTGTTCCTTCTATTGAAGCTGCTGGAACTTCTACAAAGCCTTCAGGTATATTGCTCACACTTGTGTTTACACCTACTTTATAAGTTTTCTCTTTGCTCTTGTTTCCAAGTTTATCTACGCTTACAAGGTAGAACGTGTAATATGCTTTGCTAGAATCAATACTTGAATATGTTTTGTTTGTTCCTGTTACTTTTTCTGCTGTTGTTTTTTCTGAATTTGAAGTTCCGTCATTTATTGTATAACAGATTTCTACGTGGTCAAAATCAGAATCTGTTGGATTTGTCCAGTTCAAGGTAATACTTGCCTTCTCGCTTGAATAAGTTCCGGTTACACAAGTTGCTTTTGCAGGGGCAGTAGTATCTGCCGATGTAGAATCATCTGATTCTGTTTTACAGCCTGCAAATCCTAAAACTAATCCTGCAAGCAACAACACTGCAAGATTTTTAATTGATTTTTTCATCTTTTTTCCTCCATAATGAATTGATGAATTTCTATTTTTTCAGTTTGAACAAAAACTATTTATGCAGTTTTTGAAACACTGTTTTTGCAATTTTTGGAAGCTTGGCAATTAAATTTCCCGCTGGAACATATTCTTTAAGTAAATCTGTGCAAATTTGCTTAATATCGTCAGTAGCCTGCTTATCTGAAATCCGTTTTTCCAAATCTTCTGAATATTGTTTTAGAAAGGCACATAAGGCATCTTTTTCAAGACTTACACGCTCAGAATTAAAACTATAATCAAGTGTTGTACCTGACTTTTTCAAAACGCTTTAATACACATACGCGTATATTTATCATCAAGCACAAAAATATAACGATTTTTGCTTTCATCGCTTATAAAATTTGATTCAGTCAACTTTGAAAGAAAATTTGTGATTACCACAAGGCTGTCTTTTTCAGATTCTTCACAAAACTTAAGGTCAATATTTAGTTTTAGACTCTTTACTCTGGATTCTGGGATTTTTAACAATCGGGCATTTTCAAAATTTGTATTGCCAGACAGAAAATGATTTTCACTATGCTTATCTAAAAGATAAAGAACATAGTCATAAAAATCTGTCTTGCTCATTGCATACAAGCCCGTTTCTGTTATTTTTTTGAAAAGTTCTTCTACAACTTTTTCAGCATTTATTTTTATCTTTTTCTCCTGTTGTAATGATGAAATTTAAAAACAAAAAGACCGCCCGGGCCTCGCATTTTTTGCGGACCAGGGCGGTCTTGTTTTTATGAACTATATTTTTTATAAAAAAAGAGTTTTCTAACTGAGAACTGAGAACTGAGAACTGAGAACTGAGAACTGAGAACTGAGAACTGAGAACTGAGAACTGAGAACTGAGAACTGAGAACTGAGAAC
>CAVJHV010000169.1:0-2883 GCA_963649315.1 Treponemataceae bacterium | reverse complement strand
CTTTTTCAAAAAAGATTTTATGTTTTTAAATGCGCGCTTGAATGTACGGAGCCGGTTGGAGCTTTGCTCCACCGGAGCACTTTTTAGGTTCCCTGCGGGAGCATTTCAAGCGAATTTAAAAACAGTATATTTTGTTTGCTTTTTTATTTTGGGCATCTGGTAAAAAATCATTTTCAATGCTTTTTTACCAGATGCCTTCGAATTTTAAGTCTTTGAAATACAAAGACTTAAAATGTCGCATTTTCATAGTTGCCTCTAAAAATTGCAATTTTTAGAGGCTCCCTTTTACGAAATTATTTTCAGGTTTCAAAATGCGCCTAGCCGTGATGGTAGTGAGCACGAAGTGCGTGCGAAGCGAAGCTGAGCACCGGAGCGGCAGCGTAGTCACGGACAGCACGTTAAACAAAAAGAGGTATGCTTCAGAATATTGACATTTTTTTGGGGAAAATATATAGTCTTTTCGTATGCAGGAATCTGTGTCTGTGCTTTGTCCCGCGAAAATTAATGTGGGACTTAAGGTTTTGGACAGGCGGCAAGACGGTTTTCATAATTTGCAGAGCATTTTTGTGACTGTTCCTTTGTTTGACAAAATAAAGGTGACTCTTTTGAAGGATGCGGATAAGGGCAAATGCATTGTTGAATGTAAAGAAATGGAACTGCCTCTTGAAAATACGATTTCTAAGGCATACAAAGCTTTCTGCGTGCTGACTGGCATTCAAAGTGGTGTGCATGTTCAATTGGAAAAATGTATACCTGCTGGTGGTGGATTGGGGGGCGGCTCAAGTGATGCTTCTTCTTTTATTAAATCCATTGACAGTCTTTTAAATGCGCATTTAAAGCTTTCTGATATGATGCAGCTTTCGTCTTTTGTGGGAAGTGATGTTTTCTTTTTTACAAAGGCTCTTGAAGCGACTGCTTCTTACACAAAATCCAGTGTGTATGCGGCTGTGGTTGAAGGGCGGGGTGAAAAGGTCAGGTCCATTCCTGCAAGGAAAGATTTTGCCCTTCTTTTGCTGATGCCGGCTTTGTCGGTTTCTACAAAAGAGGCTTATGAGGCGCTTGATTTTTATAAGCAGCGTTTTTCTCTTGTTTCAAAGGCTGATTCTTTTGAATGGCTTTTGGATGAATGGAAAAAGCCCCTGGGTCAATGGCAAATGAAGAATGATTTTACACTTCCTCTTTGTGAAAAGAATGAGGATTTGAAAAAGGCATTTGAAAGCCTGAAAAAAACAGGCGCTGATTTTTTGGATATGAGCGGTTCTGGTTCAACTTTTTTTGCTCTTTTTGATGATTTACAAAAGGCAAAAGCGGCTGAAAAAAGTCTGCTCAGTCAATACAAAACGCTGGTTTTACATCAGTAAAAATAATTTTCATCTAAAACTGGAGGAAGTTTATGAAAATTACAGAAACACGTATCAGAAAGGTATCAAATCAGGGTAAGCTTAAGGCTTACGTAACTATTACATTCGATAACGCTTTTGTTGTTCATAATTTAAAGATTATCGAAGGCAAAACAGGCTTGTTTATTGCAATGCCTAGTCGCAAAGCGCCGAATGGTGAATATAAGGATGTGGCTCATCCTATTAGTCCTGAATTCAGAAATGAAATTCAGGATAAGATTTTGTCTGAATATAACAGCGGACATGTCGAAGAAGCTGATGGTTTTGAAGATTAGTCTTTGAAGCTTTTAGTATAAAGGTTCCTCTAAAAGATTGCACTTTTTAGAGGCGGCCAAAAAAGGCACTTCTATTCTTTTGAATTCTGGGGGCCTTCAAAAAAATTGGGACGTCGTCAAGTGGTAAGACAATGGCTTTTGGTGCCATCATTCCGCTGGTTCGAGTCCAGCCGTCCCAGCTACGAAAATATTTAAGGAGTAAACTCATGGATCAGTTTGTTATTAATGCAACTACTCGTAAGGAAGCAGGTAAAGTTGCAGCAAAAAAACTGCGTGCTACAGGTCATATCCCTGCTGTTGCATACAACGAAAAGGGCGAATCTATTATGCTTGATGTAGACGCTGCTGAATTTTCAAAGGCTTGGAGATCAATTACAAAGACAACTCTTGTAAACCTTAAGATTGATGGTAAAGACAATTTAGCTTACATCAAAGATACTGAATATGACATCAGGTCAGACAGAAATCTTCATGCTGACTTCCACATTGTTTCAGGTCAGAAGCCTGTTACTGCTGTTATGAAGATTCATTACTCTGGAACTCCAGCTGGTGTTTTGAAGGGTGGATTTATGGTAAAGCACATTCCTGAAATCAAGGTAAAGGCTTTGCCAAAGGATATGCCTGAATCAATTTCTGCTGATGTTTCTAAGTTGGAAATTGGTGGAAAGTTCGCAGTTTCTGACTTGAACCTGGGGGATGCAGTTACAGTTCTTACAAAGGCTGATGCTCTCATCGTTTCAATTGCACCTCCAAAGAAATAATTTTATAAAGGCAGTTCCTGAAAATTGAACTTTTAGGGCTGACTTGAATTAGATTTTTCCCTGCACTTTTGTGCGGGGATTTTTTTTGCCTTCCTTTTATACTTTTTTAAAATACTGTATTCTTTTTGTATGAAGTTTGAAGATAAAGTTCTTTTGGCATTCGAGTCTTCGCGCATAAAATTAAATGAAAAGTTGACTTTGGCTCTGGCGGTTAGCGGTGGAGCGGATTCTGTCAGCATGCTTTTGGCCCTGCATAAAATAAAGCAGTCTTTTTCTTTTGATGATTTGACTCTTAAGGTGGTGACGGTAAATCATAATATCCGGGAAAAAAGTGAAAGCGCAGGGGACGCTTCTTATGTTGAACTTTTGTGCAAAAGACTGGGGATTTTTTTCCGCTCTTTTGAAATTCCCCGGGGGAAAATTTTTAATGAAAATAAAATCTTAAAA
>CAVJHV010000168.1:0-3031 GCA_963649315.1 Treponemataceae bacterium | reverse complement strand
AAGGTGAATATCCGGCCAGTTACTTATAATTTGAATGGAATTGCGATTTCAGCAAACCTTTATCTTCCGTCGGACTATGATGAAGCGGACTCAAAGAAATATCCTGCGCTTACGGTGGCTCATCCTAACGGCGGATGTAAGGAACAGGTTGCGGGCTTGTATGCTCAGAAATTGGCAGAAGAAGGATTTATCACGATTGCGGCAGACGCAAGCTATCAGGGCTCAAGCGGCGGTGAACCCAGGCTTCGCGACTGGCCTGCAAACAGAATCAACGACATTAGCGGAATGGTTGACTATCTTGTTCAGCTTAAAAAAGTTGACAGCGCAACAATCGGTTCGCTTGGAATCTGCGGTGGTGGCGGCTACACACTTGCTGCAAGCCAGACCGACAAGAGAATCCGCGCAGTTGCAACTCTTTCAATGTTCAACTCTGGCCGTGTAAGAAGAAACGGTTTTGGCGACAGACAGGTTTCAACAATTCAGGAGCGTCTTTTAAAGGCAAGCAATGCCCGCAACGAGGAGCTTAAAGGCAACATTCTTTACGAAGGATTTTTGCCGCCTCACAAAGACGATGATGAACTTCGTAAGATTATGGAAAGCCAGGGTGAAGGTCTTTACAAGGACGGAATCGATTACTACGGACTTTCTTACCGTCATCCGCACGCGACAGGAAGCTACACGACTGAATCTTTTCTTAAGCTTATAGCGTTCGATGTTGAGGACAGGATGGACTTAGTAAATCAGCCGCTTTTAATGATTGCAGGTTCTGCTGCTGACACGCTTTATATGAGTGAAGATGCTTTTAAAAAGGCGAGCGGAACAGCTGACAAGGAACTTTACCTGATTGACGGCGCTTCCCACATCAAAACTTACTGGAAAGAAGAATACGTTAGTGAGGCGACAAACAAGCTTTCTGAATTCTTTGGAAAAAGATTGTAGGAAAAATCAGACCGCCCTGTGAGATTAAAGATATGGGGCGGACCGAAGTTTTATTGGAGATACAAATGAAAAAAAATATTCTTGCGGCGGCATTTGCCGGGATTCTGGCACTTTCGCTTACTGCCTGCTCAAGCACAAAAAGTGCTGTAAAAACAGATGTTTCAGGTGGAAAAATCATTTCAAAAAACGACTTGACTTTTCCGCTTGGAGATGACGTTAGTGCACGTTTTTTTGGAACTGTTTATTTTAAGAATCTGATTCAAAAAGATTCGCTTTACAATTTTCCGGTTACGAACAACATAACTTTTGCACCCGGCTCGCACAGCACCTGGCACGTTCACGGCGGAATGGAAGTTCTTGTTACCGGCGGACGCGGCTACTATCAGGCAGAAGGCGAAAAGGCTCAGATTATCCAGAAAGGCGACGTTCTTCATATTCCGGCTGGCGTTAAGCACTGGCACGGAGCAACTGCCGACAGCTGGTTTAGTCAGATTGTAATTTACGACGCAGACTGGAAGGCAGAGCCGGGAAAAGATGTTCACGAAGATGTGAGCGCACAATGGTATGAAAATCTTGACGCAGAAGAATACAAGGGAAGAAAACTCACTTCTGCTGATACCTTTATGTTCGGAAACGGAAAACTTTTTGCTTCTCTAAACTTTTCAGGCCCGGTCTATCTTTCTGATGTGCTTGAAAGTCCAAACGAAGCAGGCGCGCCAGGTATTCACAATGTTGTATTTGAAAAAGGAACTTACAATGGCTGGCACACCCACGAGGGCGGTCAGATTTTAATTGCAACGGACGGAATCGGCTTTCATCAGCTTGAAGGCGAGCCGGTTCAAGTAATGTACCCCGGCGATGTTGCCTTCTGTCCTCCAAACGTTAAGCATTGGCATGGTGCGACTTCTGATTCAAGTTTTGCACATCTTGCGGTAAACACAAATCCTTCAAAAAGCGGCGTTCAGTGGTTCGAGCGGATTCCTGAAAAAGAATACAAGGCATTATCTGCTTCCATTTCGTCCAACCCTGTCGTAAAAACAGAAAACGGCCTGGTTCGCGGAAGTGTTTCTAATGGAATCTATTCATTTAAAGGAATTCCTTACGCACAGGTTGAAAAAAGATTTACCGTTGCAAGGGCGGTTCAAAAGTGGAGTGGAATTTTTGACGCAACAAAATACGGTTCAGTTTCTCTTCAAACTGGATTTTTCCCGGGAACTGCTGGTCCTGACAATATGAGTGAAAATCCGCTGAACTTAAATATCTGGACTCCATTTGCGGATAATAAAAAACGTGCGGTAATGGTCTGGCTTCATGGCGGCGGATTTATGGCAGGTTCTGCAAGTGAACAGCCTGCCTACGATGGCGAAAATCTTTCAAAAAAAGGCGATGTGGTTGTAGTAAGCGTAAATCACAGGCTCAACGTGCTTGGTCACTTGAATCTTTCTTCTTATTCTGATGAATACAAATATTCTGGCAACGTGGGAATTTATGATTTGGTTCAGGCTCTAAAGTGGATTAACGAAAACATCGAAGACTTTGGCGGGGACAAAAACAATGTAACTCTTTTTGGAGAAAGCGGAGGTGGCGCAAAAGTTCTTGCCCTTATGGAAACTCCTTACGCAAAAGGACTTTTTAAGCGCGGAATCGTTCAAAGCGGTGCAACAGAAACAATGGGCGTTCTCTGGACACCAAAAGCGGCATCTGAGCGCGTTACAGAACTTACTCTTGAAAATCTTGGGCTTACAAAAGATGATTTTGAAAAGCTTCAGAGCGTTCCTTATTCTGACCTTGCAAAAGCTTCCGACAAGGCACTTGAGCAGACAGGAAAAGAATTCAAAATTCCAGCATCTCTTGGCGAAGGCTATTCTCTTTCGTGGGAACCTTACGTTGACGGCGACTTTATTCCTGACGACATTGCCGGCAAAAACGGATTTCCAAAGAACGGTGAAAAATACTCTCTTTTAATCGGCTCAAACTTAAACGAATGGGAAACAATGCAAAAAACGGGCGACGCTTTATGGAACAGCGGAAAGAAAATTACTTTTAACAAAGAGGAAACAAAATCGCTTCTGGAACAAAAATACGGCGAAAA
>CAVJHV010000167.1:0-3034 GCA_963649315.1 Treponemataceae bacterium | reverse complement strand
ACGGCAAACGCCCTGTAGAAAACGTTACCTGGTACGATGCAGTTTATTACTGTAATGCAAGAAGTGAAAAAGAAGGTCTTACTAAAGCCTATAACATTACTGTAACGACTGTAGAAAGTAACCACATTACCGCAGCTGACGTAATTTTAGTAGAAAATGCCAACGGTTACCGTCTGCCAACAGAAGCAGAATGGGAATACGCAGCCCGCGGTGGTGACCCGACAGCAGATGACTGGAACTACACATTCAGCGGTGCAGATACCGCTACTAATACAACTTACAGTTCAAAAAGTAACAGTGGCTTGGATACTGTAGGCTGGTATTGCTACAACAACGATACAGGAACGACAGGTGCAAGTGATGTAACAAATGACGCAAAGGGGAAAGGAACCCACGAAGTAGGAAAGAAAGCTGCAAACCGACTTGGCATATACGACATGAGCGGTAACGTATGGGAGTGGTGCTGGGACTGGTATAGCAGTAGTATAAGCTCCGCTACAGCTACTGGGCCTTCGTCCGGTAGTTTCCGTGTGCCTCGTGGCGGCAGTTGGGGCAACAACGCCAGCAACTGCACCGTTTCCAACCGTAACAACAGCTACCCGTACAACCGCAGCAGCCTCCTCGGCTTCCGCGTGGTTCGCTCCGCGCAGTAACCCTATATTGGTAGGGTCTCAAAGGTGCAGCGTAAGGCAAGCAAGCGAAGCAGCGGTAGCGCGAAGCGGCTTGCCTGTAGCGCACCTTTGAGTTAGAAAAATAAATGGTATTTTTCAGCAAGAGCGAACAGGTTTGTGTTGTAAGCAGGTTCTAAAAAAACTGGGCCTTCGTCCGGTAGTAACCGTGTGCAACGTGGCGGCAGTTGGAACAACAACGCCAGCAACTGCACCGTTTCCAACCGTAACAACAACAACCCGTACAACCGCAACAGCAACAACGGCTTCCGCGTGGTTCGCTCCGCGCAGCTCACCCTTATTTTTTTGCATACGCGCAGAACCAATAATAGGGTAAACCGAAAAATATCGTGCAGAAGAGAGCGGCCAGGCATGTCCAAAGTAACATACCAGGCAGCTCTTTATGCGAAAAATTCAAACCGGCCAGTTGGCAGGGTTTATGGGCACGACGGTGCTGGTAGCAAAGAAAAAGTCTTAGCGAAGGCTTCGCCGTGTTTGTTTTTTTATATGCAGTACAAAACTTTTATGCTGCCGGCAAGTGGCAGTGAACAGACAGAAGAAAATTTAAATGTGTTTTTGCGGACCCACAGGATTGTAAGTGTGCGTTCGGAATTTGTTGCGGGTGAAACGCCTTCGTGGTGTGTTCTGGTGGAATATGTCCAGGCGGAAGGAAGTGGAGGTGTAAAATCATCAATGTCATCGTCACAAAATAAAACTGACTATATGCAGGTTTTGCCCCCTGATGAATTTGCGATTTTTGCAGATTTGAGGGAACTTAGAAAATCGCTTGCGAAAAGGGACGGTGTGCCTCCATTTGTGGTTTTTACAGATGAAGTGCTTGCAAACATAGTAAAGGCAAAACCAGATAATCTGGGAAAACTAGCTGCAATTGGTGGCGTGGGGCAGGTAAAAATTGAAAAATATGGCAACGATGTTCTTGCAGTTCTGCGTAAATTCATAAAATCATCATCACAAAATGAAAAGACAGAAAAACCTGATTCAACAAATTGCTGATATCCAAAATCTGCATCTGGCCTATTACAAGGCAGCAAAAAAAAAGCGGCTTTCAAAAGAAGTCCTTTTATTCAACGAAAATTACGAAAAAAATCTTGAAGATTTAAGAAAATCTCTTTTAAGCGGAACTTACACTCATGGAAAATACCGGCAGTTTACGATTACAGACCCAAAACAGCGTATAATTTCCGCTGCCCCTTTTCCAGACAGAATTGTCCACCATGCAATAATGAATGTTCTTGAGCCTATTTTTGAACGCCAGTTTATCTATCACACTTACGCCTGCCGCAAGGGCAAAGGAACTCATTCGGCTGCCCGCTATGCCTTAAAAATGGCACAATCTTCGAAATGCTTTTTAAAGCTGGATATGAAAAAATATTTTGACACCATTGACCATGGGGTTTTAAAGTCGCTTTTGATAAGAATTATAAAAGATAAAAAATGCCTGAGTCTTCTGTTCAACATAATTGATTCTTTTTCTAACGATGGTAATAAAAGGGGGCTTCCCATCGGAAACCTGACCAGTCAGTTTTTTGCAAATTATTACCTTTCGCCACTTGACCATTTTGTTTTGGAAAAATTGAACCCCTCTGGTTATGTGCGTTACATGGACGACATAGCAGTTTTTGCTTCTTCAAGACAGGAATTAAAAAGGATTTTTGTTCAGATTGAAAAATTTTCCCGGGAAAAACTTTTCCTTACGCTAAAGACGCCAGTTTTTGGCTTGTGTAAGGATGGACTTCCTTTTCTGGGCTGGAGACTTTGTGCTGATGATGTGGGGATTTTGCAGAAAACTAGAAGACGAATGAAAAAAAAGGTCGGTGAAATTTTGAATGATTATCGTTTTGGGCGTAGTTGCCTGGAGAAGACGGTTGACCGTTTGAAGTGTGTTGGGGCGTGTAGAAGGCTAGGCTAAGGGGGCGTAGTATATCAATCTGAACCGCCCACATTTTTTGTTCAATAAAGAGCCGCACAACTTTTGGCATTCCGCACAAGGTCATATACTCCCTGAAATTTTCAAGCCAGACATTATATTCAGTTTTGCTAAAAGGCTTTGTTTTGAAGGGCGGGCTTGTTTTTATATGTCATCTCTCTAAAAAATACTGTAAATCTTCCCTGTATATGCTATAATTTCCCCATGCTTAACAAAAGATTTTTGCCAATCGGCATTCAAAGTTTTGAAAAACTCCGCAAGAATAATTATGCCTACGTAGACAAAACGCCATTTGTTTACGATCTGGCACAAACTTGTTCACCTTATTTTTTAAGTCGTCCCCGCCGTTTTGGAAAGAGCCTGTTTTTATCAACTCTTGAAGCATATTTTTTAGGTCAAAAAGAATTATTCACAGGGC
>CAVJHV010000166.1:0-3036 GCA_963649315.1 Treponemataceae bacterium | reverse complement strand
GAAGAAAGATATATTGAATATCTTGGAAATCCAGAATATCCAAAACTTTTAACAGATGATAAAAAAGCATTAATAGAAAAGCTAAAGACTGAATTCACTCAAGAAAAAATCAAAGAAACTCTTTCAATCCCTGAATTAAAAGAAAAACTTGATGATGTGCTTATTGCAAAGAAAAACGAAATAATCAAAAAGCAGATTTCTGAGATAAAAGACTACAAACAGTATGACGACATTCAGCAGATATTTGATTTGATTCCCAAACGAAATAGCGAGCTTTCAGATGTTCCTCTAATGTTTGAATGGAACACTTGGCGTGCAATGACAATGCTTGATGGCGGAAACATAAAAGCAAATCTGAAATTTGATGATTTTGGAAACCCGATGTCAACTGCACAGGGAAACATGGCGGATATTGTCTGTAACTACGATGATTTTGACTTGATTGTTGAAGTTACAATGGCAAGCGGTCAAAAACAGTATGAAATGGAAGGTGAACCAGTTTCTCGTCATTTAGGCAAATTGAAGAAAGAAACTGGTAGAGAAACTTTCGGACTTTTTATTGCACCGACGATAAATGAGGCTTGCATTGCCCAGTTTTATATGCTTTATCACACAAATATTTCTTACTACGGCGGAAAATCTGCTATTATTCCTCTACCCTTGAATATTTTCAGGAAAATGGTTGAAGATTCATTTAAGGCTGACTACACGCCAAATTCTAATCAGGTAAAGGCATTTTTTGAATATTCAAAAGAAATAGCTAAATCAAGTTCTGATGAGCAAGACTGGTATAGAAAAATAACTGAAAAAGCACTGGATTGGTTGAGATAGTTAACTTTTCATTTGTTGATGTAAGCGCAAAAACTTACGTTTTGCGCACCCCTCCTCCAATCGAACACACTCCAGCCGTAATCGCAATATATTCCAAAAATCCTGTAACTACATTTGGGGCAGCCATTTTCCAGCCACCAGTGTTAAACATAAATACATAAAGTTCAGATTTTATAAAACAGAAAATTCCCAAGGCTACAATCAAAACTCGCACTGCATAAAAAAGAACTTTCTGCCACTTATTGCAATTTCGTTCAATTTTTTTTAAGTGCCCTGAAGTATGAAGAGACAGATGAAAACTCATAACCATAAAAGCCCAGCTTGTACTCATCAAATGAATCACCCGGGCAGTCTGACTTGCACGAATCACACTCCAGTCAAAAACAAGGCCACTCATCATAACAGAACTTATTGCCATTAAAATCATCAGAATAAAAAGAAGCCAGTCTGTTACATTCAGCACAATTCTTTTTTTGTTCCATTTTCCTTTGAATGCAACTTTATAAAATCCGACATTCAAAAGATGATGAACAATAAATAATCCGAACAGACAGATTCCAAATATTCCATGAAGATTTAAAAGACGCACAACGCCATGATTCATCAAAAAGAGAAAATCCGCATACATCAAAATATCAACAAGGACTTTTATGATTTTTTTCATTTACAGACCCATTATCGTGTTTTTACAGATAACCTATAATCCATTCTTTTTTAGCCATTCATCAATTCGACTTTCTAAATCTCTTCCGCCACCATAATAAAATTCAAAAGGAAAGCCGACATAACTTTCTGGCAGGCTTTTGCTTAAATCAGAAATACTGTCTCCAAGGCGAGTTCCCCCGTGACTTGAAAAACTTGCCACTGTTTTTCCGCTAAAATCATAGTCTTCAAGAAAAGTCATAACTGGCATTGGAATTGTAGCCCACCAGGTTGGGTAACCAAGCAGAACAACATCATACTTTTTCATATTTTCAACTTTTGTTTTAAGAAGGGGGCGGGCATTTGCATTTAAATCTTTTTGGCTTGCTTCATAAATTCCGCCACGATAAGGATTTAACATTTCAATTTCAACTAAATCTACATTGGAAGAACCATATTTTTTCTTCATCTGTTCAAAAATATATTCTGCAGCACTTTTAGTGTTTCCAGAATAACTGAAATATGAAATAAGGATTTTAGGATTTTTAGGAATTGAAATAGATTTTATTTCAGAATCGTAAACAGTTTGCACAATTCCACTTGTTGCAATTGCATTTCTTGCAATTCTGAAACCTAAATTCTGATCACTGTCCAAAGGATTTGTTGCAGAGCGATAGGCAGAACGAAGGTGTTTTCCAAAATCATTAAAGGCACCTCCACGGTTTACGCGGTAGATTCCTTTTTTTGCACCACAAGGATTTAATTTTTCAGAAACATCATATTCTCCATAAAAATCAAAAACCCATTCACTTACGTTTCCGTGCATATTGTATAAACCAAAAGAGTTTGCAGCCAAAGAATCAACTGCAATCGGTTTATCGCGGACAAGACCGGTTACAACATTTTTTTCTGTATGATGCATGTAATTTTCTTCTATCAGATAAGGATAACTTCCGTAGTAATTTGCATCTTTTACATTATTCCAGTTTCCTGTATTAAAAATTGTTGTAGTTCCTGAGCGGCATGCATATTCCCATTCTGCTTCTGTTAAAAGTCTGTAGCCGTTTGCACTGCGATCAAAAGAAACGTCCCTGCCAGATATTTTATAGCATTCCTTAAAACCTTCTGCCCGGCTTTTTTTATTGCAGTATTCCAGGGCATCAAAGTAAGTTACATTCTGAACAGGAAGGTTTGGGCCTTTATAAGTGCTCGGATTTTTTCCCATAATTTTTTCATAGTCATCTTGCTGAACTTCATAGGCATCACAGTAAAAATCGCTGACTGTTACCGTATGCTGCCTTTCGTCCTTGTTTCGCTGGCGTTCAGTCTCCGGGCTTCCCATAGTAAATGTGCCGCCTTTAATCAGAACCATTTTTGATTCTGCAAAAGATGAAAACAAGATTACAGACATTATAAAAATTCCAATAAGTTTTTTCATTTTTGCGTTCTCCTATACTTGAGTTTTGGCTCAGGCTTTGAATGACGTTTTTGAATAGTTACAGTGCCTTATCAAAAAAAGATTTCAATTCACTTTCACTGACAGAAGAACGGAAAAGACTTCCT
>CAVJHV010000165.1:0-3087 GCA_963649315.1 Treponemataceae bacterium | reverse complement strand
CTTCTTGGGGTGCCACTTTTATCTGCAACACAATTTATTTTTATTCACAATAAAACTTTTGCAGAATGGGCTCCAACTTTTGGAACAACCTTTCTCTTTATTTTGCTTTTGATTTTTTTGATTTCCCTTTTTGCATTCCTGGCACTTAGAAAAGCAATTCCAATTGTAAACAAGGCAAAAACAGAAAATCTTACAAAAGAAGAAAAGCTGACATTTGCAAAAACATTTTCCAGGCTTGAAATTGTTACGCCTTTGATTATTTTTGCAGGATACTACATTGGAAATGTAAGTCTCTTTTTTATAAAGGCCAGTCACGGGGATTTTTCTTTGGGAAACACACCTTTTGAAAAAGGTGCCATGATTGTGGTTGTCCTTGTTCAATGCCTGGCATACGCTTTTATGGCAATCAACTACAACGTAAACTGCTATAATGCTTATGCAATCAAATATATTGAAAGATTAAAGATTCATGATCTTGAAGGAATCAGAATCAAAAACTTTACCCTGACGGTAGGAAAAAGTGCCATTTATTCAGCATTCTTTTTTGCATGGAACATGTTTATTGCAGCATATAATGCCGTTGTTTATGGTTCACAAGGGCTGCCCCACTTTTTGAAAACGATTGGCATTACATCTCTTTTTCTTTTTATTTATGTTATGCCATGTCTTTGGATTATACTTTTAAATTTCAGAAAAAGACTTCAGTCTTCTACAAAAACCGTAAAAAGTATTCACGAACACGGAGACCTTTCTGAAAAAATAAATATTTCCGGATTTGATCAGTTTGGTGAAAATCAAAGTGAAATCAACAAGATGATTGAAAGTTTAAGAATGACAATTTCTAACATCCGCAATCAATCTTCAAATGTAAGCAACAATGCCCGAACTCTTTTAAACACATCTGAAAATTCTGCGGCTGGTGTAAATCAAATTATTGTAACATTAAAAGAAGTTGCAAAAATGACAGACAAGCGCGACAGTTTGCTTTCGGAAACTCAAGTCAATATTGAAAATCTTACTGACGATGCAAAAAGAATTTCTAACCTCTTTGCTGAACAAACTGTTGAAACCGAAAAAAATGCTGCTTCAATTACAGAGATGGTTGCAAACATTAATTCGATTGGAGAAATGGTAAAGAAGCAAAAGGAACTGGCCGTAAATCTGGCCCAGCTGTCTGAAAATGGAAACCAGGAAGTGTCCGGAACCTTGCAGCTTATTTACGAAATAACTGAAAAATCAAAACAGATGATGGAAGTTACAACAGTTATTGAAAGTGTTGCAGAACAGACAAACCTTTTGGCTATGAATGCGGCAATTGAAGCGGCACACGCTGGTGAAAGCGGAAAGGGATTTGCAGTTGTTGCTGACGAAATTCGAAAGCTGGCTGAATCAACTTCTGAATCAACACAGAACATTAAAAATATGATCAGTCAGTTGGCTGAATCCATTTCCGGCAGTTCGGAAAAAATTAATTCTACATCAAAAGCTTTTGACGAAATGAATAATTCTATTCAAACTCAACTGGAACTGGTAGAAACAATTTCTAACGCAGCAGAAGAACAGTCTGTGGGTGCCCAGGAAACTCTTACCGCAACGAATGAAATTTCTAATCAAATAAGTGAAATAAATTCTTTGATCAACAAGCAGGCGGATTACACTGCTTCCATTGACCAGGGAATTAAAGATGTTGTTGTTTTGTCTGAACAGGTAAATGAAGCATTAAAGGAATCTGAAAATTTGATTGTTGATTTTTCTAAATCAGTTGAACAAAACAAAGACAATGCTTTGGAAAACGAAAGCAACATTAATGGGGTAAATACGGAACTGAATAAGTTTGTTCTGTAAGGTGAAGATAGAGAAAAGAACGCTGCTTTTGGGGATGATGGTTTGGAAAGAGGCTGCTTCTTTTTGAAAGTGGCACGTATTTCGTAAAGCAACCACGTCTTTCGTAAAGTAGCCGCATCTTTTGGAAAGCAGCACGCATTTCGTAAAGTTGCACGTCTTTCATAAAGAGGCAGGCATTTCGTAAAGAGGCAGACATTTCGTAAATTGACCGCCTCTCTTAAAAACATTCACACCTTTCCTATAGTACAGACAAATTAAAAAAAAGTGGTCACTGTCCAGCCACTTTTTTTGGGGAACCTCTAAAAATTGCAATTTTTAGAGTCAACTATGAAAATGCGATATTTTAAGTCTTTGTATTTCAAAGGCTTAAAATTCGAGGGCATCTGGTAAAAAAGCATTGAAAATGATTTTTTACCAGATGCCCTTTTACATTTAAAATTTTAAAGAACCAATTGTTTCGCCATCCTGGTCATCAGACGTTTTATTTTTTTCTTCAAAAGAATTTGCTTTCTTTGAAGCACGCCTTTCTTTAGGCACAGACAAAAATCCAAAAAGACTTGAAGCAATGCCTGAAGCTATGGCAATAAAGGTTGGAATGTTTGACTGGAAAAATTTTATAAAATTATTTCCTTCAATCAAAGAAGAATTATTTTCAAAAGCAGCTGCCATAGAATATGCGGTGTAAAGTATAAAAATTAAAATCCATGAAATCTGAATATTTTTTTTACTAATCATTTTTACGGCTGACAAAAAAATCATTAAAAAAATTATTGGGTATGCACCGGAAGAATTTACAGGGCAAAAAATTAAAATCACTCCGGAAAGAAGTGAAGACAGAAAAATCATCAGGCCTAAAATAAAGGAACCATATTCTTCTTCAAGATTTTTTCCCAGTAAAAGAAAAAATGTTGAATTGATCAAAAGGGCTGACCATGACTGCACTCCAAAAACGTGCAGAATAATTCTAAGATAACTTAATGGGTTTGAGGCAGAAAAAGCCTTGTCTGAAAGAGTGCCGTAAGATGTAAGAAGAGAGGCAGAAATTTTTCCCTTCAAAATTAAAAAATCCAGGAAAAATAAAATTGCTGCTACAATTGTCAAAGTAAGTGTGAGTGGTGCATCATACAAAACGTGAATTTTTTTCTTTGCCATAATCTTTCCTTGTACGATAGTTTTTAAAATTACTACTTTTTAAATTTCGACAAAAAAAAATTTTAGTAAAGGAAAAAATTTTAAATAGAT
>CAVJHV010000164.1:0-3172 GCA_963649315.1 Treponemataceae bacterium | reverse complement strand
CATTATAGGCATCTCTAAAAAATATTTTCAATTTTTTTGTAAGATGCCTATAATCCAAAAATCCATGCAAATGTTTTATTTTTTAACATGATGTAAATTCCCAGGGCAAAAAATATAAGTCCTGTAAATAAGTTTTTCTTGTTTTCAAGAACTCTTTTTACCGCATTTTGATTTACAATCAATGTTGCCACTAAACAAAAAAGCGCCTGCAAAATTATAAAGACAATCGCAAGAACTACAAAATCAAATCCTTTTAGTGTTGTAAAAAAAGGAATGTAAATTGCGAAATTGTCAAATCCCGCAGAAATGGTTACAAGCACTGTTGCTAGAAAAACCATTATGCGTTTTTTATCCAGAAATTCTTTTTTGTCTGCAAGGCTTTTTTTTTCGTCAGATTTTTCATTTTCATTTTTAGAAAAAAATATTTCCTTCACTGCAATGGCAATGGGAATCAAGCCTAAAAATCCTGCAAAGTAAGAAGGAATTTTTGAAATGTAATTTGCAGCCAAAGCAGATGCTGCACAAATAATTAAAAGCCCTGCGTACTTGCCACAAGAAACTGCAATTTTTTCTTTCTTTGATGAAGCGGCTGCCATCAAAAAAATTAATGCAAGAAAATCATCAATTTCTGTAGAAAAAAAAGCAAGTGTTGACGAAAGTATTACACCAAGCATGACTTTTGTATTATAATGGATTTACTTGCACTAAGCAAAGAATTTTTTATTCAGACTTGCATCTTGAAATTATAATTTTTGAGATGCCATTTAGTAAAGCTGAATGTTTGGAAAAAATATGACTGATTTAAAATTACAATTGCTTTCATTGGACAAAGAAATTATTCGCATTGTTGATTCGACTGTAAGGACCAGTTGTATTTATAATAAAAAGCCATGGCTGCAAAATGGAATTATAATTTGTGATGAAGAACATTTTGAAGGTTTCAAACCTTCACCCCTTCTTTTGGAAACAAAGGCTGCCGTTTATGTTTGGATTATGGAACTTGCCGGAAATAGAAATTTTCCCCTTCGCGGAGTTATGGGGACTTCTTTTCCAAGAAGAGAATCTTTGGCCCAGGAATTAATTGATTCTGCTTTTAGTGCGGCTCATCAGGATGCGGAACATGAAGAAATTACGGAAAAAGATTTGGAAAAATTGATTTACTCTGTTGATATTATACAGTGCAACTGGCAGACAATAAATTTGACTTCAAAAAATATTGAAGATTTTGATTTAAATAAACAAATTCTTAAAGTTGAAAAAAACTGCCGCCAGACTTTAATTCGCCGCCATCCTTTAACCCAGGAAAGTAATGAAAGCATAATCAAATGTGCCTTAAGCAAAGCCGGCATTTCTATGTCAGAGAACCCTCTTGTCAGTATGGCAGATTATATTCGCATCATGTAATTTTTTTCCAGACATCCACCGCATTCGTAAGGCAGCCAGACATTTTTTTTTACATTCACTTTTTTCGTAAACAGTTCGCTCCTTAAAATCCTCCGTCCAAAAAATCATTTTCCATAAAATCATCCAGGCTGGTCTTCCAGTCTGTCAGGGTAATATCCAGTGCCTTGCAAATTTTTTCCTTGGACAAAAGTGAAAAAGACGGCCGCTTTACCGCAGAAGGAAATTCTTTTGAAGAGCAGGGAATAATTTCTACATTTTTTTTTATGATGCCCAGTTTTTTTTCTTTAAGATAAATTGCTTTTGCAAAATCGTACCAGCTGGCCTGGCCTCCGTCAGAAAAATTGTATATTCCATAAGGTGGATTTTTTTCTTTACTGTAAATATTTTTTTCAATCATAAGTGAAATTATTTTGGAAAGATTTTTTGCATTTGTGGGGCATCCAAGCTGGTCATTCACAACTTTCACTTCATTTTTTTTCTTAAAAAGGTCAGTCATTTTGTAAATAAAATTTTTTCCCATTCTGCCATAAAGCCATGACGTCCGAATGATATAATATTTTTCCAGATTTTTTTCAATTTCCACTTCGCCTTCTTTTTTTTTATTTTTGTAAATTCCTAAGGGGCAGCTTTTATCATTTTCACTGTAAGGCTTGGTGGAATTTCCATCAAAAATGTAATCCGTAGAAATGTGAATAAATTTTGCATCAATCTTTTTTGCACAAAGAGAAAGATTTTTTGCCCCTGTCTTGTTTACTAAAAAAGCTCTTTCTTTTTCCCTTTCAGCTTTTTCAACATCGGTATAGGCCGCGCAATTTATAATCCAGTCAATTTTTTTTTGCGCCTTTAAAAACGCAGCAATTTTTTTTTCATCTGTCACGTCTACATCTGCGCCAGTCCCGCACCATTCAATTTTTTTTAAAGACAACTGCCTGGTAATTTCTTGCCCCAGCTGACCGAATGCTCCAGTAACCCAAATCATTTTTTTCTAAATTCCCTTTAGATTTTATCACAAGTAAAGAAGTTAAAAAAGAAAATTTTCTCTTTTAGTAAGAGCCATCTCTAAAAAAAAATCCAATAAAAAATCAAAAGATTTCTTTATTTAAAAAAATCTAATATAATGCTTGTGGTAAAAAAAATTACGAGGCAAAAAATGAGTTTTAAATTTATAAAAACTTTTATACCAGGTCTTTTTGAAATTCAGGCGGAAGTGCATTTTGACAATCGAGGACTTTTTTTTGAATCTTACAATCAAAAAGATTTTTTTGCTGCGGGCCTTACCATGGAATTTTTACAGGACAATCAATCCCTTTCCAAAAAAAATGTTTTCAGAGGACTTCACTTTCAAAAGGAACATCCTCAGGGAAAATTAATCCGCTGTCTTGAAGGAAAAGTTTTAGACCTTGCCCTGGACTTAAGAAATGGAAGCGAAACATTTGGCCACTGGTGTTCAATCATTTTGGACAGCCAGAAGGCAAATATGTTTTATATTCCATGTGGATTCGCCCACGGTTTTTGTACCCTGTCAGACCAGGCCATCATTTCCTACAAGTGCAGCGACTTTTACGCCCCACAGGATCAGGATGGCGTCCTGTGGAATTCCAAAGAATTGAATATTGACTGGGAAAAACTTTGTCCCGGCATAATTGAAAATGCAATCCTTAGCGACAGGGACAAAAAATATAAAGAATTTTCTTTTAAAAATAAATATTATGATTTGTCTGGCAAATGGATTGGAAATTGAATATGATCTTTCGCATTGTAATGAGAG
>CAVJHV010000163.1:0-3405 GCA_963649315.1 Treponemataceae bacterium | reverse complement strand
TTTAGAGGCTTCCATAAAAAAATCAAAAAAAATATACAGATTTTTAAATTTGCTCTTGACAGAATTTTTTAAATAATATATAGTTTCATTCATCAACGAAATGCCGGTGTAGCTCAGTTGGTAGAGCGGAGGACTGAAAATCCTTATGTCGTCAGTTCAATTCTGACCGCTGGCAAAAGACTGTAATCCAAAAGGTTGCAGTCTTTTTTTTGCATAAAAATCCATCTAAAAAAAACAAGAAAAAAATCCCCTTAATAATCCTAAAGAAAATTTTGAAAATCTACAGAAAAAAATTCTTTGAAAACAAAAAAATCCGCTTTCCGTGATGAGGCAGAAAGCGGACAAAAGTTTCAGAAAAGATTTTCTCTTCCTATTTCAGAAGCTTTCAAAAATCAATTTTTAAAAGCTGTCACAAAAGATTAACGCTTAAGGTTGATGATAGTTTCAAGCATTGAATCTGAAGTTTGAATTGTTTTTGCATTTGATTCAAAACCGCGCTGGGTTACAATCATGTCAGTAAGCTGCTCGCTAAGATCTACGTTTGACATTTCAAGAGTACCAGCTAACATTGAACCCTTGCCGGCAGTATTTGACTCACCGATGTTTGCCATACCGGAGTTTGTTGACTCAATGTATGTGTTGTCACCCTTCTTTTCAAGACCTGCCTGGTTTGTAAAACTAGCCATTGCAATCTGACCGATTGTCCTTGTAGAACCGTTGGAATAAACACCTGTAATTACACCTGACTGGTTAATGCTGAAGTTATCAAGATAACCTAAAGCGTAACCGTCCTGGTAATTTGCCTTAGTTGTTGACTTTGAAGCAGACTGTGTAATTGTGTTTTCCATAGAACCAATTGTTCCCAGGTTCAAACTGAAAGTCTGGCGGTATGGATTTCCGTTTTCATCAGGATTTGAATCCGGAACATTATATGAAACCTGCATAAGAATTTCGCCTTCATCACCAGAAGTGTTTCCTGCACTGTCTGTAATGGAAATAAGGCGGCCCATGTTGTTAAACTGAAGAGTGTATGTATTTCCAACACCGTCTGTTGTGTTGTAGCCTACCCTTGTTTGGGAATCAGCACCATCTTCATTATCAACATTTACTTCTGCCTGCCATGTATTTGGCTGACCCGGCACCTTTGTAAAATTCATTTGCAAAGTATGTGTATTTCCGTAACTGTCATAAATCTTTACAGAAGTCATGTGGGTTCCTTCAAGAATCTGCTGCTCTGTAGGATTTTCTGGAATTTCCGGAGTATTTTTGTTCAAGTTGCAAAGATAGTGAACATTTTCTGTTTCCTTTGGAGGATCTTTTTGCCCTACAGGGATTACAAGGTCTGTAGGAGTAGCAGATGTCTGAAGAATCTGTTCACCATTAAAATCTTCTGCCATCCAGCCCTGGACTCTAAGACCATTTGCAGGGTTTACAAGAGTTCCTTCGGAATCAACTCCAAAAACACCGGCACGAGTGTAAAAAGTTTCGTCTCCCTTTTTAAGTACGAAGAAACCATTTCCCTGAATAGCAAGGTCAGTTGCAACTCCTGTTGACTGTAGGTTTCCCTGGGTAAAAATGGTGTTGATTGTTGCAACGCTCATACCAAGACCAACTTCCTTAGGGTTAACACCACCAACTTCTTCAGTAGGTCTAGAAGAACCTGACAGTTGCTGGCTAATCATATCCTGAAAGTCAACGCGTCCCTTTTTAAAACCGTAAGTGTTAACGTTAGAAATGTTGTTACCAATAACATCCATTCTTGTCTGGTGATTTTGCAAACCGCTTACACCAGAATATAAAGATCTCATCATAGTGCTACCCTCTTAAAAATTAGCATTTATTTTTTTTCAAGAAATTATCATTCACCGTAAATTGTAGAAATACGATTCATGTCGTAAAGCATGCCGTTTACCTGAACCTGTGGATTAGTTCCACTTGTAACAGCTGTAACAACTCCACTCGTTGTTGCTCCGTTAAGATCAAGTTCAACAGTTTTACCCAAAGTACCCATTGCTGAATTTGAAGACAAAAGACTGTTCAGTTTTGAAAATTCAGCATTCATGTTTGTCATTTGTTCAAGGGAAGAGAACTGAGCCATTTGCGCAATAAACTGAGTGTCTTCCATTGGAGAAGTTGGATCCTGATTAGACAGCTGTGTAATCAAAAGTTTTAAAAAATCATCCTTGCCCAAATTCTGCTGAGTTTTGCGTCCTTCAACATTCAGCGACTTATTGTAGGAATCAACCTGCATATTAATTTTTGCCTGTTCTTCCGCACTAATTGTTGGATTAAATCCTACTGAATCCATTCCCATAATTTGACTCCTAAGCCCTCATTTTATTTTGCACCTCTAAAAAATTTAATTTTCAGAGATGCCCTTTTCTAAGCAACTACATTTATTCTGTAGTCACTATCCCTTGAATCATTTTGTATTGTGTCACTTTCAAAATCCAAATCATCAGATGAAAGTGAAAAATCCGAATAAACTTTTCTTGAAAAAAATTCATTTGCACCATTTTGATTTTGTCCCTGGGCAAAAGAATTTGAAGAAGCGTTGTCATTCATTGTCAAAGTAAGGTTTGCACTTTCAAATCCCTGCTGTTGGAATGACTGCTTAAAATTTTCAAGATTTTGTTTAAAGGCATCCATCGCTTCTTTGCTTGAAACAATAATTTCACCAACAAGATTTTTATCGGACAAATGCAAATTAATCTTAACGTTTCCAAGACTTTCAGGTTTTAAATTTAAACTGATACTTCCTTCATTGTTTTCCTGAAGAATAATTTTTCCTGCTTTCACAAAGTCCGGAATATTATTTGAAATTTGGTTAGAAAGCATTTCCTGGAAAGTCGAATTTGAACTTTGAGCTGCCTGATCATTTGCAGAAAGAATGTTTTGCATACTTTGATTTTGCAGCGTGTATGTCAGTCCAAGATTATTGTCCTTTAAATTTGTAACATCAGCTTTTAAATCTTTGCCAGAGTCGAAAGTAATTTCTTCTTTTTCCAAAGATTTTCTCTGGTCAATTACTTTTATTGGATTTCCAACAGAAGCCTGTGACAGGGTTTCAGTTTTTTCTGCAGAAAGAAAATCCTGGTCTGGAAAAGTTTCCCTTTTCAAGTCACCTGCATCTTCTAAAGAAAAATTATTTTCACTTTCAAGATTGACTTTTTTTCCATTTTCTTTTTCAAGATTTTTTGAATTCAAAGCAGAAAGCAGTTCAGATTTTCCAGCAGAGTCCTGACCTTCTGCCAAAAGTAAATCTTCCTCAGAAGCAACTTTTCCATTTTCTAAAGACAAAAAGTCGTTTTCCGAAAGACCTGAATCTTTTTCTTCTAAACTTTTAAGGGAAATATTTTCTTCAAGATTGATTTCAAAAGAAAGTGTATTTTCTTCCGACAAAGC
>CAVJHV010000162.1:615-3437 GCA_963649315.1 Treponemataceae bacterium | reverse complement strand
CACTTGATACTTTTGAAAATGAAAATCTTTCAGATGATTTGGAGCCTGCTTCTTTAAAAGGAGAAATTCTAGAAAAAAAAGCAGTTTCTTTAACACAAGGGGAATCTTCTTTAAAAGAGGATTCTCTACAAAAAGACGCTGAAAGTTTAACAGATGGGTCTGCTTCTTTAAAAGGAGAAATTCTGGAAAAAGAAGCAGTTTCTTTAGAACAAGAAAGAACTTCCGAAAATCAGCCGCTTTTCACAAAACAAAACACTACTCTCAAAGAAGATACTGCCTCTCTTCCAAAAGACGCAGACTCCACAGACATAAACCTTCCTTCTTACAAGATAAAAACTTATTTTGATTTCCATTCAAATTCCGGCCAAAGTTATTTTGGAAACATAAATTATTTTAAAGAAGAACTTACCGCCCTCCAAAAAGACAAGTGGCACATCTTTATTTTTGCAGATAACAAAAATCAATCTTTAAGGCTCCATGAAGTTTTTAAAGAATTTATTGAAGTCCAGGACAATAAAATTTTCCCCCTGGAAATTTTCAATCAGCCAATTACCCGTGGTTTTACAATTCCGGATGAAAAAATTTTAGTCATTCAGGAAAATGAAATTTTTGGCAGAAGAAAAGGCCTTCCAAAATCAAATAAAAATATAAAGTCAAAAGCGATCGATACATTCATAGAATTGAAACCTGGCGATTTTGTTGTTCATGTAAACTATGGAATCGGTCTTTTTAAAGGAATTGAAAGAATAAAATCCCTGGGCATGGAAAGGGATTACATTAAACTGGAATATCTGGACCAGGAATACGCTTTTGTTCCCATTGAACAGCTTAATATGGTTCAGCGATATATTGGGGGTGGAGAAAATTCTAAACCTTCTCTAGACAAACTGGGGTCTAAAAACTGGGCCAACCGTAAGGCAAAGGTTAATCAAAAAGTTGAAGAAATTGCAGAAAAGTTAATAGACATTTATTCAAAAAGACAGGCTTCCCGGGGTTACGCTTTTCCAAAAGACACGGAATGGCAGGCTGCCTTTGAAGCTGCTTTTCCATACGAAGACACTCCTGACCAGTTCCAGGCTACTCTTGACATAAAAAATGACATGGAATCGAATGTACCTATGGATCGCCTGGTCTGCGGAGACGTTGGTTATGGAAAAACAGAAATTGCCCTGCGTGCGGCTTTTAAAGCAGTTATGGGGGGAAAGCAGGTTGCATTTCTGGCCCCTACAACAATTCTTGCGGAACAACATTACGAAAATGCCCTGGAAAGATTTAAAAATTTCCCTGTAAAGATTGCTCATTTGTCCCGCTTTGTTCCTGCCAGTGAACAAAAACAAATTCTTGAAAAAGTGGCTACCGGTAAAATTGACATTTTGATTGGTACCCACAGGATTATTCAAAAAGACGTTATTTTCCGTGATCTGGGACTTTTTATTGTTGATGAAGAGCAACGCTTTGGCGTAAAAGATAAGGAACGTCTTAAAGAACTGAAATCGAATATTGACTGTCTGGCTTTAAGTGCAACTCCAATACCTAGAACCTTGCACATGAGCCTTTTGAAAATTCGTGATATGTCACTTTTGGCAACAGCCCCTCAAAGTCGTCTTCCAGTCCAAACAGTCATTGAAGAATACAATGACGAAAGGGTAGCCCAGGCCATTCGTGCTGAAATAAAACGGGGCGGTCAGGTTTTCTATCTTCACAATCGAGTTGAATCTTTAGCAGAAGTTATGGCAAAACTGGAAAATCTTTTGCCTGAAGTTTTAATTGAATATGCCCACGGTCAAATGACAAGCAGCCAGCTGGATGAAATTTTCCGTCGTTTTAAAATGGGAGGATTTCATGTCCTTCTTTCCACAACAATCATTGAAAACGGAATAGACATTCCAAACGTTAACACAATAATTATTGACCGTGCAGACATGTATGGGGTCAGTCAGCTTTACCAGTTGAGGGGCAGAGTAGGCCGCAGTGACAAAAAAGCTTATGCCTATTTCTTTTATCCTCAGGGCCGGGCATTAAATGAAGTAGCCATGAAGCGCCTCCAGGTAATTTCTGACTTTACTGAATTAGGTTCAGGTTTTAAAATTGCCATGAAAGACATGGAAATAAGAGGAGCCGGAAATCTTTTGGGGAAAGATCAGTCTGGTGAAGTTTATTCGGTAGGATTTGAAATGTATCTTACCCTGCTTAATGCCGCGATCGAAAGGCTTACAAAAAGCGGCTGGGAACAAAATGATGAACTCCTTCTCGAACTTGAATACACTGGCTTTATTCCAAACACTTACATTGATGAAGCAGAAATTAAAATGGAAATATACAAAAAAATTGCTTCCATCAAAGAAGAAAGTGAATATCTTGCAATTTTAAATGAACTCGAAGACCGCTTTGGACCGCTTCCGGACGAAGTAAACAGTCTTTTGTGCATTGCAAAAATAAAAATCCTTTGCCGCAAACTTAAGATTGATTCTTTAAAAGAAAGGCGTGGGCTTGTTACAATCATCTTTAACAAAAAGGCAAATATTTCAATTGACAAGATGATGGCCCTTTTAAAAACAAATGCAAATAAAATTAAGTTGAATCCTTTAAATACCTTTGAACTTCAACTGTTTATCCAAGACATTGATATTGCAACAAAAACTGATTTTATTTCTGAAAAACTCGAAATGCTCCTTTAGGCAATTTTTGAAAGTCTGGAAAAATACAATGCTTAAAGACAGCTTTGACTTTAACTTGATTCAAGAATTTACAGTAGAGATTTGCAAAAGATTCACAAAAAGGAAGCTTTTATGGCAGAAAAACAGGAAGATAAAGAAAAAAAA
>CAVJHV010000162.1:0-605 GCA_963649315.1 Treponemataceae bacterium | reverse complement strand
TGTGACGGCTGCGGAAAATGCTGTTTTTTAAAATACACAGAAGGCCATTTTAAAAGAAAAAAAACTTATTTTACCAGACTTGCCTGTAATTATCTGGATTTACAAAACTGTACTTGCAGCGTTTACAAAAATCGTTTCGATTTTCAAAAGGAATGTCTCCGTCTTACAAATAAAAATCTTTCTAAATTCAAATGGCTTCCTTCTACATGTTCCTACAGATATTTTCTGGAAAATAAAAAACTTCCTCCTTTTCACCCATTATTGAATGGAGGAAGTAAAGATAAAGTTCCTAAAATACAAAATCCCCTTTATGAAAGCCAGGCTGACATTGAAGAAAGGGGACTTATGGAATACGTTTTTGAAATCGAATAGAAAGTAGTTTTTGTCTTTTTAGTTTTCCTTAGAAATCACATTTTAATAGTGCAATCCGATTCCAATGTAAATTTCGTATGCAGAAACATCTCTTCTCCATGAAGTTTCATAGAATGACATTTTAGACAAAAATAAATTTCCCAGGTCAAAGCCCATGCTGCCCCTGACAATTATGCCTCTCCATTTTTGTGGGAAGACAAGCACTTCAAAGCCGCCAGCATAATATCCATCTG
>CAVJHV010000161.1:0-3449 GCA_963649315.1 Treponemataceae bacterium | reverse complement strand
TTTGTGATTTTAATAAGCCTTGAAATTTTAAATATTTTTTATGCCGTTGCCATAGACTCTTTTTCTATGGCACTGGGAATTTTATTTCCTTTGATTTTGTGCAGGATTGATTCTAGCAAGTCTGAAAAATCAAAAAAAGAAGTTTAAAATCCATTCAAAAATTTCAACAAAAAAAATTAAATATCGAGGAAAAAAATGATAGAACTGATTGCCTTTTTAGGAAACTATGGAAAAGAATATGAAAGAACCCGTCACAATGTTGCCTGGCTTTTTGAAGACAGCCTGCCTTTAAAAAATAAAATCAACTGGCAGAGCAAATTTAAATCTGATTTTTGCGCCCTTGATTATACGGATGCAATTGAATGTTTAAAAAATGCCGGTCTTGTAAAGGAAAGAAGCGACGGTTTCCTGCCACTTGCGGAAAATGCTCCAAAGAAAATTTATTTTATGAAGCCAATGACTTACATGAATTTGAGCGGCGAAGCAATTGGTGAAGCGGCAAGGTTTTTTAAAATCCCTGCGGAAAATATTCTTGTAGTTCATGATGAAATTGAACTGCCTTTAGGAACTGTAAGTTTTAAATGGAGCGGCGGTCTGGGCGGCCACAATGGTTTGCGTTCTACAAAAGCTGTTTTGCAGACTGCTGACTTTTACCGCCTGAGGTTTGGCGTTGGTAAACCGGCAAACGGGAATGTTGCCGATTATGTTTTGGGTTCTTTTTCCTCTGACGAAGAAATAATTTTGTCCCAGGTCTTTGTGGCCAGCCACACTCTTTTTGCAAAAATTCTTACCAGCAAAAATCCGCAGAATCTGATTGCCGAATGGGGAAAGAAAAAGGTGATGGCGGAGTAGGGACTGTTTTCGAATGGGGTGCGGCTATTGAAAAGCAGTATTTGTTTACGAATGTTGTGCCGGGCAACTTTACGAAAGCGATACTTCTTTTGGAAAGCAGCATTTGTTTCGTAAAGCAGCACAGCTTTTGGAAAGCAGTATTTGTTTCGTAAAGCGCCCCCTTCTCCCCAACCCATCTTTCCTATCCCCCCACGTTGATTATTTGCCCGCAATTCAGCATTATAAGCGCATGTACATAAAACTTGAAAATCTTTATAAAACTTATAAGTCTCCGGATGGTAGTGACATTCATGCAGTGGATGGCATTTCTCTAAATATTCCGGAAAATAAAATTTTTGGAATCATAGGAAAAAGCGGTGCTGGAAAATCTTCTCTGGTACGCCTTATTTCTATGCTGGAGCGGCCGGATTCTGGAGCTGTTTTTTACAACGAAGAACGCGTGGATAATCTGGATGAAAAATCCCTCATAGAACGCAGGCGGAAAATTGGAATGATTTTCCAAAACTTCAATCTGTTTTCTTCCAGGACAGCCGCAAAAAATGTTGCCTATCCTTTGGAAATAAATGGTCTTCCAAAAGAAGAAATTGACAGCCGGGTAAAAGAAATGCTGGCCCTGGTAGGTCTTGAAGACAAGGGAGACGCCAGCGTAAGCCAGTTGTCTGGCGGTCAAAAACAGCGCATTGCAATTGCCCGCGCTCTGGCTACAAAACCGGATATTCTTTTTTGCGATGAAGCAACATCTGCCCTTGATCCTCAGACAACAAGATCTATTTTGCAGTTGATTTCACAAATTCAAAAAAAGATGAATCTTACTGTTGTGATGATTACCCACCAGATGGAAGTTGTGCGCGACGCATGCGAACAGGTTGCTGTAATTGAAGACGGTAAAGTTGTGGAGCAGGGCAGTGTGGAAAAAATTTTCACTCATCCAAAATCCGCAGCAGCCAAAGATTTTTTGCGCCACATTGCTCCTTCAGAAGAAGGTCAAATCGAAAAATCAATAAAATCCCAGAAAGAAGAAAAAGCCCTTGCGTCTGACAAAAATATTGTCCGCTGGTCAAAAAGCGGTGGTGCCTACGAATTGCGCTTTACAGGAAAATCAACTGACCAGTGCATAATTTCTGACATAATTAAAAAATTTAAAATCGATATAAACATTCGCGCCGGCGGCATCCAGATGCTTAAAAATAAAAAAGTCGGTCTTCTTTTAGTTGACATGAGCGGTTCAAAAAGCGCCATTTCAAAAACTTTGGATTATTTAAAAGAAGCAGGTGTTAATGTGGAGGCAGCCAAATGAATGAAGCAATAATCAATTTCGCAGACAGTGCCGCAAATCTTTATTCCCTGGTCGGAAAAGCCACATTAGAAACCCTTGTAATGGTTTTGTTTTCCGGCATTTTTTCTGTTTTAATAGGATTTCCTTTAGGCGTTTTGCTTTACACAACAGGCCCTAACGGCTTAAGGCCCAAACCTGTTTTTAATCAGATTTTAAGCCGGATCATAAACGCCCTCAGGTCCTTTCCGTTTTTGATTTTGATGATTTTACTTTTCCCCCTTTCCAGATTGATTTTGGGGACAGCAATCGGAACAAAGGCAACAATCATTCCTCTTTCAATCGCAGCAGCTCCTTTTGTTGCCCGCTTAATTGAAACTTCCCTTACCGAGGTTGATTTAGGCGTAATCCAGGCAGCGCGTTCAATGGGATCAACAAACGGACAGATCATTGTAAAAGTTTTAATCCCTGAAGCCTTACCTTCAATTGTTTCCGGCATCACTCTTACAATCATAAACCTTATTGGATATTCAGCAATGGCCGGAACAATAGGTGGCGGCGGTTTAGGAGATCTGGCAATCCGCTACGGTTACCAGCGCTTCCGCCCCATGGTGATGTTTGCTTCTGTTGTTGTCATTTTGATTTTAGTCGAAGTCATTCAGTGGGCCGGCACAAAGTTGAGCAATTCCATTCTTAAAAAAAGAGGACTGGTTGTAAGTGCCGAAAAAAAGAAAAATCCGCTTTCTGTCCTTGTCCTCATTCTGGGAATTTTAGTCCTTTTTGTGACCATTCTTCTTGATTTTACCGGCTGGGGATTTATAGGCGGAATTCTTGCCGTCCCAGTTTTAGTCCTTGCTGCCTGTCAGTTAAAAAAATCCGGCCAGCAAAAAACATTAGTCCTTGTCGCCATGATTTGCGCCGGCTTGTCCATTCTTTCTGCTGCCAGCCTGACCACTCTTTACGTAAAAAACGCACCAGAACTTTACGGAGCCTATGTAGAGGATGATGTTTACGAAAGCGATGACGCTGTGGCAGAAGGCGCGGATGTTTACGAAAGCGATGACGCTGTGGCAGAAGGCGCGGATGTTTACAAAAGCGGTGACGCTGTGACAGAAGGCGCGGACGGTTACGAAAGCGATGACGCTGTGACAGAATAAGTCTTGTTTATGGAGGCCCAGCTTTTCTGTTTTAGAAGGCCCCGGTTTATGCAGAAAAGCGCCTTTCGCAAACAAGCCCCGGTTTATGCAGAAAAGCGCCTTTCGCAAACAAGCCCCGGTTTATGCAGAAAAGCGCCTTTCGCAAACAAGCCCCGGTTTATGCAGAA
>CAVJHV010000160.1:0-3465 GCA_963649315.1 Treponemataceae bacterium | reverse complement strand
TCTTTTTACTTAAAAATATAGAGTTGATTTGGCGAAATTTTATTGACAAATAAGTTAAGTGTTATATTATTAAGGAACATAGGTAAAAAAAGGCTAAATGAATAAGCGCTTTTTATTATGTAAATAGTCATACAGAACCAAAACAGGAGGTATTTCGTATGAAAAAATTAATGGTAGCAGGCGTTGCAGCTCTCGCAGTTGCTGGCTTGTTTATGGGATGCTCTAAAGGTGGAGCTAAGGCAACAGCTGCAGAAGGTAAAGTATTGAACATTTATTGTTGGAACGAAGAATTCCAGTCACGCTTCAATGATTACTATGCTGCAAAACTTCCAGCTGATATCACAGTTAACTGGGTTATCACACCAAACGAAGGAAACGCTTACCAGAACAAATTGGATGAAGCTCTCCTTAACCAGGCAAATGCTGCCGCTGATGAAAAGGTAGACCTCTTCCTCGTTGAAGCAGACTACGCTCTCAAGTATGTTGACACAGACTCAACTCTCGATGTTAAGGGTGGAATTGGTCTTACAGATGCAGACCTCGCTAACCAGTACAAGTACACACAGGATATCATGACAGATTCAAATGGTGTTCTTAAGGGTGTTTCTTGGCAGGCTTGCCCAGGTGGATTTATTTATCGTCGTTCATATGCTAAGCAGGTTATTGGAACAGATGATCCAGTAGCTGTAGGTGAAGCACTTTCTGACTGGACAAAGTTCGATACAGTTGCAGCTCAGATGAAGGAAGCTGGATATTTCATGCTCTCTGGATATGATGATGCATTCCGCGTATTCTCTGACAACGTAACTTCTCCATGGGTTGTTGATGGAAAAATCAACGTTGACCCATCAATCACAAAGTGGATTGAACAGACAAAGACTTACACAGACAATGGATATAACAACAAGGCTTCACTCTGGTCTGCTGAAAGTACACAGGGTATGATGCAGGACGGAAAGGTATTCGGTTACTTCGCTCCAGCATGGTTCATCGACTTCTGTATGCCACATGATGATGGTTCTGCATTCGGTGACTGGGCATTCTGTAAGGGTCCACAGGGATTCTCTTGGGGTGGTACATGGATTTGTGCTGCTACAGGAACAGACAATGTTTCTCTCATCAAAGACATTATGTACACTATGACATGTGATGAAGCTACAATGACAGCTATCGCTGAAAACGCTGGTGACTTTGCTAACAACGAAAAGGCTATGACAACAGTTGCTGGCGGATCATACAAGAATGACTTCCTCGGTGGACAGAACCACATGGCATTCTTCCTTGATTCAGCTAAGTCTATCGACAAGAGCAACATTTCTGCTTACGATCAGGGTATGACAGAAAAACTCCAGGCAGCTATGAAGGAATACTTCGACGGAAACGTTGACCTTGATACAGCTTGGGAAAACTTCTACACAGCAATCGCTGAACTTTATCCAAACCTTTCTCGCTAGTTTGAGAAAGCATAAAAGGTTCTGCTAAGGCAGGGCCTTTTTAAGGATGCAGCGGACTTTTTTCTAAAATTTTGGGGAGGGTCCGCTGCTTTTTTTTTATGTTTCTAAAATTTCTTCAAAATTGAAACAATGTAATCCTTAAAAGGGGATACTAATGCCTGAAAATAAATCTGAAATCAAAAAGTCAAAGAATGCAAATCTGGCTGAAAATCTTCCAAAAGAAAAGCCTGCTGCTGATTTGACTGCAAAAAAAAGTAAGGATAAAAAAAGAAAGTCGGTTCAATATGACCGATGGGGTTATTTCTTTATTGCACCTTTCTTTATCATTTATATAGTTTTTTCTTTTGTTCCTTTGTGCACAACATTCTGGAACAGTTTTTACGAAAATTTCCGCGATGGTCTTAAAACAATCGGTCCAAAGTTTATTGGTTGGGTAAACTATGGAAAGGTTTTCCAGAGCGATATTTTAAAATACGCCTTGAACACTGTAATCATGTGGATTATAGGATTTGTTCCTCAGATTCTTGTTTCTTTGCTTTTGTCAGTTTGGTTTACAAACACAGAGCTTAGACTTAAGGGACAGCAGTTTTTCAAGACCGTTATCTACATGCCTAACTTGATTATGGCTTCTGCATTTGCAATGCTTTTCTTTGCAATGTTCTCTGACAACGGCCCGATTAACTCAATCCTTTTGAATTTAAAAATTGTTAACGAAAGAGTACGCTTCTTGACTTACACTGGTTGGACAAGAGCGCTTGTTGCTATAATGAACTTTCTGATGTGGTACGGTAATACAACAATCCTGCTTATGGCTGGTATTATGGGTATTGATGAAAGTCTGTTTGAAGCTGCCCGCATTGATGGGGCTTCTCCTTTGCAGATTTTCTTCAAGATTACAATTCCACTTTTACTTCCAATTTTTGTTTATGTACTTATTACATCTTTGATTGGTGGTATTCAGATGTTTGATGTTCCACAGATTTTGACAAACAGTAATGGTACACCAAACCGTACAACAATGACTTTGATTATGTACTTGAACAAACACTTGGCAAACAAGAACTACGGTATGGCTGGTGCAGTTTCTGTACTCATCTTTATTCCAACAGCTGCTTTGAGCTTCGCAGTTTATAAATCAACTATGAGAAGTTACACAAGCATGAAGGGAGGAAGAAAGTAATGAAAAGTCAGCATGCATCTTTAACATTCCGCAGAACCGTTTGCTATGTAGTTTTGGGTTTGCTTGCAGTTTTGTCTTTGTTCCCATTCTTGATTTTGATTATCAACTCTACACGTTCGCATATGCAGATTCAGCTGGGATTTTCTTTGATTCCTGGAAAGGAATTTTTGAATAACCTTCGCGGTGTTTTGTCTAACAAAAATATTCCTGTTGTGCGCGCTTTGGGTAACTCTGTTTACGTATCTGCTGCAACGGCTGTTCTTACAACATACTTCTCTTGTATGACAGCTTACGGTGTTTACATGTATAATTTTAAGGGAAAGAAGTTTGTTTTTAACTTTATCCTTTTGATTATGATGGTACCTGCTCAGGTTTCAACTTTGGGATTCTTGAAGTTGATTGCAAAGTTCCACATGGATAATACACTGGTAGCTTTGTTCATTCCATCAATTGCGGCACCGGTTATTTTCTTCTACATGTATCAGGCAATGGAAGCAACACTTCCTTTCTCTATTGTAGAAGCAGCCCGTGTTGACGGATGCAACGAATTCCGTACATTCAACACAATTGCACTTCCAATGTTGAAGCCTTCAATTGCGGTACAGGCAATTTTCGCATTCGTAAGTTCATGGAACAACTACTTTACTCCAGCTTTGGTTATCTCTTCAAAGGAAAAAAAGACAATTCCTATTATCATTGCCCAGCTTCGTTCTGCTGATTATTCTAAGTTCAACATGGGCCATGTTTATATGACAATTTGTATTGCCATTATTCCTTTGATTATTGTTTACCTTTTCCTGTCACGCAGCATTATTGCCGGCGTAACAAATG
>CAVJHV010000159.1:0-3540 GCA_963649315.1 Treponemataceae bacterium | reverse complement strand
TGACATCTGTTTCGTAAACAGGCACCTCTTTCGTAAACTGACATTAGTTTCGTAAACCGGCATCTCTTTCGTAAACTGACATTTGTTTCGTAAACCGGCACCTCTTTCGTAAACTGACATTAGTTTCGTAAACCGCAGCCTGTTTTGAAAAGTGACATCTGTTTCGTAAACCGCCGCATGTTTTGAAAAGTGACATCTGTTTCGTAAACAGGCACCTCTTTCGTAAACTGACATTTGTTTCGTAAACATCCACCTCTTTCGTCCCCCCCCCTCGTCATAAAAAAAACAGCCACCGTCCACAAAAAAAGCGGACCCCTTAACAAAAGAAAGCATTCTTTCGTTAAGGGGCCCGCCTCTATCAATTACAAAAATCAAAAATTACTCTGTAGGGCGCTTCTTGAGTTTTTTGCTTGAAGGAACTGCCTGGCCTTTTCCAGCTGCCTGTTCCATCATTGCGCGAACCTTAAGAGGCAAACCGAACAAGGTAATAAATCCGTCTGCATCCTTGTGGTCGTAAAGATCCCCTGTTGCAAAAGAAGCAATGCTTTCGTTGTAAAGGCTGTATGGTGAACTTGAACCTGCACCGCGCATTGTACCTTTGTAAAGCTTGAGTTTTACTGAACCAGTTACTGTCTGTTCAACATTATCCATGAAAGCCATCAAACCTTCCATAAGTTGAGTAAACCATTTACCGTCGTAAATTAATTCACTCATTCTGAGGGCAAGGTGCTGCTTAAAGTGATATGTGTCACGGTCAAGACAAAGGTGATCAAGTTGTTCGTGAGCATACATCAAAATTGTTCCGCCCGGAGTTTCGTAAACACCACGGCTCTTCATTCCAACTACACGGTTTTCAACAAGATCAACAAGTCCTATTCCATTGCGTCCACCAATCTTGTTGAGTGTCTGCATAATTTCAAGGGCGGTCATTTTTTTACCGTTTACGGCAACAGCCTCTCCTGCTTCAAAATCAATTGTAACATATTCGCCTTTTTCAAGTGCTTCTTCAGGAAGTTTTGTTTCCTTCAACATGTTAGACCATTTTGGTTCATTCTTTGTTTCTTCGAGTTCAAGACCTTCGTGGCTGATGTGCCAGATGTTTTCATCGCATGAATATGAATTTTCCTTTTTTACAGGAACAGGAATTTTGCGGTCTTCAAGATATTTTACTTCTGCTTCACGACTGTCCAATGTCCATTTTGGATCACGCCATGCAGCAATTACTTTGAGGTCAGGAGCAAAAGCTTTCATTGCAAGTTCGAAGCGAACCTGATCATTTCCTTTTCCAGTTGCTCCGTGGCAAATAGCAACGGCTTTTTCCTGGCGGGCATATTCAACAAGAATCTTTCCAATTAAAGGACGTGCTGTAGAAGTTCCCAAAAGGTATTCATCTTCATAAACACAACCAGCCTTTACTGCAGGCCAGACATATTCTTTACAATATTCTTCACGAGCATCAACAACGTAACATGCAGAAGCACCAGTTTTTAAAGCGCGTGCCTTAATTGTTTTCCAATCATCATTTTGTCCAACATCAATACAAACCGCAATTACATCGTAGTCGTAATTTTCCTTGAGCCATGGAATGATAACAGTTGTATCAAGTCCGCCTGAGTATGCAAGGATAACCTTATCTTTTTTAGAAGAAGTTGTCTTTGCTGCCTTACTGGAAGCTGAAGTTTTTGCAGCTGCATTTACACCAGCCTTTTTTGATTTTGATTCTGCCATAATTAAGCCTCTAAAAATGTAATTTTATGCAAGAAGTATACATATTTGTAAATAAATATGCAACTATTTCCCGATTTTTTAGAATATTTTTGCATTAAAATGTTAAAAATCCCACATAACCCAGGCTGCCTGAACCGTAAAAGTTCCTTCGCTGGCATTTTGTCTTCTAAAGGAACCAAAAAGCGGGTTACAGCAAGTGCAGTCTTTGCTTATTGCAATGCTGTCTTCGTTTAAGCCCAGCTTTTTTAATACAAAAAGATTTGCTTCTGCCAGGGAAAGTGAATAGGCCAGATTGGAAAATTTTTCATCTTCTATTTTGCAGGATTTTAATGTGTCTATTCCGTTAAGGGCTGAAGCTTCATTTTTAAAATTGATTTGATTTTTCAGCCCTACTTTTACACACTTGCTTGAAAAGTTTTTTCTAAAATATTCAGCCCTTTCTTCATCAATATTGTAACAGCATTCGTGGATGTGAGGCCCCATCACAACAGAAAAATCTTTTGGTCGCGAACCATATTTTTCTTTTGCCAAAAGCAGGGCGTCTTCAACAATTCCTGTTCCCTTCCAGCCTGAATGTAAAATGCCAAAGACACCTGTTTTTTCTTCATAAATAAAAATTGGCATGCAGTCAGCAACTGTCACGACCGGAAAAAGATTTTTGTTTTGAGTAATAATTCCGTCAGCCTGCACTCCATAAAGTTCCCTGGAAGAATCAACAGCCATAACTTTGTGGGAATGAATCAATTCCACTTGGCACAGTTCCCTTGAGCCGCGGATGTTTTTTAAAAAGATTTCTCTTGCAGGATTTTTTTCATTCCACCTGAAGCGCATGGAAGAAGCAGCTTTTAAACTCATTCCCCACTTTGGTCCCTGACGCATTTCAACTGCATTTTTAAAAAAGTTTCCGCTAATAAAAGTTTTATCTGCCATCTTATTACCTGATTTTATTTTTTGTTATCAATGTCCAGGGCTTCCATTTCAGAAAGCATTGCAAAAGAATGTTCAACGTTATTTCTTAAATTATAAAGATTTTCACGGAAGATTTTATTACCGCCACCGGCAATTTTGTAAATATTAGTAACAGGCCCATAAAATTGCGAAGAAAGTTCCCCCAAGGCTGCAGACAAAAGATTTGTCATGCTGCGGGAAAGTTTTCCAAAATCTGCAATCAACTGCTGGGTATTTTTTTCAATTTCACTGACAACTTCTTTTACGGCATCAAGTCTAGTACGGTAGTCATAACCATTATTGCTAATGTTTTCAAACATAATTCCATATTCACCAGAAGGCATAAGGGCAGCTTCCAGAGTATTTAAATCCCCATCCAGTTTTTCATAGGAATTATATCCTTCAAGAAGTTCCAGGCGGTTTTCTTTAATGTAAAAATCCCCTTCCACAGAAAGAGTTTTTAAAGTCGGCATAGAAGGATTTATATAATTTTTTATAAAGTTGTAAATAAAACCAATTGTATATTCGTTTCCAAATTTTACTTCTTCCTTATAATCTTTCCAGGGACTTACAGGCAGTAAAGGAAAAGACATAATGGAAAAATATTCAGAAAGCTTGTGCCTTACCTTTTCCTTCTTGTATTCAATAAGCCAGGAATTCCATTTGTTTTCAAAAATAACTTTTTGCTCTGCCCTGAATTGAGATAGCCAGTCCTCGCCGCCACCAAAAACTGCTGCGACAAACTGAGAATCATTTGTGGCCAGCTTTGCCATGTCTGCAACTGGTATAAATCTAGGAAAAGACTTTATGACTAAAATTTTTGCTTCTGCTTCAGAAATAAATTTATTTAATTCCTGGTCGGCC
>CAVJHV010000158.1:0-3556 GCA_963649315.1 Treponemataceae bacterium | reverse complement strand
ATCACAGTTTGAAAAATCAGAAAAAAAAGATCTTGAAGATGAAAATGTTTTTAATGTGCAAAATGCTGAAAATCGAAATGAAGAAAATGCGATTGATTTTTTAACTGACGATTACAAAACAAAACTTGGCTCTGTTACTTTGAGTGATGGGAAAATTATTTTGTTTTACAAAAATAGTGAAGGGAAAATTAAAGGATTTACTAAATGAAAAAACGATGTGTCTTTAAGCATTGTCTGTCCAGTTTAACAGGCATGGTTGTTTGCTCATCATTTTTGGCATGTGCTTCTTTGCCAGTGAATGAAAATAATTGTGTGTATGGAATTGTAACGGATAGTACCAGTTCTCCGGTAAAAGGTTACGTAATAAAGGTGAATGATAAATTTGAATGTCTGACAAATGAACAGGGTGTTTTTGTTTTAAAAAATGCGGATTTGAATGATATTTCATTTTCTGGTGAAAAAAAAGGATACGAATCAATCAGTGTAGAAAATAAAAGACTTTTGCAAACTGATTTTTTGTGTCTGGAAGTGATGAACCTTGATGAAATTATTTCACTGGCGACTTTATATTTGAAAAATTCAAATGTGAAAAAGGCTGATGAAATTTTACAGAGACTTGGTTCAGCAAATGATGACAACGGAAAGGTCCTGCTTTTAAAAGCGGTGACGGCGATGCGAATGGAACGTTATGACCAGACAAAAAATTATTTATCAAAGTTAAAAGTATTTTACTGGTCATCGGCTTTAAGTGATTTAGAAAAGCTGCTTGAAACACGGCTTTTGCTAAATGAATCTTCTGAAAACCTTGCTTTTTAAAAATGCTTTATATGGAGGCTAAATGAAAAAATCAATTTTAAAATTAAATTTTTTTACTGCAATCTTTTGCATTTTATTTTTTGCTTCATGTGAGTTTACAGAAAGTCCAATGGCAGAGAAAAAAAATTGGACCGTTATGGTTTACATGGGGGCGGATAACAATCTGGCAACTTCTGCTTTTAAGGACTTGAATGAAATGGAAGCAGCGGATGTGGATTTTGAAAATGTTAACATTATTACTTTGGTGGATTTTTCTTCTTCTTACCTTTCTTCGTCACAGTCAGGTTCAAAACTTTATTCAATCTGTAAGGACAGCGAAGGTTTGAATGGAAAAATTGTTTCTGAAAGATTGACCAGTCGAGCTTTAGATTTGTCTTTAAAAAAATCAACAAATTTAAATATGGCTGATGGAAATGTGCTTTCGGATTTCCTGGATTATTCAAAAGAATATTTTCCGGCTGAACACTATGCCCTGATTGTCTGGGGCCACGGAAGCGGCTGGAGAAATTTTAATGCCGGTGGAAATTTTTCTTCTTCAAGAGCTGTGGCCTTTGACGATTCTTCAATGCAGTACATGGCTATTCCGACTTTACGTGAAGCAATTGAAAAGAATTTTAAAAAATCTGAACTGGATTTTATAGGATTTGACACTTGCTTTGGCAGTCAACTGGAAGTGCTTTACGAACTGAAAGATTGTGCTTCCTGGTTTGCCGGAGTGGAAGGTTTTGAAGGCAGCGATGGCTGGAATTATGAAAAGTGGTTTTCGAATTTTAAATTCACAAAAGAAGATGATGGAGAAAAATTAGCTCTTTGTCTTGAAGAACAATTTATTGAAGAAAACGATAAAACTTTTGCGGCTGTAGATTTGTCTAAGGTGGAAAATCTTTTTAATGAATTTGAAACTTTTTGTGAAAACATTGTGACTGTTGTAAAAGATGAAGAATCAAAAAAAGAAATTCTGCATGCGGCAAAAACATCTGTGATTAGTTTTTATGAATCTGGTGCAGAGTCAGATTATGTTGTTGACTTGGTCGCTTTTTCAAAAGCTCTTGTTTTGCAGGATGCGTCTTACTCAAAATATTCTGCAGGGCTTTTTGATGCAGTAAAGGAAAGTATTTCTACAAAAAGAGAATATCTTCTGGATCGCTTTCCGATTGGAATTTTTCTTTGCGGCGTAGATGCTGAAGGAAATTTTGTAAATGATTTTTCGGAATATTACATCAACGGAAGCGGAGCAAAAAATCAGTCTAAGTTTGTAATGAATTCAAACTGGTATGTTCCGTCTGCAGAAAGACACGGTTCTCTTTTGGACAGACTTTTCTGCATGACATTTTTTTCAGAGGGGAAATAAAAATGAAAAAGAAATTTAAAATTTTTTTTAAACAGGTTTTGCCGGCAGCTTTTGCCTTGAGCGGAATCTTGTGTAATCTTGTCCCATGTTTTGCTGGTGACGGCAGTGGTACAGTAGAAATTCCGTCTGGGGTTACAGTTTCATATACTGATAATAGTGGCAGAACAGTTACAATATCTGGTGTAACAGGTGGCTCCATAAATTTTGGAAGTGATAATAGCGGATCATCTTCTAGTTCTGGGACTTCTTCTTCTACTTCGGGCAGCACAGAAACAAGCACCGCTGCTGAGGATTATGCAAAGAAAAAACTTGAAGATGGAAATAGAATAGGGAAAAGTTATCATGGCCCGACAACTGTTGCTCCTGCAGTGACTCCACCAAATGTTATTTTATCTGACAGCCTTAAGGATGATGTAAAGAATATTAATTCAGGTGAAAGTTCTAATCAAAAAGAAATTGCCAGCGCTTACGAAAATAATGAATTTTTTTTGCGTCCACCTTTTGCTGTTGACGAAAAAAAAGAAAGCGAAATTATTGCGCCTGAAGATACAGATGAATCGCAGGCAGAAATTGATAACGCAGATGTTACCGTTGGTGATCCTGTAATGATTACAAGCGGAAGGTATTACAATCACGTTACTGATGATTCTGTTACTGCAGGGATGAATGTTTTTGATCTTGACCGTCAGCACTTGTCTGATGAAAAAGACCAGGGAGTTTTTGGTTACGCATGGACTTCTTCTTTGGACACAAGGATTATTCGCGGTAGAAGTAAGGCTTTGGAAACTTTGCATGACAAGTATGTGGAAGGAAGAGATGAAAAACAGGCTGAGCTTGATGCCTATGTACGTCAATTTTCCTCTCATGAACCAAATATGGAAGAAATAAAAAAATATGTAAGTCTTAGGACTGTTTATGAAGACAAACTTAAAGAAATAGACAGTGACTATCAATATTCTGTAAAGACTCAAACTTACAACAAATATTCTTTGACGGAAAAATATTCTTCTATGGATTCAGTTGGCGTCAATTCAATTCTTTACATTGATTTGAATGGCTCTGCAATTTTGATGAATTATGATTCGACTGCAAAAACTTTTTATCCAGTGAATGCAGCTTTAAAAGAGCAAATCAAAATTCAATATGAAGGAAATGACCGGTCTAATGGATTTATTGTAACTTACTATAACGGAAAAATTTTAAAATACAATTCTTATGGTTTGCCTACACAGATTGCTGATGTCAACGGATCAAAAATTAATTTTTCTTACAACAACAATTACCAGTTGATTTCACTTTCGCGAAATGGAATTAAAACAATTTCTATTTCTTACAATGGAGATCTTATTTCAAAAATCGAAAATATTTTAAGTGGAAAAAAGCATTTTT
>CAVJHV010000157.1:1268-3737 GCA_963649315.1 Treponemataceae bacterium | reverse complement strand
TTGTATCACAAGCAATTTTTACTTCTGTAACAGCTACTGTTTCGCTTTCACCACCTGTGTTGCCTCCAGTTTGGCCGCCTGTCTGTGTAGAGTCTCCGCCTTCCTCTGAGCCGGAACCTGCTTCTGTTCCTGAAGAAGTACCACTTTCTGTACCAGAAGTACTCTCTGTGTTTCCTTCCGGTGCTTGATCTGTTGGATCACCACAACCTGTAGCTACAAGTGCAAAAGAAACTGCAAATGCTGCTACTACCCATTTAATTTTTCTCATCATAATTTTCTTTCTCCTTATTATCGATGAAATTTAAAAACAAAAAGACCGCCTGCATTCCGCGAATTTTTCACGGACGCAAACGGTCTTTCTTTTACCAGATATATTTTATCAAAGAGACATTTATTGCTAACTGAACTGAACTGAACTGAACTGAACTGAACTGAACTGAACAAGTGTGCCATCTCCTTTTACTTTGTCAAGTACTTTTGACTATTTCTGCATATTATAACGCTTTTTTGTAAAAAAACAATGTCCGTGTATTTTTTTGTGCAATTCAACATGACATTTTCACTATTCCACAACCTTCCATTCAGTGATGTTCTTTTCACTAGAATCAAAGTTTGCACCAATTTTGAAAAGTTTTCGTTTGTCACTTAAAAAAGGGGCAGCGTAATTTTTTTCTTCAATTTGGGTTAAAGCTTCGTCTGCACTTTTATCACGCTTGAATTCAAAAAGGTAAATAAAATTATCCGCCTGAACCAGGCAGTCAACCCGTCCTTGGGAGTAATGCTGTTCCACATTAACAAACTGGCCCATCAAAATGAATACAATGTAAATTATATTCTGAAAATTCTGTTCAATAACTGTATCATCACTTTTTGAAGAATATGGCAGGCTGGCAAAAAGACTTTTAAATCGTGTCATAAATGAATCAATTTCGCCGTTTTGAACATCCTCGCAAAATTCATCTACGCAAAGAGAACTTGCATTATTTTTTGAACAAGTAAAAAGCGGTACAAGGCATTTTAAAAAACTGTAGCGAACTTCGTCATTCGGATAACCAAGATTATATTTTCCATATTTTTCATTATAACTTTTTATAGTTAAATATCCCGACTGGTAAAAAAGTGGAATGGGGTCAGGGTTGTCACTTCTGTAATCCTGCAAGTCATCCTGAAATTCTGAAATTTTATCTGTTGAAAACTTACGGGCATCGAAATTGTTTTCTTTTAATTTCTTCAATAAAAATGTAGGCGTACCACTTGCAAACCAATAAGGCTTAAAATCTTTTGCAGCAAGTGCATTAATCAAACTGAAAGGATTATAAAGTCCTTCTGTTTCTTCGCAAAAATGATAACCATCATACATTCTCTTTAATTCTGCAAGGCATTTTTCAAAAGAAAGATTTCGTTTTTTTGCCATAGCATTTATTTCAATCTGAAAGTTATTTTCCAGTTCTTTTTGAGTAATCCCACAGATTGAAGAATAATCTTCCAAAAGTGAAATATCGCGCAGTTGGTTCAAATCACTAAAGATTGAAATTTTACTGAATTTTGTAACCCCGGTAATAAAAGTAAACTGCAAATGTTTATCACACGATTTTAAATTTCCAAAAAAACCTTTAAAAAGTATGCGGGATTTTTCTAAAGCTTCGTCTTCGCTTTCCAAAAGAGATTTGTCATATTCGTCAACAAGAACTACGACGCCCAAACCTGTTTTTTCATGAGCAGTTTCAAGAAGTGCATTAAACCTTGCCGGAAGGTTTTCTTTTGCAATTTCAGGATTTTTACCGTAGATTTCTTCCCATTTTGAAAGGTGAAGGTCTAAAACAGTTGCAAGGTCAGCGGCAGTATCATACTTATTCACATTAAAATCAAAATAAAACACAGGGTACTTTATCCAGTCTTTTTCAAGTTCAGCAATTTTAAGCCCAGAAAAAAGTTCTTTCCTGCCTAAAAAATATGCTTCCATTGTGGAAAGCAAAAGACTCTTTCCAAAGCGGCGGGGGCGGCTTAAAAAATAAGTCGTGCCTTCACTTGCTAAACGATAAATAAATTCTGTTTTATCGACATATAGATAATTTCCGGTACGGAGTTTTTCAAAAGACTGTATGCCGATTGGAAGTTTTCGGATGTTCATGAAAAAATTATAACATATCCAGGAAATATTTACACTTGTTTTTGGGAGGCAGAATGTTTTGAAAATACTTTTACGCCAAAAGAAAACTCGTGTCTTACGAAAGGGTCGATCAAAAAAACTGCAGGCACCATTTTTTTTTGCAAGAAGGAATTTTGATTTTTTTTTAAGAATTTAAAATCAACGGGTGCCGGCGCTGTAGCAATGCCGAAGGCAGTGGGGCTGTTTTGTAAAATTTATTTTTGTAAGAAAAGAAAAAGTTTCTTAAAGTGATTTCTTTTTCTGTTACACATGCGGCGCAAAAACAGCACCACCGCGCGCAGCAAGTTGCGAAAGTGCCG
>CAVJHV010000157.1:0-1258 GCA_963649315.1 Treponemataceae bacterium | reverse complement strand
AAAGTGCCGTCTTTAAATGCGCTTCCCCAAAAAAAAAGAAAAAATTGGTTGTACTGGGCTAACTCTTATTTATTAAATTTATAACTTCTGTTATATTCTTGTTTAGAAATTTCGCATAATTTGGAGTTACACATGGGATTCTTAAAAGACAAAGTTGCCATTATTACTGGTGGCGGGAAGGCTGTTTTAAAAGACAATAGCTGCGGTTCAATTGGTTATGGAATTGCAACGGCTTATGCAAAAGAAGGTGCAAATCTGGTTTTGACTGGCCGCAATGTGCAAAAGTTAGAGGATGCAAAAAATGACCTTGAAAGCGCTTATGGAATAAAGGTGCTGGCTGTTCAGGCTGATGTAAATGCAGGCTCTGACAACGAAGCAGTTGTTGCAAATGTTGTAAAGCAGACAATCGATACTTTTGGCAGAATTGATGTTTTGATTAACAATGCCCAGGCTTCTGCCTCTGGCGTAAAAATTGCTGACCAGACAACTGACCAGTTTAATCTGGCACTTTATTCTGGTCTTTATGCAACTTTCTACTATATGAAAGCCTGCTATCCTTACCTTAAGGAAACAAAAGGTTCAGTTATAAACTTTGCTTCAGGCGCCGGTCTTTTTGGAAACTTTGGTCAGTGTTCTTACGCTGCAGCAAAAGAAGCAATTCGTGGATTTTCGCGCGTTGCTGCCACAGAATGGGCCAGCGACGGAATTAACGTAAATGTTGTCTGCCCTCTTGCCTGGACTGCCCAGCTGGAAAAATTCCAGGAAGCTTACCCGGATGCATTTAAGGCAAATGTAAAAGCTCCTCCAATGGGTCATTTTGGCGATTCCGAAAAAGAAATTGGCCGTGTCTGCGTTCAGCTGGCTTCTCCGGATTTCAAATACATGAGCGGCGAAACCCTCACACTCGAAGGCGCTATGGGCCAAAGACCGTAGGACAGTAAATGTCAGGGAAAGGCTTTCGTTTGCGGATTTCGCAGGCGGAGGCCTTTTTTGTTTTGGAAAGGGGGAGTGTTTGCGAAAGGTGTATTTCGTAAAGCGTGGCGGTTTGTTTTCGAAAGGCGTGTTTCGTAAACAGGTGGGGGCTTTGTTTTCGAAAAGCGTAATTCGTAAAGCGTGGCGGTTTGTTTTCGAAAGGTGTGTTTCGTAAAGTGGGGGATTTTGTTTTCGAAAGGCGTAATTCGTAAACATGTGGCGCTTTGTTTGCGAAAAGCGTAATTCGTAAAGCGTGGCGGTTTGTTTTCGAAAGGTGTGTTTCGTA
>CAVJHV010000156.1:0-3773 GCA_963649315.1 Treponemataceae bacterium | reverse complement strand
AATGCTACGAAAAGCGAATTTCCGGTTAGGAATTGGCCAAAGCTTAATAAAAATCAAACAGAACTTATGTGGAAGGGTATAAATCAATTTGACTATGAAATTGGTGAAATTTACTATGTTATGTTTGATGATTTTGAAAGTGATTAGGTTCCACTTTTTTGTATTGTTGTAGAAATAACTGGCAAAAATAAAGACAGTGCTTACCCCTTGCTCTTTTACTTTTTGCGTGATAGCTTTCTTTTGTTCGCTCGGAGGGCAAGTTGTTCTTTGGAAATAACAGCCGGATAAGGCGCAGATTGAAATATCTGTTCCTTATCCGTTTTTTTTTGGACTTGAACAATAACTTTTAGTCCTAAAAATGTTTGGATATTCCCTTAAAAAAAGGAGAATTTTTTATGGATTTTTTAACTGGAAAAATCAAACCTGTTTATTTTAAGTATCTGGCAGCCGCATTCGGAAGTGCACTGATTACATCAATTTATTCTCTTGTAGACATGGCTATGGTAGGCCAGTACCAAGGGCCAGAAGGAACTGCAGCTTTGGCAGTTGTAGCGCCTGTTTGGAATATTATTTATAGCCTTGGACTTTTGATGGGAATTGGCGGCAGCGTAATTTTTAGTGCAAAACGTGGCAGCAGTGAAAATTTATCTGGAAAGGAGGCAGCTGCATCTGTTAAAAAAAGCACCCCTGAAAATCAATATTTTACAATAGCCCTTTATGGTTCCATTATTTTATCTCTTTTGGCATGGCTTTGTATTTTTCTTTTTGAAGACCTGATTTTAATTTTTTTTGGAGCAGACAAAACTTTGCTCCCTCTCGCAAAAGATTACATGCAGCCAATAAAAATTGTTTTTCCACTTTTTCTTTTTAACCAAATGCTGGCCGCCTTTTTGCGAAATGATAAAAATCCAGCTCTTGCAACAGTCGCTGTTTTGGCAGGCGGAATTTTTAATGTCTTTGGTGATTACTTTTTTGTTTTTCCGTGCGACATGGGTCTTTATGGAGCCGGCCTTGCAACAGCTATTGGCTCTGCCATTTCTTTTCTTGTTATGGTCAGCCATTTTTGGTCAAAGAAAAATACGCTTCGCCTTGTAAAAATTCAAAATCCCCTGAAGAAAATGGGAAAAATTTGCCTTACAGGATTTTCTACTTTCTTTATTGATGTAGCGATGGGCATTTTGACAGTCTTTTTTAACCGCCAGATTATGCGCTACTTTAATTCAGATGCGCTTGCAGTTTACGGACCAATTATAAATGTTTCTACATTCGTGCAATGTTGTGCTTACAGTGTAGGCCAGGCAGCCCAACCAATCATTTCTACAAACTACGGCGCACACAAAGGCAGCCGCATCAAAGAAACTTTACGCATTTCCATTTGGACAAGTGTATTTTTTGCCATTTTCTGGACAGCCCTAAGTCTTACCTGTCCAAATCTTTACATTAAAATCTTTATGAAAGCAACGCCTCAAATTTTTCAAATAGCGCCAGCCATAATCCGCACATATTCTCTTTCGTTTTTGCTTTTACCTTTTAATATTTTTTCCACATATTATTTCCAGGCCATCATGGAAGCAAAAGCCGCCTTTATTGTTTCCCTTTCACGAGGTCTTGTTGTCAGTGGCCTTTTAATTTTCCTTCTTCCATTAATTTTTGCCCCACAATCAATCTGGTTTGCTATGCCTGTGACCGAATTGATTGTAGCCATTTACGCTGCCCTTATGATAAAAAAATACACCAAGAGTTTGATGTGATTGTCCCTTGACGGCTTCTGTTTTTGCCCTTAGAATTAAGTTACATTACAAACCAAAAGGGGAGTAGTTACCCTCGCAAAATCAACAGCCGGCCTTTTTTTGAGGTCTGGTTTTGCGGCTTCTGAATTATTTTTAATTTGAAGAAACAAGACCTTTTGTTCATAAAAGTTGGATTTTCCAGCTTCTGTGGACAAGAGGTCTTTTTTTTTGTGATTGGAAAAATTTATGGAGAAAAACAGCCCCTTTGGTGGGTAATTTTAGGGAGTGTAGAATTTGCGGTAGCGCTGGGAAGGGCGCCGCAGGCGTTCCGGAGCGAGTGAAACGAGCGGAGGAATGAGCGTTAGCGAACCCTGGACATAGCGACGGCAAACGGAATGAGCGCAGCGAATGGAGTTTGCCGGACCGCCCAAAATAAAAAGATTCCCATGCGGAAACAGGAGGAATTTATGGATTTTTTTAATGCACTTGGCACTTATTTTATGGAAGGAATGAGCAGTCTGGGCTGGCAGCAGTTTGCCATGTACGCGATTGGTGGCCTGCTGATTTATCTGGCGATTGCGAAGGATTACGAGCCGGCGCTGCTTTTGCCAATTGGTTTTGGGGCCATTCTGGTCAACCTGCCGCTGGAGATTTTGTGGAATCACGACGGCCAGTCCGGTGCCCTGCAGATTTTGTACAACGCGGGAATTATGACGGAACTTTTTCCACTGCTCATTTTTATTGGCGTGGGGGCCATGATTGATTTCCGCCCGCTTTTGCAACGGCCCTGGATGCTGATTTTTGGCCTGGTTGCTCACTTTGGTATTTTTATTGCGGCAATTCTGGCCCACTACTGTTTTGGTTTTGACTGGGCCAACGCTTTGAGCATTGGAACGATTGGAGCGGCTGATGGTCCGACCGCTATTTTTGTTTCGCGGAAATTCGCACCGGGACTTTTGGGGCCGATTACGGTTGTCGCATATTCTTATATGTCCCTGGTTCCGATTATCATGCCGCCGGTGATCAAGCTTTTAACTACCAAAAAAGAGCGGATGCTGCACGTGGAAGGTACGGACAAAAATATTCCAAAATGGCTGGTCATCGTTTTCCCGATTTTTATTGCCATGATTTGCGGAATTCTGGTGCCTGTTTCCGCTCCGCTCATGGGATTTTTGATGTTCGGAAATTTAATCCGCGAATGTGGCGTTATCGACAAACTTTCTAAATCTGCCCAGAACGAGTTGGCCAACATTGTTACTCTGCTTTTGGGAATCAGCGTGGGCGGAACTATGAGGGCGGAAAATTTTTTACAGCCAGCAACTCTCCTGATTATGATTTTGGGTCTGATTGCTTTTGTGGGTGATACGGTTTGCGGTGTGCTTTTTGCAAAATTTCTGAACCTTTTCCGTCGCAAAAAACTCAATCCTATGCTAGGTGCCTGCGGTCTTTCCGCCTTCCCAATGGCCAGCCGAGTTGTTCAGAAAATGGCCCTCAAGGAAGATGACCAGAATTTTATTTTGATGCACGCCGTCAGTGCCAATGTTTCCGGCCAGATTGGTTCGGTTTTGATTGGCGGAATTATCATCGCAATTTTGGAAAGTCACGCACTAGGTTAGAAAAATATTACGGGCGTTTCCGGAGCAAAGCTCCGGTCGGGCCTTCCGCAGTTCGGTAGCCCTCAAAGTCCTCAGGGCACAAATTGTACCCTTCCGGGCTTCTGCTTCAGCAATTGAAATTGCCTTCGCAGCTGCTACACGCCCTAACGCAAAGTCAAAACGCTAGTCAATCTTTTCCCAAGTTTTTGAAAGAATCGGGTTGTAATTAAGTTCCAGGACAGTGCCTTTTTCAAGTTTTACACCGCCACACAAAGCCGGCTCAAAATCAACAGAAGTAGTCAGTGTTACTTTTGGAGTTTCTTTATCCAACGTTAAATCTGCACTAAAAGTCAAAGATGAAAGTGCCTGGTCAATCCATGCAGAAATTGTATCTGTAGAACCGCTCAAAACTTCAGTCATAAATTCTGTATTTTTTGTAACATCGCTA
>CAVJHV010000155.1:0-3782 GCA_963649315.1 Treponemataceae bacterium | reverse complement strand
CATTTATTTTCATTATAAAAATCATCCAAGCTTTTTACGGCTTTTCTTAGAATCGAAATTAACTCTTCCCGATTTCTGTAAAAATTAGATTTTTCTTTTTTGAAAAAACAAACCCCTTCAAGTTGCAGCAAAAGTTCATCCAGATTAAATCCCTGGGGAGGAATATTTTTTAATTTTAGAATTTTTTTGTACTTGGTTTCCTGAGGATTTTCTTCTTCCAGCCAGAGAGGTTCAAAATTTCTTTCGCCCCTTCTTTTTCCTATAAATTTTATGTCTATATCCTTGTAAGGTTCAAGTCCTGAAAATTTTATTACTTGTTCTGCCAAGTCTAAAATCTTTACAGGTTCGCCCATGTCCAAAAGGTACGATGCATTGTTTTCGCCCACACCGCCAGTCTGCAAAACAAGAGAACATGCTTCCGGAATTGTCATAAAGTAACGTTCCATATCTTTGTCCGTTACAGTCACAGGTCCTCCATTCGCAATCTGCTCTTTAAAAATGGGAAGGATGGAACCGCGTGAACCTAAAACATTTCCAAATCTGACAAACATAAATGCCTGTTTATTCAAAGCCTTTTGCGCGTAAGAATTCACAAGCTTTTCTGAAAGCATTTTGCTTACTCCATAAACGGAAACTGGGGAAACAGCCTTGTCTGTTGAAATAAGAACAAAGCGCTGAACATTAAAATCCAAAGCGGCTTCAAGAAGATTTTTGGTTCCAAAAACATTATTTTCTATGCAGGCAACAGGATTTTCCTGCATCATAGGAACGTGTTTGTAGGCAGCGCAATGAAAAATAATATCAGCCTTTGTGTGAGAAATAATGTAGCGCACATAGTCCCTGTCTTTCATGTCACCAATAATTGGAACGATTGTAGCCTTTTCTCCAACACCTTCGTTTTGAAGAAGATGTAATTCACGGTAAATATTTACAATGGAATTTTCACCGTGTCCGAAAAGATAAAGCCTTTCAGCTCCCCCTGAAAGAAGCTGTCTTGAAAGTTCTGCTCCGATTGAACCGCCGGCGCCAGTAATAAGAACTCTTTTACCCCTTAAATATTTTAAACTTTCATGCAAAGGAATTATGACAGGGTTTCTGCCCAAAATGTCCAAAGGATCAATTTCCCTTGCCTGAATTAAATGGGCCTTTCCATCAATGATTTGTGAAATGGAAGGAAGAATTTTGATTTTTATAAAACCGCATTTTTTGAGGCAATCGTAAATTTCTTTTATTCTTTTTTTACCTGTTGAAGGAATTGCAATAATTGCTTCGTCAAGGACATTTGCATGGACTTGGTTAGAAATATTTTCTATAGGTCCAAAAACTGGAATTCCATTTATAAAAGTTCCAGCTAAATTTTCATTGTCATCAAAAAAAGCTTTTACTGAACCAAAGATTTTCTTTTCTGTCAGTTCAGAGGCCATCATTTGACCTGCAAAGCCAGCTCCAATTATATAAATATTCGTTTCAACCTTAGTCATTTTATTCTCTTATAATATTAGTCTGATTTTCCAATCTTAGACATTATATAGTATAATCATGCTTGATTAAAGGGAGCCTCTAAAAATTGCAATTTTTAGGCAACTATGAAAATGCGAAAAATTTCTACTTTTTATGGGACAATTAGGGGTAGTGGAAAGAAAATTTGCAATAAACAATCCAGACTTTGGAGGCCTCCATAAAAAAGTCTTTTAAAAGAAAATATAAAAAATCATTGTAAATATGCCGAAAAATAGAATTGAAGAGATTTTTTTTGAGGGGATTTTTATGAAAAAACTTAAAAAAACACTTTTAACTTGTTTGATTCTAGTATTTTCACTTTGCGCCTTGCATGCTCAGTCTGTGGAACTTCAAGTGATTCAGCATGATGAAAATCAAAATAATATCAGAAAGCAGACAGATATTATTGAAAGCACAATAATGGAAGCATTTTTTGACAGCGGAATGATTATTACAAATGCCCCGATTTTTGCTGAATATAATAATGAAAACGATTCAAGAATAATAAAGACAGCCTCCAAAGAAGCCCTTGAAGGAATGTGTCAATATCTTATTGTTGTAAGTGTGGATTACAAAAAAGACGCTTCATTAAATCCTTCATCTGAAATTTTAAGTTCGATTGAAAAAGTTTCATGGTCATTGGTGAATGTAAAAAGTGGAAAAAATAAATCCTCAAAATCCTATAAAATAAATAAGATTTCTAAGAGCAATAATTCTTCAGATGGTGTAAAACTTTTAGCAGAAGAATTATTTAGTGATATGCATGAAGCATTAAAGAAGTAAGAGCGAGCAGGTAGATATGAAAAGATTTTTTTTGTTTTTGATTGCATTTTTTAATACATTGATTTTAGCATATTCTTCAACATCTTTAATTGTTGAATCTTCCGGTGATATGGCTGGAGGATTTTATGCTAAGGCACCAGGTTACATTGAAGGTGATTTAATTACTTTAAAAAATACTTCGACTGGTGAAAGCGTAGAAGTTAGAAATTTGGGGGATTCCCAAAATGGCGAACTTTTAATTATTTCCAGTGAAGTTGCAAATTATTTAAAACTGGAAAATATTGAAAATCTGCAGTTTGAACTCCCAAAAAGGAATTCTGATCTTTCAAAGAAAATTTCTGTACAGGCATTGATTATAAATCCGGATGATGAAAGTTACTTTGCTTCGATTAAGCAAAATGTAGAAAAAAAATCTGCTGATGATTCTTTTGATTTAACTTCTGATGAAAAAGATGAAAGTAAGACAAAAGATTATTCTGTAAAAGATTCTTCCACAGAAAGTGACTATCTTGCTGAATTAAAAAATTCTGTAGAAAAAAAATCTGCTGATGATAATTTTGAAATTCTCCCGAATGAAAATAAATCTGTCGAAGAAAAAAAATTAGCGGAAGAAAAGGAAATCGTAGAAAATCAATCTGATGAAAAAGCTGTTTCTGCTATGGGACTTTCAAAAGAGACGACCTTGGATTTTGAAGATGCAGCTTTTGGAGAGCAAAATAAAATTTATGCTGACCATGATCCATCGAATGATGAAGAATTTATTTTTGAAGATACAGCTATTGCTGAAACAAAAGAAATTGCCGCTAATCATGAAATTGAAAATCCTGTAGAAAATGAAATTGTCAAGGAAAAGAAAACTTCTTCAAATGAAGCTATCCAGGAAAATCAAAGTGAACTTGCCAGTGAAAATCTTGAATTTGAAGACGCTGCTCAAAGTGAACAGCAAATTTTAGCAGACAAAACTAGCCCTTCTAATGACGAAGAATTAGCCTTTACAGACACAGCCGCAAGTGACCTTTCTTTCATACAGGAAAGTCAAAATGCTGATGATCATTTGGCCTATGTGCAGACAGAAGAAAGCACACTGGAAGAAATAAAAAAATCTGAAAAAAATGAAAGCAGTGATAGTGAACCATTAAGTGACAATATAGAAAATTCTCTGAGTGAAGAAGGCTTTGCTGAGAAAGCAAGTGAAATACCTTCTTTGGAAGAAGATATTGAAAGTGATGATAGTGGAAGCGAAATAGATGAGGATATTGAAGGCGTTTCTGAAGAAGTTTTTTTAACCGAACCAACATTCACTGAAGAAGTAACAGAAGAACCAATCGAGGATATGCCTTTCGTCGAAGAAAAAGTTATCGAAACAATTGCCGATGAAATCGAATCCATTCCAGAAGAAGTTTCTCCAGCTGAACCAACATTCACTGAAGAAGCAACAGAAGAACCAATCGAAGAAGCTCCTCTCACCGAAGAAGACGTTATCGAAACAACAGTGCCTG
>CAVJHV010000154.1:0-3798 GCA_963649315.1 Treponemataceae bacterium | reverse complement strand
CCGGAAAAGAGTATTGCATATTGGATGGGATCTGTTCAAATCTTAAAAATATTATAGATAAAATTATTGGCTCTTCATCAGAAAGTGTGGAAACAAAAAGTCAAAAAAATCATGTAAAGTCATATAAAATAAGGAATTAGATAAAAAAAGGGACTTCAAATTTTGTATAATATTTTTTACAAGAAAAACCATAACAAAACTTGAAGACCCTATATGAAAAAATTACTAAAACGAATTCTAAATGTCAAGAATGTAAAAATCAAATTTTTGGAAATAAGAAAAGATAGCCGAAATGAGCAGTGTTTCGTAATCGGTGTGGAACAGACAAAAGGACAAAACTGCCGATGTCCTATATGTGGTCGGAAATCAAAACTCTACGATAAAGGAACAGTCTCAAGATACTGGCGAACACTGGATTTTGGAACTACAAGGGTGTTCATCGAAAGTAACGCACCAAGAATAAAATGTGAAAAGCATGGCGTGCACACTCAGAAAGTAAGCTGGGCAAGGCATCATTCAAACTTTACAAGAGATTTTGAAAACACAGTCGCATGGATGACAAAAGCACTGCCAAAATCAGCAGTAGCAGAGTACATGAGGATCTCCTGGAACACTGTAGGTCCGATAATTTCAAGATTCAAGGCAGATGCAGATCCGGAACCTAAACACAGATTCAACAATCTCAAACGGATTGGAATTGACGAAACGAGCTACAAGAAAGGACACAAATATATCACAGTCGTAGTTGATCATGATACAGGATGTATAATCTGGGTTCATGAAAAGCATGGAAAAGAGATATTGAAACTATTTCTTGAAGAACTTACGGAAGAACAGCGAGCTTCAATCGAATGTTATTCAGCAGACGGTGCTAGATGGATAAGCGAAACCATGAGTGAGTATTGTCCGAAAGCTGAACGCTGCCTCGACGCATTCCACATGATTGAATGGGTAATGGAAGCAGTGGATAAGACAAGAGTGGAAGCCTGGCAAAATGCAAAACAGAAAATAAACGAAACAAAGAATGGCAGAGGCAGACCAAAAAAAGGTGAAGAAAAAGACAAAACTGCAGCTACAATCAAAGGATCTGCTTATGCACTTGGCAAAGCACCGGAAAAGCTGACTGAAAAACAGAAGGCTCAGCTTGATTACATCGCAAATTCAGACAGAAAACTTTACAGGGCATACTGTCTGAAAGAAAGTATAAGGCTCCTTATAAAACTTCCTGCAGATGAAATCGAAGAAGCTTTGGAAGACTGGCTCTGGAAAGCTTCACATTCAAGAATTCAGGCAATCTATGAAGTACAGAAAAAAATCAGAAGACATTTTCAGGCAATTATCAACACTGCAAAATATCAGCTTTCAAATGCAAGAATTGAAGCCATAAACAACAAAATAAAACTGTCAATCAGAATGGCTTATGGTTTCAGGAATATAGACAACATGATTGATCTTATAATGCTCAGGTGCTCTGATATTCCTGTAAAATTACCTGGTCGTCTGTAACAGGGCTTCCACACTTATTGATGAAGCCTCAAAAGAAATGCTTTTAAACCTTGAACCGGAAGTAACTTCATTTGCAGAAAAGAACTCTCTTACAAAAGAAGAATGCGTAAAACAGCTTGAAAAAATGTATGACTGCTACCACTTTCATCACAATGGAGCGGGCGTTTATAATCCGTTTAGTCTGTTAAACGCCCTTTATTCAAAAGATTTTTCTTTTTACTGGTTTGCAACCGGCACTCCGACTTTCCTTATAAAAAAACTGCAGGAAAGTACGATGAATTACATGGACTTTACAAACGGAGCCGAAGCCACTGCCCAGGAATTACAGGACTACAGAAACGACAACCCGAACCCGATTCCGCTTTTTTACCAGACAGGATATTTAACAATAAAAGGCTATGACAAAGAATTCGGAGTATATCTTTTAAAATATCCGAACGACGAAGTAAAATACGCTTTTATAAACTCCCTTGCACCAAGCGTTTTGAATATTGAACGCTCAAACGGTCTTGATGTGGTTTCTTTTGCCCGCGACATAAAAAAAGGCAATATTGAAAGCGTGATGAACCGTTTTAAGTCGCTTTTTGCAAGCCTTCCTTACACTACGGCAAAAAAAGGAAAAGAAGATTCGGTTGTTGAACAAAATTTCCAGAATGTGTTTTATCTTGTTTTTACTCTTTTAGGTCAGTGGTCAAAAGTTGAAGAAACTTCAAGTTTTGGACGTGCAGACTGCGTTTTAGAAAACGGCAGCAACGTCTTTATCTTTGAGTTTAAGAGAGATAAAACTGCAGACGAAGCCTTAAAACAGATAGAAGAAGCAAAATATGCAGAACCATACAAAGCAAGTGGCAGGCGGATTGTAAAAATCGGGGCAAGTTTTTCTACAAAAGAACGAAACCTTGTTGAATGGAAGATTGTGGAAGGATAAATTTTGTGCCATCAACCTCTACAATATTAACTCTTTGTTCTCATTGCGGGGATTGCTTTTTTTTACAACAATTTGGCCCTGCTTTTCTTTATTTTCGACCGGATTTTCTTCAGTTTAAGCTTCCGTTCCTTGCTTGGCTTAGTTGGTTTTGTAGGCTTTCGTTTTTTTGGTACGACCAGTGCCTGCATAATTCTGTTTTCAATTCTGTCCAGGGCAAGTTTTCGGTTTACTTCCTGATAGCGTTCATCATCTACATTCAGATATAGGCAATCTTCGCTGTTAATGATTGCCCCAAGTTTTGTCCTTATTCGATTCCGCTCTTCTTCCGTAATTCCACAGAGCGCAGAAAGTGGCAGCTGCAGGCAGACTTTTGTGTTCACCTTGTTGACGTTCTGACCGCCTTTTCCGCCGCTTCGTGAAAAAGTTATTTGAGAATTATTGATTATGGAATCGTGCAGTTCATTTTTGTTCATTTTTAAGTTACCTTCCTTGTAAAAAACACTCGTCTTCGTGCGAACTGATAACTCCCACCGCCTGTAAATATGAATAAACCACCGTCGTTCCAACAAATTTCATTCCGCGTTTTTTTAAATCCTTTGATATTTCATCGGAAAGTGGGGAACTTGTTTTTGTGTTTTCATAAATCACTTTTTTGCCCGTCCAATGCCAAAGGTATTCTGAAAAAGTTCCGTATTCTTTTTGTATATCGCAAAAAACTTTAGCATTTGTTACGGCCGCCTGTATTTTTAAGCGATTTCTGATGATTAAAGGATTATTTTTTAATTCCTCTAATTTTTCTTCATTATAATTACAGATTTTTTCCAAATCAAAATCGTCAAAGGCCTTCTTAAATGCTTCGCGTTTATTCAGCACACATTCCCACGAAAGCCCCGCCTGAAAACATTCTAAAATCAGCATTTCAAAAAGTTTATGGTCGTCGTAAACCGGAACGCCCCATTCCTTGTCGTGATAGCAGATGTAAAGTTCGTTTTTGGGATTTGCCCAGTGACAGCGATTTTTGCCGTCCTGCCATTTTATCGTCATGCTAATTTTTCCCCTTTAAGCATCAACTCCCACATATTCTTGTGAATTATTCCATTTCTGTGCTGAATAGGATCGCTTCGGGTTATCACATATTTTGGATAATTATCTTTTATGGCTTCAAGCGGGCTATATTCGCGGTTTTCGGTTTCTTCGCTGTTCATAATTGTCATGCAAACCTGAATATATGAATAGTCAGAATTATTCTTTCGTAAAATAAAATCACATTCCAGTTTGCCGATTCTGCCCACACTCACAGAATAATCGTTTGAACGGGCATAAACATAAGCCATATTTTCCATAACAGGTCCATAATTTAAGCG
>CAVJHV010000153.1:0-3861 GCA_963649315.1 Treponemataceae bacterium | reverse complement strand
CTGATTTGAACGACTTTTTTCAATGAAATTGCGAACAAATCTTGACGCTATCGAAAAGACAATCGCTCGTTTTAAAAAATGAATTCCTTTATAAAAGAAATTGTATTTTTCTGGATATTGCAAAAATTATTTTTAATGAATATCAAAAATATCTGGCAGAACATAATGCTATAGATTTTTCAGATATGATAAACGACGCTGACAGAAGAATAGAAAATGGTGCTGCTATCCAAAAATATAAATATGTAATTGTTGATGAATATCAGGATATTTCGCGTTCACGCTTTAATCTTTTAAAATCAATTATTGATGTGACTGGCGCAAAACTCCTTTGCGTGGGAGATGACTGGCAGTCTATTTACAGATTTGCAGGAAGTGATATTTCTTTGTTTACGTCTTTTGAAAATTGCTTTGGATTTAGCAGTATTTTAAAAATAGAAAAAACTTATCGTAATTCGCAGCAACTCATAGATGAAGCTTCAAACTTTGTTACAAAAAATCCCCTGCAGTTAAAAAAGAATCTTGTTTCAGATAAAAGACTGAATTATTCTTTAGTTTTTTGGGGCTATGATAAGGAACCTTACCAGGAATTAAAGCAAATAATGCAAAAAATAATTTTGGAATTTGGTACGGAAAAATCAATTTTACTGTTAGGACGTACAAATTCTGATATTGAAATATTAAAATCTTCAGGATTATTTACTGTAGAAAAACAAAATAGGGAAGAAAAATTAATTTATCTTTTGTCTCCGGTAACTCCTGTATCATTCCTTTCAGTTCATAAATCAAAAGGCCTGGAAGTAGATAATGTTGTTTTGCTTAACTTTAAAAACGACAAGTTGGGTTTTCCAAATCAAATTGCAGATGATAAAGTTTTAAATTTTGTTTTGACTCAAAGTGAAAATTTTATTTTTGCTGAAGAGCGACGCCTTTTTTATGTAGCAATTACAAGAACTAAAAATAGAACTTTTGTACTCACTGACAATAAAAATCCGTCAATTTTTCTTAAGGATTTTACGCCATCTCTTTCATGCTGCTTTGTTCAAATCAATAAAAGCGACGATGTGTCAAAGACTCTTTGTCCCCGATGTAAAACTGGAGAATTACTAAAAGTTCAGCATGAAGGAAAGGCTTTTATTGCTTGTTCAAATTATCCAAAGTGCCGTTATACGCTTAATAATATTTCAATTCTTTTAAGCCCAAAGCGGTGTCCTGCCTGTGGTGGTTTTTTAGTAAAACGAAAAGGAAAGGGGCATTGGTTTGTCGGCTGCACAAATTATCCCTATTGTGAACATACGGAAAAACTTTAATTTTTTTCCTGTTTGTGCTGGAGTAAAAATATGAAACATAAAGAGTGTCTGACAAAAGAAGGCAGGGCGGTGGAAGCTGACTTCTTTAGGAAAAATAAGAAGGACTGGGTGAATGTGAGATTTTTTGCTTATCATGTAAGCAGGGAATATTGTTTGGAAACTGTGTCTTTTGAAAAGATTTTAGATGACATGGACAGGGATTTTAAAAGCATAACTGAAGAGGAAGAAAATTATTTAGATGAAATAATGGACTTGTACGATTGAAGAAATTTAAAGACAATTTGCCTGCCCATATTTTTCTGTTCAAGAGCAGCATGACCCGCGTATGATGAGCGACGCTGAAAGCCTGAAAAACTTGCGAGGCAAGGCCAGAGATCGTTCGGAGGACAGCTCTTAAGTAAGTGGTGGAAGGGCGGTTAAGGTCAGGCGGTGTGCTTCAAAAAAATAAAAAAATGCTTGCTTTGGCGGGGGAAAAAATTATAATTGGGGTATGAAAAATTTTTTGAAAGATTTTAAGATCAGGGGCGGATTTTTTGGACGCTACGAAAATTTGATTTGTGATTATGTTGTGCCTTACCAGAAAAAAATTCTGGATGATAAAATTGATGGTGTGGAAAAAAGTCATGCTCTGGAAAATTTCAGGCAGGCAGCCCAGCTTTTGAAAAGCGGAAAATGTGACGGGGAATTTTATGGAATGATTTTTCAGGACAGCGATGTGGCAAAGTGGCTGGAGGCGGCTTCTTATGTGCTTTTGCACCAGAAAAGTGAATGGCTTGAAAAAGAAATTGATTCTGTGATTGAACTTTTGTCTTCTGCGCAAATGGATGACGGTTATTTGAATTCGTATTTTACTGTAAAGGAGCCTGGCCGTCGCTGGACTAATTTGCAGGAAGCTCACGAGCTTTATTGTGCCGGGCATTTTATTGAAGCGGGTGTGGCTCATTTTCTTTCGACTGGAAAGGAAAGTCTTTTAACTATTGCAAAAAAAATTGCTGACTGCATTTACAAACATTTTATTCTTGATGGAGCACCAGGTTTTCCAGGGCACCCGGAAATTGAACTGGCCCTTATGAGACTTTATCACCTTACAAAAGAAAATCGTTACATGGAACTTGCACTGCATTTTATAAATGTCCGCGGTCTGGATAGTGATTATTTTAAAAAGGAAAGTTTAAATCGTGGCTGGAATGTTTGGGGCAGTTGGAATGGTGACAAACTTTATACTTTGTGCCACCAGCCTCTCCGTCAGCAGGTGGATGTTGTGGGACACGCGGTTCGTGCTTTGTATCTTTACACTGGTATGGCAGATGCGGCTTTTTCCAGCGGCGACCAGGAATTAAAAAATGCCTGTAAAAAATTGTGGCAAAACCTTACTCAGAAAAAAATGTATGTTACCGGGGCCTGCGGTTCTGCTTATGAAGGTGAATCTTTTACGGAAAATTTTCATCTTCCAAATGACAGCGCTTATGGTGAAACTTGTGCAAGTGTTGCTTTGATTTTTTTTGCTAATCAAATGCTGCGTCTGGAAAAAAATGCTGACTATGCGGATGTGATGGAAAGAGTTTTGTATAACAGTCTTTTGTCCGGAATGCAGCTGGATGGGAAAAAGTTTTTTTATACGAATCCTCTTGAATGTATTCCTGGTATTACAGGTCATGCGCAAAATTTAAAACACGTTTTGGAAGAAAGACCTGCATGGTTTCCATGTGCATGCTGTCCGCCGAATGTTGCCCGCCTTTTAACGTCTTTGGCAAAATATATTTTTTCTTTTGAAGAGGAAGAGAAAATTCTTTATGCAAATCTTTTTGTAGAAGGGGATTTACTTTTGCCTGAATACAAAAGAAAAATTCTTTGCCACACAAAATATCCTTATTCTGCGGATGTGGAATATATTGTTTTGAATGATGATGGGCAGCAGATTTTGAGTGATCATTTTACTTTTGCTGTAAGACTTCCGGCATGGAGTAAAAAGACAAAAATTTATCGAAACGGAAAATTACTGAAGGATTTTGAGTTGAATGTAAAAAATGGTTATGCCTATTTTTCTGATTTTTGTCTGGAAAAGGAAGTTTTGCGTTTTGAATTTGACATGAGTGTAAAATGCCTGCACGCTAATCCAAAAGTTTATATGGATAACGGTAAGGTTTGTTTTTCTCGTGGCCCTTTAATTTATTGTGCTGAAGGAATTGATAATGATGGTGACTTACTTTCTGTGAGAGTCAAAAAAAATCCTAGGGCAAAAGTTTTGGCCTACAACAAAAATGAATTGTACGGTATTCAAAAAATTTCAGTGAAGGCTGAGCGAATGAAAAAAGATGAATGTGACAGCCTTTACAGTGACAAAAAAAATAAATGGAAAAAGTGCGACTTGGTTTTAATTCCCTATTACGCCTGGAACAATCGCGGCAAGGACCAAATGCGTGTCTGGCTTTTGCAGGAATGATGGAAGTGGCAAGTTAAATGCGCAAATGTCCTTTAAAAATTCGCCCCCGCTTCTTTAAAGTGACAAATGTCCTTTTAAAATTCGCGGGGGCCGCTTCTTTAAATACGC
>CAVJHV010000152.1:0-3910 GCA_963649315.1 Treponemataceae bacterium | reverse complement strand
TTTTTATAAACATTTTCTTTTACATCCTTTCTGTTGCCGGCCACTTGATAAAGCGTGTGGTGAACATAAAGGTAAGATGGCGAAGGCAAATTTAATTTTTCAAAAATCATGTGGCTTTTAAATTTGTCAAAAGAATTTACCTGACTGTAAAGGGAATTACAAAAAACCTTGCAGCCAAAGCTTTCAAGTTTTTCTTTTACCATTGCATCTTTTATGCCCAGCCAGTCATAAGGCTTTTCGTAAAAAGTTGCAGCAATAATTTTGTCAACATTCAAGTTTTTGATTTCTAAAGCAATTTCATCTGCACTGCTTTCCGGAGGTAAAAAAATATATTTTATTTTTTCGCATTTTTCCCTTAAAGAAGAATTTTCCAAATCCAAAAGAAAAGAGCCGGGTAAAGTTGTAACAATAAAAATTTCAAAATCAGGATGCAAGCTTAAAAAATCTTCCCATTCCTCCCTTGCACTTCTTATGGTAAAAGTAAAAAAGTCCTGGCCACGGTATTCATTTGAATTTGTAGAATAAAATACGATTTTCATTTTTTTATTTATACCAAATCCCAAAATTGATTAAAATGAGTTTCTAAAAAGACATCTTCAGTTCTTTACAAAAAGTCCTGCTTCAAAATCCTTTAAAGCCCTTTCCTTCATAAGGCGCCGTCTTTTTTTGCCATTTGCGTTTAAAGGGATTTCATCAATAAAAGCAAAATAATGGGGCCTGCTGTGGCGGTTAAGATTTTTACTTTTTGAACAAAAATCTGCAACTTCTTCCAGAGTAAGACTTTTGTCTTTTGCGCAAACATAAAGGGCAATCGTCTGCCCCCGCTTTGCATCTGGCAAAGAAGTTGCAATGCAGTCAATGATTTTGTCATTTTCCTTAACAGCATCTTCCACTCTTTCCGGGTAAACATTTTCTCCGGAAATAATTATCATATCATCCTTTCGGCCCTTTACAGTAATCAGCCCTTCCCCATTCCAGACACCAGTGTCCCCAGTATAAAAAAATCCCCTGTAAAATTTTTTCCTGCTTAATTTTTTATTTTTAAAATAATGATTTGAAGATTTTGCAGGAGACCGGATTATAATTTCGCCTTCAGTCAAATTATCTTTTTCAACAAGATCATCCGGCCGGGCAAAAGAATTTTCCTTCATTTTTACAATGCGCACATCATCATCCAGACAGGCAAAACCCGCTGGAACAGCATCCAGTTTTTCTGCATCACATTTTAAATCCCATGGAGAAAAAATTGTATTCCAAAAAGTTTCTGTCGTGCCGTAATTATTAAAAATATTGGGGCAAAGATTTTCCTGAAAATTTTTGTATTCACTTTTTGTAAGAACAGCCCCCAAAGAAATTACACCTCTAAGCGAAGAAAGATTTTTTTTCCTTTTACATTCAATCTTTGACAAAAGATTTAAATTTGCAGGTGCCCCAGTTATGTAAGTGATTTTATATTTTTCAATTAATTCCAGAGTATCACTGGGGCGAAAACTTTTACAGGCAACAATGCCGGCTCCACAATAAAGGGCAGGACAAGGCCCCAAAGCGTGCAGCCCCCCCCTGTGGAACCAGGGATTTGTATTTAAAGTAAGGTCGCGACTGGTAAGGGAAAAATGCATTATGGCATCGTGGGCAGAAAAAATTTCATTGGCCTCAGAAAGGGGGACTAGTTTTGGCAGAGCACTTGTTCCCGAAGTGCAAAAGCGGACAGCTTCTTCATAAATTTTTTTTGTGGATTTTGCAGGAACTTTTTTTTCTGCAGTAGAAAAAATGTAATCTTCAAAAGAAAAAACTTTTTTCGCATCAGGCAGACTGGCCGGAAGCTTCTGTAAACCACCATTTTCTTCGGCCCTCCCCACCCTGTTTACTAAAGACGCTCCAGCCATTTCACCAAATACATCTTTCTTTTCACAAACCGCCCCCACCTTTTCACCAGCAGCATCCTCCCCCAGCTCCGTCACCACCAGAGATTTAATTTTTCTTTTCAGAAAAGATTTTTCCTTAAAAAAAAATTCCACAGTCGGGAAAGAAGAAATCACCACCCTGGGGCGGTTACCCCTTATTAAAGACAAAATTTCTTTCTGGCTGGACTTGCAGCTGGCAGGCAGAAAAACAGCACCCACTTTTTTTGCAGCAATATAGCTGACCAGAAATTCAAGACTGTTGTGTAAAAAAACCAGCAAAAGGGAATTTTTCCCCAGACCGTCATTCGCCAAAGCAGTGGCCATGCGGTCACTCAAAGCATTCAATTCCCCGTAAGAATAAGACTTTTTTTTGTCAGCATCAAAAAGAGCCGTTTTTTCAGAGAACCTTTGGACATTACGCATGAAAGCAGACAGCCATGTAAAATCACTTTCAAAATTTTTTTTAAAGCATTTACGTCCAAAAGTTCCCATAAAAAAATCCTATCTAAGCTTAAAGAAAATTCCCAGCATCAAAATTGCAATCAAAATCTGCAAAATCAAAAATTTTAACAACACTTGTGTCGGAGACCAGCCTCTCTTTTTTCTCATGTGATCATGCAAAGGAAATCTTACATTTTCAAAAATACTGATATGAAAAAATCTCTTTAAGAAAACCTTTATCAGCCCCAGACCACCGTTTATAAAAATAATAGAAGACGTTGCCAGGAACATAAAAGGGTTTCCCGTAAGCATAACAGTTATACCAATAAAAAATCCCAAAGCCCTTGAACCAGCATCCCCCATCAAAACATGACTAGGGTAAGCATTGTGCCAAAGGTACCCCATCAAAACACCGGAAAGGCAAAAAGTCATAGCGCCCCAGCTGGCACCACTTTCCAAATGAGGCACCAGAAGGTAAGCAGAAATTTCCTTGTGTCCCATAATCAAATACAAAACAGAAGCAGAAGTTATAAGAGCCAGCAAAACCTGGGTCGAACTTAAACCATCCACCCCATCCGTACAGTTTGTAGTATTAATGGAAACCCAAAGCAGGACAATCGTAACCACCAGGAAAAGCCAGAGTGGGATACAAACAGAATTCTTTACAAAAGGCAGCCACCAGTAAATCTTACCATCAGGACTAGACGACTTAGCAAAAAAGGCCAGAAGAACAGCAGCCAGACTGCAAATAATCAAATCCAGCAGAGCCTTAATATATTCCCCCCAGCCCTTTTCGCTCCTGTCATCCAAAAAACCAGTCAGCATCATCAGCCAAGTCAAAAGCAAAATGCCAATCTGGTACAAATTCACAGGCACAATCAAAAAAGTCAAAATCACAAAAATAGAAATAAAAACAACCCCGGAACCAGTCGGTTTTCCCTGGGCCGCCTCCTTGGTAAGAGTAAAATCACGGCCCCTGTCATGAGGCAAAACATTATAAAATTTAGGCAAAAGTTTTCTTGTTAAAAAAAATCCAACATAAAGACCAATAATAATCAGCAAAGAATAAGACTGCAAAAGCCTGGCGCAGCCCCTCACCAGACTAGCCCAAAGCCCAGCCTGCATGCCCAGGGCCACCCGCGAAAGCAATTCCCCCAGATAATAAATCATGGTGCACTCCAAAAAAATAAATTTAACCGCAAAAGTCTACTATAAAAACAGATTTTATGGAATATTCATTTTCCTTTGAAGCATACCGCCTTTTGTTTAACGTGCTGTCCGTGACTACGCTGCCGCTCCGGTGCTCAGCTTCGCTTCGCACGCACTTCGTGCTCACTACCATCACGGCTAGGCGCATTTTGAAACCTGAAAATAATTTCGTAAAAGGGAGCCTCTAAAAATTGCAATTTTTAGAGGCAACTATGAAAATGCGACATTTTAAGTCTTTGTATTTCAAAGACTTAAAATTCGAAGGCATCTGGTAAAAAAGCATTGAAAATGATTTTTTACCAGATGCCCAAAATAAAAAAGCAAACAAAATATGCTGGTTTAAAATTCGCTTGAAT
>CAVJHV010000151.1:0-3927 GCA_963649315.1 Treponemataceae bacterium | reverse complement strand
CAGTATTTTTTCCTGTAAGAAGGCTATGGAAAATTTTAATAAGGTTGATATGTAAGGGACATAGTCAATGCTATTACGACAATTAGTGCTGCAGATTTTTTACTGCGGTTTATAAGATAGAATTCTTTTGTTTTTGAATCATTCTCTTTTTGAAAAACTTGCCAGAATCAAAAATATCAAGGATAAAATCCAATCCGCAATTAAAGGTTCTTTTTTTTGATTTGTTATATAAAACAAAGAAATAGCAATGCTTAAAATTGCCGCAATAAGAACTAGCCAAACTAAAATAGCATAACCAGGTGACTGCAGTTGATAAAACATTCTTGAAAGGTCTACGCCATTCAAATCACATGACACAGGCATAAAATATCCAAAACAAACTAAAAGTAATGAAACTTTGCTAAAAATCAGCCATTTTGATTTCATATACTATTTTCCTCCAATTTTTGAATAAGCAATGCGGCATCGTTATGCGTGACCATTGTTTTCGCATCGTTTGGAACTGCAATGCCATCCCCGCTCTGCGGGTGCTTTTAGTGTATACCCTAAAAGCAAGTTGACAAACTTGCTTTTAGGGTATACACTAAAAGCAAGTTGACAAACTTGCTTTTACCGGCGAAGTACTGTTACTTCGTAACATCCTTCGCCGGTAAAAATATTGCGTCAATAAATATTAATTTGAGGAGATGAATTATGGGCATAGGCTTTGATGTATTTAAAGCCAATATCGGCTGGAATCTTGCAGACAGTGCAATGTATGCAATTTCAAACTCTATAGAAAAAAATGCCAGAGAACAGGAAGCAAGAGAACAGGCTGCTAAAAAGTTATCAGACAGAACTGATATGTTAAAGACACTTGTTTTTATGGTTGCCAACAATATTGCCTTGGATAGAAGTGGCAAAAAATCAATAGCAAAGGTTCTTTCAACAATTTATGATGAGAATATTTCGCTTTTTTCAATAGAAGAACAAATTGATTCCCTTTATTCACAATTAAAAAATCAGAATTTAAAACAATTTTTTTCTAATATAGCTGCCATCAATACAGACAGAGAACAGGTTTGTGCAATGTATCTGGTTGCAATGCTCTTGTATATGGGGTTAAGTGAAGAACAAGCTGCACTTCCGGCACATGCCTATAATCTTGCATTAACAAAAAAGTTTTTTGGAATCAATCGCTCAGAATTAGCCCAATGTTATGCATTGCTTGGTGAAAAACTGGGAAAAGAGACTGATGATATTGCTGATGTTTTTGAAGAATTAACATCTGAAGAATCTATAAAACAAATAGAAGCCGAAAATCCTACTCTTGTTTATGATGCTACAAACAAATCTATGCAGTCAGTAGCACAATGCCAAAATCCTAAAGAAGAAATAGAAAAATGCTACACCTCTACTGTTCAAGGCTCTGATAAAAGTTTTACGGACAGATTCTTTCTGGCAGACACAAATCAAAAGAAAATTCTTGCTGCAGTAAACCATTATGCAAAAAACTGTAAAGGTGAAGAAATTATTGCTTGCTACGACGATTCTTCTTTTGGCAATGCAAAAGCAGGTTTCTTACTTTCAAACAAAAAACTATATATTTGCAATAGTTTTGAAAAGCCTCAGGAAATTGAACTGTCTTCAGTACAGGTAATAACTGCCGTACCAAAATTAGTAAATTCATGTATTAAAGTAGATGATGTTGAAATCAGTACATCTATGCTTAATGGAGCAGGTACAGAACTTTTATCTGATTTCTTGCAAAAGACAATTCCTCTTGCAATTCAAATTCAAGTTTCACAATAACTAATTTCACTTTAGTGATATGGAGGGCAATAATGATAATCACAGAAGAAAATGTAAGTAAATCACCAAAGAAAAAATCTACAGCAATTCTGCTTTGTTTAATTCTTTTGGGAATGTTCGGTTTGCATAGATTTTATGTTGGTAAAAATAAAAGTGGAGGCCTAATGATTTTAGCAAGTTTAATTTCCAGTGGGCTAATCGGAGGAATCTGGGGCTTGTACGATTTATTCACCCTGATTTTTACTGATAAGTTTACGGATGCAGACGGACTTCCGTTAAGATAATTCTTTTCTTTTAGATTCAGGTCTTTCTAGAAATTGCAATTTTTGAAAGACTTTGCGTTAGGGATTGCAGCCGCGAAGCGGTTTGGACACGACAGACGGGACTTGCTCCGGCTGTCGTGTCTGAACGGAAAAATTACCCGGCACGCAAGTGACGGGTAATTTTATAACGCAAAAGCCCGACCCGACGCTTGCAGCGGCGAACGCCCTACCTTTTCACTTTATACTTCAAAAGCACAGTGTCATTTTCCAGCCTTTCCACCGCCAGAAGTTCCAGCAGCACTGGATTTTTCTCCTGAGCACGACCGTCAAAACTTGAAGCCCAGCCTTCGCGGCCGTCAATTCCCGGGCCAAACATTATCTGTACTTCATCAATCAGCCCGGCATCCAAAAAAGAGCCGTTTATGTGACCGCCACCGGTAATAACCGCTTTTTTTACGCCGAAATCATTTTCCAAAATGCCGACAGCCTTTTTCAAATCGATTTTTTCAGCACCAACGGCAATGTAGGAAATGTCTTTCGCTTCCAGATATTCAAGATATTCTGTACTGGCCTTTTCGCTCGTAATTACAATCAGCGGTTTTCCATCAACGCACTTCGTATTCCAGAGCAGTGTGCCTTTCGTATCCATGCAAACCTGGTAGCCAACTGCGTCTTGAGCCTTGTAAAAAGTTTTTCCACTTTCATGATAATTTTTTGCCATGAAAACGCCGCTTTCCGCGTAGTGCATTGCGTTCGTCGTTTTTCCGTTGATTTGCGTAAAATCACCAAACGAAGCAAGAATTTTGTAATAGGCCTTCGCTTCCGGGTCGATTTTTTCGGTCATTGCACAGTCAATTCTTCCGTCAAGACTTGCGTACATAAAACAGATTATTTTCATTTTCCTAATTTCCCATACTCCTCGTCGCTCACCCTTTCAAGCCATTCGTTGCTCGTGTCTTCTCCTGCCGGTTCGTAGGTGATGTGGCTGAACCAGGAATCTTTTTTGGCACCGTGCCAGTGCTTGGTGTTTGCCGGGATTACGACCACGCTGCCTTCTTCAAGCGAAACCGCCTCTTTTCCCCATTCCTGATACCAGCCGCTTCCTGCAGTGCAGATTAAAACCTGACCGCCGCCCTTGCTTGCGTGGTGAATATGCCAGTTGTTTCGACAGCCTGGTTCAAAAGTTACATTGAAAATTGCAGTTTCGCCGCCTTTTACGTCCGAAAGCGGTTTAAGATAAGATTTTCCCGTAAAATATTTTGCAAAGCCGTCGTTTGGTAAGCCGATTCCAAATTTATCGACTTTTTCAAATTCTTCCTTCGACATTTCTGAAGCCCACACGTCTTTTGCCATGTTGAAAACCGCCCACGCCTTTGGCCAGCCCGCATAAAAAGCCACATGAGTTATAATTGCAGAAATCTCGTCTTTAGAAACGCCGTTTTTTCTTGCGTTTTCAAGGTGATATTTAAGCGATGAATCCGTAATTCCCTGCGCCATAAGGGCTACGACCGTCACAATGCACCGCGTTTTTGTGTCAATTTTGCCATTGTTCCAGTTTTCGCCAAAAAGCACGTCGTCGTTAAAATGTGCAAATTCCGGAGCAAAATCCCCCAGAGCCTTCCGCCCGGCCGTCTGAACTATTTTTTCGCTAGATTTTGAACTTATGCTCATTTTTTCCTCCAAAATTAAATAATAATACGCCCTAAAGTTGACTTTAGGTCAAGAGGAAAATTGTTTTTTTTGCGGTAGGCAGAGAATTGTGACACAGGAAAGTGTGAAGTAGGGAAGTGTGGTGTAGCCTTAAAACTTACCTGAACATTTTCTACCTGTCGCTTTTCCGCCTGTTGCAGTCCCGGCACAACATCTGCAGATT
>CAVJHV010000150.1:0-3929 GCA_963649315.1 Treponemataceae bacterium | reverse complement strand
CTGGAAGCCCTTTAGTTTCGGAGCGCAGCGGAGCAATGAGCGGAGCGAAGGCTGCAAGGGCAGTTGAAGAAAAAAAAGTATGCTTTAAAAAAAATTCACAAAATGTCGTAATTTATTTTTTTTTTAAAGGAATATAAAGGTGTGTGGACTGTGGAGGTTTTATGAAAAGACTGATGAAAAAAATTGCCTTTGTTCTGCTGGCAAATCTTTGGCTGTCGTGGGCGCAAAATCTGGAGGGTTTTGAATTTGTCAATCAGGATGCGGGGGAAGTTTTTTATGCAATCAGTTTGTATTCCGGAAAGAGCATCATTGCGGATGATACCGTGACTGGTAATGTAACTTTCAGGTTTGCAGGGAAAGATTTTGAAACTGCTTTTGATTCTTTTTTGAAGGCGGAAAGACTTTTCGTGAAAAAAGAAAACGATGTCTGGACTGTCAGCAAAGTGAATTTTGAAAAAGTGGATGAATCTAAAATGCTGCTGGAAGCTCTTGATGTGAAGGCGTCAAGACTGGCGGAAAGAATTTCAAAGGAATTTGGAGTCGAAGTAAGCTGGGACATTTTGCCGGAGAATGGAATTTCAGTTCGTCTTGAGGGAAGTAAAGCGGAAGATTTTTTGCAGGCTCTTGTAAGGCAAATCGGAAAAAATTATGAGCTTGAATCTGACGGAAAGACTTTTCGTATTTCTAAAATTGGTCAGACACAGCAGAGTCGGGCTGTTGAGAATCTGGGGAAAGTGCAGGTAAGTGGTGATGGAGATTTTTACTCTGTGCTTGCCAAAGATTCTGCAGCTTCTGCTTTGCTTGAAGATTTGTTTGTAAAGGCAAAGAAGGAATTTGTTTTTTTGAGCGATGTCTCTTTTAAAATTAAAGCTTTGAATTTTCAAAATAAATCTTTGGAAGAAAGTTTAAATCTTATATGTGGCGCTGCATCATGCAAGTGGATTTTATATGAAGACATTTATTATGTAAGTTCAGCATCTGCTTTAAATGTGCAGATTGGAAAGAGCTGGCAAAAATATGTAATGAAATATTTGCACTGTGATGATGCGGTGTCTTTGGTGGAAAGTATTTTTGGCAGATTAAATTTTGTGAAGCTGCCGGACGAAATGTCTTTTATGTGTTACGCGACTGCCAGTGGTCATGAAGGAATTAAAAAGTTTGTAGAAGAAGTTGATGTAGAAAAAAAATATCACATGGTGGAATTGAAATATATAAGTGCTTCGGATTTTTTAAGCCACCTGCCGCCAGGAATAAAGGCCGGGCAATTTAAACAGACTTCCAGTGACAATAAATTGTTTTTTACTGGTTCAGATTCCGAGGCCCAATATTTAAAAACTTCGCTCCTGAATATAGATTTGCCGGTCAAAAGAATTTCTTATGACCTGCTTGTTTTGCAGTACCAGTATTCGAATGAAGAAAACTGGGAGTCGGCTTTGAGTGCTTCTTCTGCGGCGCTGGATGATGGAAGTCAAATGGCTGTGGCTTTAGGTTCGGTTTTGTCTTTGAAAGTGGATGTGCTTTCAACTTTTGGTTATAAGTTTGCATCTTCTTTGCAGACGGCAATTAATGAAAATAAGGCTCAGGTGTTTGCTGACACAAGTCTTTCGGGCGTGAGTGGAGGAACAATAAAATTTCAAAATACAAATACCTACCGTTACCGCGACAATAATCTGGATCCGGAAACTGGTGAGCCAATTTATTCTGGCGTAACAAGAGAAATTTCTTCGGGACTGGAAATTGAGGTAAAGGGCTGGGTGAGTGGCGACGGAATGATTACAAGTTCGATTTCGGCTTCTGTTTCAAGACAAGGTACTGATACTTCTGCTTCGACTGGAAACCCACCTCCCACCAGTGAAAAAATTATTACCACTGAAGTTAGAGGTAAGAGCGGTGAAGTAATTGTTTTGAGTGGCCTTGTTCAGGACGAAGTTTCTTTTGAAGAAAGCGGAATTCCTTTGCTGTCAAAGATTCCTCTTTTGGGCTGGCTGTTTAAGGCAAGAAAAAAATCTAATCAAAAAACGGAAATTGTAATTTATCTGGTGCCTCACTGGCAAAAGGATGACAGTAATGAAAGCGGTGAGTGTGATGAAGATTTTTATGAAAGAATTTTGAAGGAATGTTTGCCTTTTGAAGTTGGCATGGAAGGTGCTGATGAATGTGAAATTAAAAGTGAATAAAAATATTTTTGTGGAGTTTAAAATGGAAAATGAAAATTTGAAAAAAAAAGTTTGTAATCTTTCGGCAGTTTTTTGTCTGCATAATCAAATTGCTGTTTTGGGCGAAGATGATTTTTGCGTAAAGATTGGAATGGTAAATGAAGACGATAAGCCTTTAAAAGAAAGACTCGTGCGTTATGTAAAAAAATTGTCCGGAAAGGAATGTTTTTTTCTGCCGATTGAAAAAGATAAATTTACGAAAACAATTGCTTCTCTTTTTGCGGGCAGAAAAAATCTTTTGACGGAAAAAAATAATTCATCAAAAGAAAATGATAAGTACGATGAAAATGCGGCAAAGGCTTTGCTGAAAAGTTTGATTTCTCAGGCAGGAAGTTATGATGCAACTGATATTCATATTGAAGATGAAAGAGTACGTTTTAGGATAAAGGGAAAACTGGAAAAGGAAATTCCTTTGGATGCGGCTAATGAATATTCTTTGGTGCAGAGAATTAAGCTTTTATCAAAGATGAATGTTGTGGAAAAAAGACGGGGCCAGGACGGGCAATTTATTTTTACGAATGATGAAGGAAAAAATATTTTTGTTCGCGTTTCATGTTTGCCGGCTGTAAAAAGAAGCGACCAGTCTTTTGGCGAGTCTGTTGTTTTGCGCCTTCTGGATACTCAAAGAATTGCTTTAAATATTGAAGTGCTTGGTTTTAATAAAAGACAGGTGGAAACAATAAAGAAATTCTGTTCTTTGAGAGATGGCTTGATTTTGATTTGCGGGCCGACTGGTTCTGGAAAATCAACGACTGCATGTTCCATGCTGGAAGAAATAAAAAAACTTTCTTCGAATACAAAAAAGATTATTTCGCTTGAAGATCCTCCTGAATATGTTATTGAAGGTGTGACTCAAGTTCAAATTGACTCTACATGTGACATGAATTTTCTGGAGGTTTTAAAAAGAACTTTCAGGCAGGATCCGGATGTTATTTTTCTGGGGGAAATTCGTGATGGGGAAACTGCAAGAATTGCGGTGCAGGCTTCTTTGACAGGCCACCTGGTTATTGCAACTTTACATACGGCTTCAATTTCGCAGGCAGTTATAAGACTTTGTGATTTGGGGGAAAGTCCGAAAGTTGTGCATGAGGTTTTGCGGGGAGTGATTGTTCAACATTTGGAAGATGGAATTCTTGAAGCGGACATGCGCTACATTCCTCAAGACTTGTATAAAAAAAGTAAAATCCGCTTTTTAAAAAATAATGAGGATGTGGGGTATGTTTGCCAGTAAAAAAAATCTTTTTACTTTTACAAAATTGATGAGTGAACTTTTGAATTCCGGATTAAGCATTACTTCTTCATTAAAAATTATTTCTTCGATGAAGGGGGTGAATGTGACAGTGAAAAAAACCGCTCTTGAAATAAATTGTGCTTTGGAAAAGGGATATGATTTTTGTCAGGCGATAAAATTTTCTTCGAATATTTCTTTTCCGGATTATTATGTTTCTTTTGTGAAAGCTTCTGTGGAAGGCGGCAGGCTGGATAAAACATTTTCTTTTTTGCTGGAAAAGGAAGAGTCTGGTCAGGAATTAAGAAAGAAAATTTTTATGACCTCAATTTATCCATTTTTTGTTTTGCTTTTTGCAATTGCGGGAAGCGTGCTTTTGTATTCTTTCGGGGACAAGCTGGCAATAGATTTGTCTGGAACTTTCGATAAAGCTGCCTATAAAAAAAATGCAGGGCTTGCATGTTTTGAAGCAAATGTTTTTTTAC
>CAVJHV010000149.1:0-3936 GCA_963649315.1 Treponemataceae bacterium | reverse complement strand
ATGTAAGACAAGGCTGCAGCATCTAAAAATAACTTATGGTCACTGGCATTTTCATTTTTAAAAAAAACAGGCAGAGCCAAAGCCAAAAATAAAAAAAATGCAGACAGCAAAATCTGCAAAAGATTTGTTTCTTTTCTTGAAGGTCTTTTCATTCAGGCTAATCCTTTAATTCACGGATGTGTTCCATTCCAATAGAAATAATAATTTTTACATGCTCATCCGCCAGAGAATAATAAAGTGACTTACCGTCGCGCCTGTAAGAAACCAGGCCGGAACTTTTTAAAACGCGCAGCTGTTGGGAAATGGCCGGCTGAGACATATTCAGTGAAGCAGAAATCTGGGTAACATTTTTTTCGCCATCAGTCAATTCAAAAAGAATTTTAATTCTTGTTGTGTCGCCAAAAATTTTAAATAATTCTGAAAGTTCGTTTAACTCTTTTTCAGTAGGATTAATTGATTTCACTTGAAAGCCTCACAAAATACGATTGAATCACTATTCATATTAGTATTTAATTATATAATTTTCAAGTGATAAATATTTAAGGGCATCTCGAAAAATTGCAACTTTCAGGCTGACGCTGACCTAAACAATAAAAATAAAATTACAGCCAGTCTTTAAAATCCATTTTTAATTTTTCCGCACTTTCGAATTTAAAAGACCTTATTCCCAAAGAAAGGGCCGCCTTTACATTTTCTTCCCTGTCATCCACAAAAACCGCATCTTTTGCATCCACATTTTCTGCCAGAAGAATCAACTTCCAGAAATCCGGGTCTGGTTTCGAACAGCCTAAAAAATGCGAAGTGTATGTCTGGTCAAAAATCTGGTAGTCACCTCTTTCCAAATGATTCAAATAATAAGATTCAATTGTGTTTGTTCCTGCAACAACCCTGTGATCTTTTTTCTTAAGGGCACAAACAATTTCCCCGCTGCCAGCAATTTTTTTCGGATGAAAAAGCATGTGAAAATAATCGCATGAAAAATTCAAGTCAGACCTGCGGCTTAAAAATATTTTTTGAAAATCCTTAAAATTTATTTTTCCATCAGAAAAGGCTTCAAGAATATTTCCCTGGCCGTCCGCAAATTTTTCACCGCCACAAATGGTATAAAAATCTTCCAGGCCAATTCCCAAAATTTCACAAAGGCGGGGATAAATTTTTGCCGTACTTGTAATTACGCCGCCAATATCAAAAATAAAAAGCATGTTAAATCACTTTTTCCAGATCGGAAAATTTTTCAATCGAATCAAAAGCGTCTTCCACTTTTCCAAAACCGTAGGCTGCCCAAATAAAAGGAATGCCAGCCTGCTCACAGGCATCTTTGTCACCCTGAGTGTCCCCCACATAAACCGGGGCCGTCAACTGGTTCCGCTGGACCAGGTACATCAAATTTTCGCACTTGCCCTTTCCCGTTCTGCCAAAAGATTCCCAGTCTTTTATGTAAGGCCTGATGCCAGTTTTTTCCATAACCAGTTCAATGTATCCTTCATGACAATTTGAAACAATATAAAAATTATGTTCACTGGAAAGGCGGCGAATGGTTTCTACCACCCCGGGGTATGTCAAATCCAAAGTATTTTCGCCCAGGGCAATCTGTTCAAGTGAACAGCATTCTTCAAGCAGAGCCCTGCGCTTTTCTTCATCCATGTCAGGCCAAAGATCACTGGCAATTACATCCATAGTGCTGCCAAATTCCCTTTGCAAAATCTGAGCCGTAACAGGAGGCAAATCCAGCCCCAGTTTTTTTATAGCCCCATTCCATGCCATAGCAACAAGGCCAGTCGTATTCCAGATGGTGCCGTCAATGTCTAAAATAATTCCATCGTATTTTTCAAAATCCTTTTTCATTTTTCCTCACAGTCAAAGGCAAAAGCTACCGCAAAAAAATCAAAGTTCAAATCCGCCAAAAAAAATCCGCAAAATTATTTTTTATTTTTAGCCGACTGCAGGGCTTCTTTTTTTAAAGCCCTTTGTTCATCCTTAAATCTTTCTTTTTCTTCCCTTTCGATTACAGAAGTTTCCTTCATTTGAATAGATTCATCCCAGCCGTAAAAAAAACAGCCGTCCTGAACAGTAAAAATTATGTCGTCAACATAAGCATAATATTCGCCGTCATTTTTTGATTCACCATTGTAGTACAAAATAATCTGGCCGTCCTTTTTAGGATTGCCGTCATATTCCCCCTTTCGTCTGAAAAGAGTTTCTTCACTTTCCATGCCATTCGCGTCACTGGTTTCAATACGATTTTCTTCAGTTTCTTCAAAAGTAAAATCATTGGGATTAAAAACAATTTGAATTTTACTGTCAATTTTTTCTTCCCACTTTTCGTCAACAGTCTGACTGCTTCCCAAAAAAACAATATTCTTTTTTTCGCATGAAATAAATGTCATCGACACCAGCGTTAAAGCCACTAAAATAATTTTAATTTTTTGACTCTTCTTTTTCATTTTCCCATCCCGTAAAACAATTCCATTATAAACGATAATTATTTTTTTTAAATACCCCACTTTTTATTTTTTTTTATTTTTTTTAAGCATACAGAATTTTGTCAAACGGTCCTTGCAGCCTTCGCTAACGCTCATCACCCGCGGCTCCGCCGCGGGTGACTGCGGGCTTACAGGACCGGCTAGGCGCCTGAAAAAAAGAAAGACATCTTTCGTAAAACAGCCGCCCAAGGCCTGCCAGCAGGACATGCGAATTTTAAATAGAGTCACTACATTCGTAAAGCAGCCACCTGACAATTGCCCCACACCCTTCTTTTGAATAGAATAGACCTAAATGCAAACCATAAAGATTCTTATTTTTACCGGTGGACTTTTTCCCCTTCCCCGGCAGACAGAAAAATATTTTTCCCGCTCACATTTTGATTTTGTAATAGCAGCAGATTCTGGTCTTGAAGCCTGCCGCCTTTACGGCTTTAGTCCAAATTTAATCCTTGGCGATTTTGATTCTTTAAATGACAAAAAACTTCTTTCGCTTTACCCAAAAGAAATCATAAAAAAATTCGACTGTGACAAAGATTTTACAGACACGGAACTAGCCCTTATTGAAGCCCACAAAGAGGCAAAGAAAAAAAAAGCAAATCCTTTTATAACTTTAGTCGGCGGTGACGGCGGCAGAATTTCACACCTTCTTTCCATTTACAATTCTTTTTCCGCAAAGACACGGGCAGATGTCTGGCTTTTAAAAGAAGAAGCCCTTTATTTTTTACAAAAGGGCAAAAGCATTTTTATAAGCAGCCTGAAAGAAAGTGACCCCATTTCCATTTGCCGCACAAGCAATTTTTTTACCGGTGGAAAATTAAAAGCCCGTGGCCTTGAATGGCCAGACAGTCACTTTAACAAAAAAGCCATGCCCAGCCTTTCAAACCGCATTTCAAAAGAAGCACTTTCTAAAAAAGAAAAAGTTTTCCTGAAAGCATGCAGGAAAACTTTTCTGGTCATTTTACCCCACACCGCTTTTGTGGAATGGCAGATGTAATTTTTTTAAAGACGCCCTTTACTTACCCAAAAGTTTTTTTAATTTGCGCCATGCCTTTACAATAAGCCTTTTGCCGAATTTTTGTTCATTTTCTTTTCTTAAAAGGCAGGGGCTTTTTATAAAAGCATTGTAAAAAATTCTTTGCAAAGAATCTGGCAGCATGCTGTTAATGTCCATGCAAGAAGAGTATTTACTCTTGTCATAGAAATCATTTTGTATATTGACAAAAAATGTTTCCACAGCAGCTTCTTCTTCGGCAGAAAGTTTTTCTGTTTTTAACAGATTAAATATTGTTTCAATGGTAACAAAATAAGAATAAAAATTCTTTTCAGTAATTTTTTTGGTCATTATGGAATTTTCTCTGACCCTGTAAGAATACAAAACCTGGGGGCAAAGAAAAATTTTTTTTGCCTTCATAAAAGATTCAAAAAGATAATGTACATCTTCGTAGTAAATGCC
>CAVJHV010000148.1:0-3970 GCA_963649315.1 Treponemataceae bacterium | reverse complement strand
CACTTGTTATTGCTCTTTTGCCTTTAGAAAAAAAACTGATTCAGAAAATTAAATTTTTGAAATTTGAATATTCTAAAAAGGGTGATTTTTTGATTTTGCTTTTTAGCGGAATCGGGCTGGCACTTTTGTGCGGATTTGTAATTCCTTCAAGTACAATTGCAAGCAGCGTGGGCGAATTTTCATTTTTGGGAAATACGGCGTCACCGGTTACCTACATAAAAAATTCATTTTTTGTTTTTGCGGGATTTTTTATTTTATGGCCTGTCGTTATTTACAAAATGTTTGGCCCTAATGTAAAGAAATTTTTGTCTTTTGGATTTTTCCTGGCATTTATTCTGGCACTGGCAAATGTTTATATTTTTAAACCATCGTACGGCAATTTGAACTTTTTGTTTGAAGTTGAAAATGACGCTTATTTAAATACAAGTAAGAAAATTTATCTTTTGTCACTTCTTGCCTTTTTTGCTTTTGTGGCAGTTTTTCTTGTCCTCAAAAAATTCAAAAAGGAAAATATTCTGGCAACAGTTTTGAGTGCTTTTTCTATTGGTCTTTGCATTTTGGGATTTTATAAAGTTTCAAAAGTAAAAAGCGGATTTAAAATCTATGAGCAAAATAAAACCTTTACGCAAAAAGTTGACAGTGTTCAAAAGGAATATAATCTTTCCAAAACAGAAAAAAATGTCGTAGTTTTCTTTTTGGACCGCGGAATAACTTCTTTTGTGCCTCGCATTTTTGAAGAATTTCCGGAAATCAAAAAGCAGTTTGCGGGATTTGTTTATTACCCAAACACTTTAAGTTTTTCAACACACACTGTAACCGGTGCTCCGGCTTTGATGGGCGGCTATGAGTACAATCAGGAAAGTATGAATGCTCGTACTGACGAAAAACTTCGCGAAAAGCATAACGAATCCCTTATGGTTATGCCAAAACTTTTTGCGGATGCCGGTTTTGAAGTTACCGTTACAGATCCGCCGTGGCCAAATTATCACTGGAAGGGTGATTTGTCTTTTTCGGATAAAGTGCCGGAAGCGAAAATCAGTGAAATTATTGGAAAGTATTATGATGTTTATAAGGAAAAACTTTCTGACAAAGAAAGGGGCGAAGGTGCAGACGTAGAATGTAAAAATGCCTGCATAGATTTTGCGGTTTTGCAGTGTCTGCCACCTTTTGCAAGAAAAATTTACTACACAGTTTTCAGGCGAAAGTCAACATTTGGAATTGTCGGTAAGGATTTTTACAAGAATTTTTCAAACCTTTACTATCTGCCTGAAATGACAGCTCTGACTTCTACAAAAAATACTTTCACTTTTATTGATAACGAAACGACTCACGAACCGAATGTGGATCTGGCAGAAGATTTTGAAACAATTGCTTCTACTCAAACTTATAATGAATACTCCCGCCACTATCAGGTAAATGTTGCCGCCTTTAAGCAGCTTGGCAAGTGGATGGATTACCTCAGACAAAATGATGTTTATAACAACACTCGTATTGTTCTTGTTTCTGATCACGGCCGCGATTTGCAAAGTCCGGATTATAACAAAACTCTTTTGTTCTACAGTGCTCTTTTGATGGAAAAAGATTTTAACTCTAATGAAAGTGTCCAGATAAATAATGATTTTATGATGAATGCGGATACTCTTTTCCTTGCAAAAAAAGATTTGCCTGTGTCAAACATAAATCCTTTTACAAAAAAAGAATTTGTCCAGAAAAAAGATGGTGGCGTAAATGTTTACTGGTGCGTTGATCTTAATGCAGAACACTTTAGGGAAGCAAAGCAGTTTGAACTGGATAAAAATCATGCTTTCCATGTAAGTGGTGACATTTACAAAAAAGAAAACTGGATTCCTCTAAAGGATTGGGAAAAATCGAATGGGCAAAATGGAGGGAAAAAATAATGTTTTTGTATATTGACCCGGGCACGGGTAGCATGCTTTTATCACTTTTTATTGGAATTGCAACAGCGGCTGTTTTTGGACTTCGTGCACTTTTTATAAAACTTCAGTTTATTTTTACAGGCGGAAAAGTAAAATCGACTACTGAAAAAAATATTCCTTATGTGATTTTTTCTGACCACAAAAGGTACTGGAATGTTTTTAAGCCCATTTGTGATGAAGCCGAAAAACGAAAAATTCCGCTTGTTTTTTACACAATGAGTGCTGATGATCCTGCCCTTAGTGCAAAATATGAATTTGTAAAGGCAGAATTTATTGGCGAGGGCAACAAGGCTTTTGCAAAACTGAATATGCTTAGCGCAGACATTTTACTTGCTACAACTCCAAATCTGGATGTTTACCAGTGGAAGCGGAGCAAAAACGTAAAATGCTATGTTCACGTTCCGCACAGTGCAGATGAACTTGCAGGTTACAGAATGTTCGGTCTTGATTACTACGATGCAGTGCTTACGACTGGTAAAAATCAAGTTGATTTAATCCGCACAATGGAAAGTTTGCGTCCTGCCATTGCAAAAAAGGAAGTTGTTACGGTAGGTTCCTTGGTTCTGGATAATCTAAAAGCCCGCTACGACAGCGTTTTGCACGAAAGCAAAAACGAAAAGCCTGTAGTCTTAGTGGCACCAAGCTGGGGCAAAAGCGGAATCTTAAGCCGCTACGGAGAAAAGTTTTTATCTGCAATGCAAAAGACGGATTTTAAAGTGATAATCCGCCCACACCCGCAGACAGTTGTTTCTGAAAAAAATATTTTAGAGCCTCTTTGTCAAAAGTTTTCCTGCTTTGAATGGAATTATGATAACGACAACTTTGACGCATTAAACAAAGCAGACATTTTAATTACGGACTTTTCCGGAATCATTTTTGATTATACATGCGTTTTTAATAAACCAGTAATTTACGCAGATACTCATTTTGACACTCTGCCTTACGACGCTGACTGGCTGAGTGAGCCGCGCTGGGGCGAAAAAGTTTTAACTGACATTGGCGTTCAGCTGAAGGAAGAAGATTTTGATCACTTGGAAGACGTTATTAAAAATGCACTTTCAAGTAAAAGTCTTAGCGATGGCCGCGACAAAGTGCGCAGTGAATGCTGGGAAAATGTGGGCCAGTCTGCAAAAAATGTTGTGGATTATCTGGTAAAAAAGCATGAAGAAGTGATTAAAAGTGAAGGAGATGAAAATGTATTACACGAATAAAAATTTAGTTAACCTTGAAAGAATTTTTGATCAAAACGAAAGAAAAGATTTTCTTAGACTTGATTTAAATGAAAACCCCGGTGGTCTTTCTAAGAAATTTGTAAAGAAAGTTTTAAAGAATGTTACTCCACAATTTGTAGCTCAATATCCTGAAACTTTGGAATTTACAAAAGTCCTTGCAAATTTTATTAATGTGGACATAAAAAACATTTGTCTTACTAATGGTTCGTCAGAAGCAATTCGCTATGTGATTCAAGCTTTTACATCTGAAAATGGAAGAATTGTAGGTGTTGTTCCGTCATATTTTATGTTTCAAGTTTATTCACAGATGTATGGAAGAAATTTTATAAAAGTTCCATACGAAGAAGATTTGTCAATGAATGTTGATAATATAATTTCTGAACTTACAGATGACACTGAACTTTTGATTTTGTTAAATCCAAATAATCCGATGGGCAATGTTTATTCAATTGAAGAATTTGAAAAAATTTTATCTGCAGCGAAGGAAAAAGAAATTACAGTTTTAGTTGATGAAGCTTATCACTATTTCTACAAAGAAACATTTTTAAAATATGCACTTGAAAATAAAAAAGTTTTTGTAACACGCACATTTTCAAAATTATTTTCAATGGCTGGTTGCAGACTTGGCTATGTGGTTGGACAGGCTGATGACATAAAACTGGTTCAAAAATTATGTACCCCTCATAATACAAATGCTTTTGCAATGAAGTTTGCTGAAGGAATAATTGAAAATCCTAAGGTGCTGGAAAATTTAATAAAAAAATATTTAGAAGGAAGAAATTATTTAATTGGTGAATTGGA
>CAVJHV010000147.1:0-3995 GCA_963649315.1 Treponemataceae bacterium | reverse complement strand
AGTTGATAGTGTTACTATCATTAACTACTTAAAAAGGAGACGCGAATGGAAGAAAATGTTTTTTTTGTCAGCAAGAAAAAATTAAAAAAGAATGTTGAAGACGCTTTTAGTTTTTGTGAATATTTGTGCACTTACAATTCGTCTGTTTCTTTGCCCTGCCAGACGTCGGCGCTGCTTGCGGAATTTTCGATTGACGATTTGATTGAAGAAGCGGAACTTTCGAATGAAGAAAAAATTTTTTGTCATCAGAATGATTTTGCTTTTTTTGCAAACTCCTGGCAGTCATGGGGTGAGGGTGGTGAAATTCTGCCTGGCCAGAAACAAAAAAAATATTTTCCGGTAATCCCGCCTTTTAAAAAATATATTTCATGGCCTGGAAAAATTTCTAAAAAGGATTCCAAAAAAAATAAAAATCTTAAGGAAGGATTTTTTACGGTTTATGCCAGGTGGAATGATATTTATTTGATTTTTGCTTCAAGCGGAAAAATTAATTTTAAAGAAAATCTGCCTCCTGTAAAATTTACTTTGGATTCTAAAAAAAGAAAAGTTTACGCTTTTTCTTATTGCGACGGAAAGGCATGGGCTTCTGGTCAAAAGGTTGCGCAAGTGACTGTCTTTTTTGCCCGCGGATTTTTTGCCCTTCGCGATGGCATGAAAGAAATTTTTGCCTGTCAGAAGGAAAAGCGTTTTGCCCAGCTTTTGCCTTTGAATGCTTCCACTGTAAAAAAAGAAAATGGATATGAGCGCATTTTAACTGGCGGCTGGGAAAGCTGGTATAATCATTACAATAAAATTTCTGAAAAATTAATTCTGGATGATTTGGAAAATCTTTCTAAGACAGAAAACTTAATCAAAAAATATTTTATTGATAAAAATCAGCCTTTGGTTTTTCAAGTGGATGACGGTTGGGAAAAGTCTTTGGGCGAATGGACTTGTAATGAAAATCTTTTTCCTTCCGGCATGGAAAATCTGTCCAATGCGATTGTAAAAAAAGGTTTTGTTCCCGGCTTGTGGCTGGCTCCTTTTATTGTGGATTACCGCAGCGACTTTTGTAAGCGTCACCGTGACTGGCTTTTGTGCGACAAAAAGGGAAAGCCTGTCCAGGCAGGTTTTTCTTTTGCCTGGGGTGCTTTTGCCGGTAAAGATCAGCCGGGCTTTCCTTATTCTTACTTTTGCTATGATTTGTCAAAGGATGAAGTTTTAACTTTCCTGGACCAGTTGATGGATAAGGTAATAAATGAATGGGGATTTTGCTACATCAAATTAGATTTTCTTTTTGCGGGCATGCTGAATGGAAATTTTAAAAACGGCGGGGCTGCTTTTGAATGGTACGACAGGGCCATAAAAATTTTAACTTCCAGAAAGAAAAATAAAAATGGCCAGAGTGTAACTTATCTGGGCTGCGGCATTCCTTTTGAAAGTGGATTTATGGATTTTCCTCTTTCAAGAATCGGGCCTGACACTAAGGAAGACTGGGACTATCTGCCTATGAAAAAATTTAATTTTTCTGCCCGGCCTGGTGCCTATGGCTCTTTAAAAAGTTGTCTGGGGCACGCTTTCTGGGACCAGGCAGTTTTTGTAAATGATCCGGATGTTGTTTTTATGCGCTATGAAAATATCCGTCTGAATGACAGGGAAAAGGAACTTATTGCTTTGACAAATTTTCTTTTTGCCAGTCAGATTATGCATTCAGATGATCCCTGCCACTTTGACAGCGAAAAAGAAGAAGTCTTTACGAAAAAAATTTTTGACCTTTACCAGAAATTTGAAAATGAAGAATTCGCTTTTGTTACCATTGCAAAGGACTTGTATGTCATTTATTCAAGAAATGGCAGGTATGCGGGATTTATAAATTTGTGTGACAAAAAAATGGAAGTTTCTAAAAAGATCATTTGTGATTTTTTGCCTGCGGAAAAAAGTTACTGCGTCTATAAAGAAATTATTTCTTATGCAGAAGAAAAAGAAAATTCTTTTGTTGCAGAAAAACATTCAATCAGCATTTATGAAGTTTAGGGTTTGATTTTTTTGAAGTTGCTTTTCTAAACCTAGGGAAAGTGACTTTTGTCGGGGTGGTCTTTTGTTACTGCCCCTGCATTTTATCAGGAGGAATAAATGGCAGAAGAAATTATTGGTGGAAAAAAAATTACTGACAGGTCATCAGTTATTTTTGGAAATGTGATTGCAAAAAAAGTTGTAAGAAAAGCAATCAGAAATCAGAAAAAACTTTTAAGAAAATATGGTGATGACAGAAATACTGAATATCATCTGGCGGCTGTGGACAATGAAGTTTTGACTCCGGTTTTTGGCGTTAAGGTTTTAACTCTTTCAAAAGATCCTTTGGAAAAATTACCGGCAAAATCTGTAATCATCGGAAACATCAGAATGGGCTTTGGTCATTACAGAATTTCTATGGCCATGGCTTCTGCGGCACATGCAATGGGCTACACACCTTTGTGGCTGGATTTAAACTCATTCGGTCAGACTACATGCACAAAAATTATTTCGGGACAAAATAAACTTTATTCCCTGGCTTCGCGCATTTCGCAAAAGTCAAAACTTTTTAACCGCTTGGTCTGGGAACCTTTAAATTATGAAGGTTTTAAGAAACTTACATACAATGCAGGTGACCAGAAAAATGCAGAACTTATGGTTCCTCTTTTTAATGACATTCCGCGAAACGCTCCTTACATTGCCACCCACGTCTGGCCCAGCCAGGCTGCCGTGCATGCCGGACTGACTCATGTTGTAAACGCAATTCCTGACAACTGGCCAATGGCCCTTCATCTTTCAGAAGGTGCTCTTCACACGGTGCAAACTCCTTCCTCTTACTTTGGTTACAAAACACTTTGCGAATTTGAAAAAGGAAAAGTTTTAAATCCTATTCCCCAGGATCAAATTGTTTACACAGGCCACTACATTGATCACGAACTTGTAAAAAATATTGAGCGCGATACTGCTTTGCGTATTGCCCGTCTGGAAAAAGGCCGGCCTGTAAGATTTTTGCTTTCCATTGGTGGGGCAGGGGCCCAGGGGGATTATTTTGCAAGTCTTATAAAAACATTGATTCCTTACATCAAAGAAAATAAGGCTGCCCTTTATTTAAATATTGGTGACTATCAGAGTGTGTGGAATTTCTTTAAGGAAAAAATTCCTGGCATTGAAGAAATGGCAACACTCCATTTTGATGACTGGAATCAGACAAAGAAATTTGCAGAAGCGGCTCTTAAAGACAAGATGTGCCTTGCGGATGAAAGTCACGGCCTTCACGTTTTTTGTCATAAGGATATTTTTGCTGCAGTGTATGCAACAAATCTTTTGATGAGGCCCTGCGACCTTCTTATGACAAAGCCAAGCGAACTTGCTTTTTATCCTGTTCCTAAATTGATGATTCAGCATGTTGGCGGCCACGAAAAGTGGGGGGGCATCAGGGCTGCAGAAATAGGGGACGGCACACCGGAATGTCCAAGTCTTTCTTATGCCTGTTCAATGATTGAAAGTTTTATAAAGGAACCTTCACTTCTTATTAATATGAACCATGCAATTGTTAGCGCAAAAAATGCAGGCATTTACAATGGGGCTTACCATGCAGTTGAACTTGCCACTGGGCTGACAGATTACACTGGTCAGGGTTCGGAGTATTTGTATGCAGGCCGCTGAAAAACGAAAAAAAGAAATTGAAAAACTAAAGGAAGAAAGAATAACTCACATTTTGAATTGTTCATTCAAGCTTTTTTCAAAAGACGGAATTGAAAGTGTAACAATGAATGAAATTGCAGCGAATTCAGAAATTGGAGTTGCTTCCCTTTACAGGTATTTTGTTACAAAAGAAGATCTGTCCATTCAAGTGGCAATTCATGCCTGGAAAAAGATGGAAGAAAAATTTGAAGTTGTTTTTACAAGCGAAAAATATAAAAAACTTTCCGGCATAAAACAGCTGGAAGCTTTGCTGGATGTTTTTCCTTCTGCTTTTAAAGACAGTCCGGATTTTTTTAAAT
>CAVJHV010000146.1:2392-4056 GCA_963649315.1 Treponemataceae bacterium | reverse complement strand
GTATTGTTTCTCTAGTATTTTTCTGGTTCCCGTTTGGTTGTTTTTGCTTTGCACCATTTGGAATTGTTTTTTCTGCATTAGGAAAGAAAAGTCCAAGCCGTTTTGGAAAAGCAAAAATAGGTCTGATTCTGTCTGTTATTGCAGCTATTGTGAATTTGATTTTTACAATTGTTTTGCTTGCAATTGCAGGATCTATGTAAAAATTCTTAGAAATTTACTAAAAAAATCCCCGGAAGTTTTTTTAATTTCCCGGGGATTTTTTATTGTAAGGTATGAAGTTTTTATTCTTCTACTTTCTTTTCTTCTGGTTCGTCATCCTTTTCATTTGAAAGAATAAGATTTGTAAGAATGCCAAGAATCAAGGCACAGGCAACAGTTGTGATTGTAACTTTTCCAAAAGAAACTGACATTCCGCCAACCCCAGTGATGAAAATTACAGAAGCAACGAAAAGGTTCTTGTTCTTGTTCAAATCAACTTTCTGGAACATCTTGAAACCTGATACAGCAATAAATCCGTAAAGTGCGATACAAACGCCGCCCATTACACAGTTAGGAATTGTTTCAAGGAAGCAAACTAAAGGAGTAATCATAGAGAAAAGAATACAAGCAATTGCACAACCCCAGATTGAAACAGAAGAAGCGTTTCTTGTGATGGCAACACAACCGATTGATTCACCGTAAGTTGTATTCGGACAACCGCCGAACAAAGCACCAGCCATAGAACCTACGCCGTCGCCCAGGAGTGTGTTTGCAAGACCTGGTTCAACAAGCAAGTCTTTATTGATGATTGTAGAAAGGTTTTTGTGGTCAGCAATGTGTTCTGCAAAAACTACAAATGCTACAGGAACATAGGCAGAGAACAATGTCAAAAGATAAGTTCCGGAAATGGCTTTCAAACCTTCACTTCCGCCAAGCATAAAGGTGAATGTTGGAAGTGAAAAATATGAAGAGAATTTAGACCAGTCCAAAGATGTCAAAGCTGAATAATCAATAACGATTAAAGCAGAATTATCTGTAACTTTTCCAACAAAGGCAAATATTGAAGCCAAGATATAACCGGCCAAAATACCAATAATAAATGGAATAAGTTTTCCAAGCCTTTTACCATAAGTAGAACAGAGCATTGTAACTGCCAGTGTTACCAGACCACAGATAAGGGCTACGTAAACGCTTCCGCCTTTTGGATTCAAAACATCGCCAACTGCATTTCCTGCAAGTGAAAGTCCGATAATAGAAACTGTAGGTCCGATGATTACAGGTGGCATAAGTTTATCAATCCATTTTACGCCACAAATGCGAATTACGATAGAAATGACTACGTAAACCAAACCTGCCATTACAGCACCGATGATTAAACCCCAGTAGCCGGCAGCCATAGAAGCGGCACCGCCGAATGCAGAACACATTGAACCGATGAAGGCAAAAGAAGAGCCCAGGAAAACAGGGCTGGAACTTTTTGTAAAGAGCAAATAAACAAATGTACCTACGCCGGCACCGAATAATGCAGCCGAAGCAGAAAGTGCTGTGCCACAAGAGCCATTAACGATTGCAGGAACTGCGATTGTAGCTGCCATAATTGCCAAAAGCTGCTGAATAGAAAACAAAACCAGTTTTCCGAACTTTGGCTTGTCCTTGATTCCGTAAATCAATTCCATCTTAAATAC
>CAVJHV010000146.1:0-2382 GCA_963649315.1 Treponemataceae bacterium | reverse complement strand
TTAAATACCTCTAAAAAATTTTTACTATTATAGTAATCTAAAAAGACTTATTCAATTTGAAAAAGCAAAATCTAAAAAGATTTTTTTTGACCGACTGCTTTGCGAATGAAGTTCTTGTTTCCAAAAAAATAGCGGTATGACAGTCCTGGCACAATTGCTTTACGAATGGAGTGGCTGTTTTAAAAATAAACTTAGCCGGCCGTGAAAGCCCGCAGTCACCCGCGCCTGGTCGCGGGTGATGAGCGTTAGCGAAGGCTGGAAGGGCCGTTTAACAAAAGACGGTATGCTTCAAAAAAAAACGAGCCGCCTTAAAAAGACGACTCTGAGGAAATTCGAGGAATCTATACTTTAGAAAAATAAAAAATTATTTTTCGGCCCTCCAGTTTTTGATGGCAGCATCTTTGTCTGAAAAAATAAAATAGAGGTCATGGACGCCTGTAACTTTTTCTGCAAAAGTGCCTTCGCTGGTGCCGGAAGAATTAAGTTCCATAATGGCAGAAGTTTTCTTTTTTACAGAATCAAGTTTGATTTCTACACGGCCAGTGCCTTCCGTCTGGGCAAGGATTTTTGAAGCTCCGTCTGCAAAGTCAACATTTTTTACCATAAACCAAGAGCCGCTCTTTGTAGCGTAAGCATAAATGTCTTTTGGACTTTCTTCATTTTTGTAAGCCATTTCGGCATTTGTGTAAGAAAGACTGCCTGAAACTTCTTCGAAAGGATTAAAATTTTTTATTGCACTTACACCATTGTGGCTTCCGGTGCAGCTTTTGATTACAACATTTTCTTCGTCCACTTTGATTTCATTTACGCAGAGGCTTCTGAAACCGCCTTTTATGTTAAGGTTGTGGATCAAAGACTGTGTGTGGAAAAAGAGGTACCACTTGCCCTGATACTTTTGCAAATGAGTGTGATTGTTACCGTAATCAAAACCCATTTCGCCCGGATTTTTAAAGTAGTATCCCTTGTATTTCCAGCTGGCCGAAACTTCTGGCGCATTGCTTGTCATGTAGCCCATGGAACACTGGCCCGGATTTTTCTGCCAGTTGTGGTTGAACGTGTAAACGTAAGTTCCGTTTATGTAATTCATTTCGCTGGCTTCAAAAAAGTATGGCGCATTTAAGTCAACAAATTTTCCATCTAAGGAAATCATGTCTTTTCCAAGCTTTACCAGTTTTGCGCTGCCGGGATTTGCGTCATCATGACCAGGCACAACTCCGCCGCCAAATGCCATCCAGCCGTTGCCAAAGTCATCAATTACAACTCCTGGGTCAAAAGGGTTTGGAGAATCAAGTCCGTCCATGCCGGCATAAACTAAGGCTGAACCGCGTGGATCTGTCCAGGGGCCCAGAGGATTTGTTGCAGTAATCACACCGACGCCTGTACCGCTGTTTGAAAAATAAAGGTAAAAGTGGGTTAAACCGTCATCTTCCTGACGGCTGACAATTGAAGGTGCCCAGGAGTTCATAATCCATGGAGCGATTTTTTCAACATTGATTTGGCCATGGTAGGTCCAATTGACCATATCATCTGTAGAAAAAATAACCAGGGACTTTATTTTTTCATAGGAATTGCTTTCTGCGTTTAAATACTGCTGGTGATCATTTGTTCCGTAAACATAAAGGCGGCCCTGGTATTCAATGGACGTAGGGTCAGCACAAAAAACATTGGCACTGATAGGATTTGCCTGAGATACAGGTTTGCCGATTTTGTTACTTGCCTTAAGGCCTGCTGTTTTGTCCACAGCAAAAAGGCAGGGTGTCAGTGTAAGAAAAGCCATAAAAGCCCCTCCAAAAATAATATTCTTTTTAGAAAATCCTTTCATATATTGCTCCTTATTAAAAGAGATTTTAGAAGCAGTCTTTTTAGACCCTTCTGTTTGCAAAGAATTCTTTGTCTTTATTTTAGACTGATTTTTTATGTAAACAATAAACTTTTAATGATATTTTACTAACATTTTGTGCAATTTTTGAGGTATAATGTGGGGGATGTTTACGAAAGCAGTGAATGTTCGGGGAGCGACACTGTTTACGAAAGCAGTGAATGTTCGGAGAGGGGCTTTGTTTACGAAAGCGGTGAATGTCTGGAGAGGAGCTTTGTTTACGAAAGCAGTGAATGTTCGGGGAGCGACACTGTTTACGAAAGCAGTGCCTGTCCACAGAACAGCCGCAAGTTTACGAAACAAATGTCTGTTCGGAGAGTGGCTTTGTTTACGAAAGCGGTGAATGTTTGGGGAGGGGGCACTGTTTACGAAAGCAGTGAATGTTCGGAGAGGGGCTTTGTTTACGAAAGCGGTGAATGTCTGGAGAGGAGCTTTGTTTACGAAAGCAGTGAATGTTCGGGGAGCGACACTGTTTACGAAAGCAGTGCCTGTCCACAGAACAG
>CAVJHV010000145.1:0-4065 GCA_963649315.1 Treponemataceae bacterium | reverse complement strand
TCTTAGTTGTATTCAGTCTTTTAAAATTTATTTCTCAAGGATTAGTCTGATGGCAATAAAAAAATTTTTTAATCAAAAAAAAATAGATATTCCTCTGGAACTAAAAAAGGTAAACGAAATATTTTCTTCCAACGGTTTTAAAGCTTACCTTGTAGGTGGAGCTGTAAGAGACATGCTGCTGGGAAAAGAAGTTCATGACTGGGATCTTGCAACAAACGCTAAACCTGAAGAAGTTATAAAAATTTTTCACCATGTTGTTCCGACAGGAATTGCACACGGAACTGTTACCATTTTGATTTTTAATCATCAAATTGAAACAACAACTTTCAGGACAGAAAAAGATTATTCGGATGGAAGGCATCCTGATAAAGTTGAATATGCTGCAACAATTGAAGAAGATTTAAGCAGGCGTGATTTTACAATAAATGCAATCGCAGCAGATTTATCTGATGGAAGAATAATTGATCCTTTTGGCGGACAAAATGATTTAAAAAAGAAAATCATTAAAACCGTAGGAAATCCTTATGAGCGTTTTAGTGAAGATGGACTTAGGCCAATAAGGGCAATTCGTTTTGTAAGTCAGTTGAATTTTACAATCGAAAAAAATACTTTTGAAGCAATAAAATCAAAAGATGTTTTAGAAAATGTAAAAGGAATTTCTCTTGAAAGATTTAGGGATGAATTTTGCAAAATGCTTTCTTCAAAAACTCCAAGCACCTCTTTAAAACTTTTAGAGGAAAGCGGAATTCTTTCATTTTTCATTCCGGAATTTACGTCCTGCCGAGGCTGCAGTCAAAGGGACCAGAGGGGATTTCACGAATTTGATGTTGCAGATCATTTGTTTTATGCAACTGATGGCGGTCCTCAAAAAAATTTAATTGTTCGTTTGGCAGCTTTTTATCATGACATTGGGAAACCAGAATCGAAAACTGTCGTAGAAAAGGACGGTCAGAAAATTATTCACTTTCACGGGCATGAAGAAATTTCTGCAAAGAAATGCAAAGCTTCCATGACAAAGTTAAAATTTTCTAACACAGAAATAAATAAAGTGTGTCACCTTGTAAAAGAGCACATGTATTTTTTTGAAGACAACTGGACAGATGCCGCCGTAAGAAGATTTATAATCAAAATTGGAGAAGAAAATATTTCTGATCTTTTTGATTTGCGTTTTGCGGATGTCTACGGAATGCACAGACAGCCTGTAGTAGAATTTTCACCAACATGGAATTCAAACCTTGAACTAAGAAAGCGAATTGAAAAAGTTTTAGCTGAAAAGTCCGCAGTAAGCTTAAAAGATTTAAAAGTTAACGGAAATGATTTAATGAAAATAGGAATTCCCAAAGGCAGGGCTATTGGAAAAATTTTAAAAGATTTATTTGAAACCGTTACGGAATCCCCTGAAATGAATGACAGGGAAAAACTTTTGACTCTAGCAAAAAATCTTTTTGAAAAAAACAAAGGGCTTTATCTTTAGTCAGCCTTACGAAGACAGTTTTTGATAAAGGCCTTTAAAGTTTTTTAGAAGCAATTTTCTTTTGCCTTGAGCCTATCTTCTTTTTGCTACTTGCCTGGGGATTTTCAATTTTGCTTCTTACTTTACGAATGCACAAAAGACAGGTCGGTGTTATATAAAGAACTGCAGCCAGCCAGGCAGAAGGATCTGCATAACAAATTGCTGTGTATTCATACTTTGGAACTAAAACAAATCCTACAAAACAGCGGGCAATCATTTCAACGACCCCTGAAAAAATTGCTCTGGGTGAAAAGCCTAAACCTTGAGTTGTCATTCTAAGAGAATTCAAAATTCCAATCAGCCAGAAAAAGAGTGCAAGTGTTTTTACGTACTGACCACAAGCCTTTATAATGGCAACGTCATTTTTATCAATAAAGAGAAGTGAAATTTTTTCTCCAAAGAAATAAATTACAAGGCCAATAAATATTCCGTAAGAAACTCCCAGTAAAACTCCCTGCCACAAGCCTTTTTTTATGCGGTCAACTTTTCCTGCTCCGTAATTTTGGCTTGCAAAAGTAGCAACGGCTGTGGCAATGGCATCAAAAGGACACATACTGAACTGCTTGATTTTGGCACTCGCAGTAAAAGCAGTTACGTAAAGAGAGCCCAGTTTATTGTTAGCAGCTTGAATTACCATGCTGCCAATTGCAGTTATTGAAAACTGAAATCCCATTGGAAGACCGCTACTAAGCAGGACTGTAATTTTCTTTAAAATGATTTTACAATTTTCTTTTTTCAATTTTAAAACATCAAATTTTTTTATGATGAAAAAAAAGCAAAGCAAGGCAGACAAAAATTGCGATATTATTGTTGCCAAAGCAGCGCCTGCAACTCCCCCGTTAAATGTAATTATAAAAAGCAAGTCTAAGGCAATATTTGTTATGGTAGAAATTAAAAGTACTATAAAAGGAGTTTTAGAATCTCCGACAGAACGCAAAAATCCTGAAAGAAGATTATAAAACATTGAAAAAGGAATTCCGGCAAATATTATAAAAAGATAACTGTAAGCAAAATCAAAAATATCTTTCGGAGTAGAAAGTAAAATAAGAATTTTCTTACAAAAGATTAAACAGCAGGCTGTAATGATAATGGAAAATGCAAAAGTCAAAATAACAGAATTAAAGATATAATTTTTCATATCTTTAAAATCATCAGCGCCAAATCTTTGGGCAACAGGAATTGCAAAACCTGTACAAAGTCCCATACAAAATCCTAAAATCAAAAATTGAACTGAACTTGAAGCCCCTACTCCAGCTAATGCTTCTGAGCCTAAAATTTTTCCAACCAAAGAAGCATCCGCTATGTTGTAGGTTTGCTGCAAAATATTTCCAAGCAGAAGTGGCATGGAAAAATCAATAATTAATTTTAAAGGATTTCCACTGGTAAGATTCTTAATCATATTCTACTCGATTTTTTTGCCAGATTTTTTTTTTGCATCAAAATCAAATTTTCATATTCATTGCATCTCTGACTTCTTCCAAAGTTTTTTGTGCAATCTCCCTGGCCTTTGCAGAACCTTCCAAAAGAACCTTTCTGATATATTCAGGATTCTTTTCAAGTTCTGCTCTTTTTGTGCGCAAAGGTTTTAAATGTTCATTCAAGGCTTCTGTAAGTTCGCTTTTAAGTTTTCCGCCTCCGCCTTCACCAATTCTTTCTGCGATTGCATGAGGATCTTCCTTTGTACAAAGAGAAATAAGATCTATAAGATTTGCAACATTAGGACGATTAACAGGATCGTATGTAATCAACCTTTCGCCATCAGTTGTTGCTTTTTTAATAAGTTTTGCTGTTTCATCTTCAGTACTGCTAAGGAAAATTGCATTGTGGCGGCTCTTAGACATTTTTTGTCCATCCAGTCCCATAACAGATGGAACCTTTGACAAAAGGGCCTGTGGCATAGGGAAAATGGCCTCGCGATCCTTGCAGAATTTTTCGTTAAAGCGGCGGGCAATTGTTCGTGTCAATTCAAGATGAGGCAACTGATCTTTTCCAACAGGAACAAGATTTCCTTTGCAGAACAAAATGTCACATGCCTGATGAATTGGATATGTATACATTCCGGCGTTTACATTTTTAATTCCCGCTGCCTGGATTTCTTCCTTTACTGTAGGATTGCGACTTAACTCAGCATTGCTTACAAGGGTCAAAAAAGGCAGCATAAGCTGGTTACATTCAGGAACATAACTGTGAGGATAAATAATTACATTGTCACGGGAAGGATCAATTCCTGCAGCTATGTAATCAATTACAAGCTGTTTTGTATTTTGGCTGATTTCTGAAAATGCATCGTGATCTGTTAAAACCTGATAGTCAGCAATAAGAATCATTGTAGGAATTCCCATATTTTGCAGGCGGACACGATTTTGCAGGGTTCCAAAATAATGTCCAATATGAAGTCTTCCTGTAGGACGGTCACCTGTCAAAATTCTGTATTTTGTAGGATTTACAGCAAGATCTGCTTCGATTTTTTTGCTTGTTTCAAGAGCTGCTTCAAAAGTCTTGTTAATATCCATTTCCATTTCTGCCATAATTTTACTCCATTAATTCAAATG
>CAVJHV010000144.1:0-4233 GCA_963649315.1 Treponemataceae bacterium | reverse complement strand
CCGGCCCTGTTTACGAAAGCAGTGTCTGTTTCCAAAACATCCCCCTCGTTACGAAATATCCCATCCGTAAAATCATCATCCTCCCCACAAAGTCCCGCCGCATCCAGAATATTTTGAATCACAATCCGCTGCCAGGGAAAAAGATATTTTATTCCAAAAGATTTTACCGCCTCAAAAGTAACAAAATCCTCGTCCACAAAATCATCCGCGTCCGCCGTCTGTCTTTGACTAAAAAAAATCTCTTCCTGAAAAAATTCATCAGTCTCATCCCCCGCGCCACTTCCTTCAAGCGCTCCACTCCCATCAAAAAACTTTTCTTCAACAAAACCACCATCAGTCCGGTCACTTCCTTCAAGCGCTCCACTCCCATCATTCCCCACATCTTCAACAAAACCACCATCAGTTTCCAAACCTTCATCAGCAAAACCAGCCCCACACCCCTCGCAAAAAAATAAATCCATTTTTCCCATCTTATCACCTCACTTTATAATAGCTTTCAAAAAAAATTTTTCGCAAAAAAAATGGATTTTCTTTTAATATTTTTTAGCATACTCACTTTTCATTACAAAAATTTTCCCCTCAAAGAATTTTTCAAAAGCCTCACCGCCCTTCCGCCACTTGCTGCGCGCGGTCAAAAAGCTGCCATAAAAATCAAAAGCTAAAAAAACAAAAAGACCTTCTCTCCAAAAAGAAAGTCCTCAAAAAAAGTCACAAGCTTTTTGACGGCCTTCGGCCTGGCTCCACGGCGGGCTAGGCTGGAAAAAAACGCACTCTTTACGAAAGCAGTACCTCTTCTAAAAAAAATCCAAAAAACAAAAAAGGCGCCCCCAAAAGAAGCGCCCTTCAAAAAACAAAATTAATAAGAATCCCTCAGTCCCTTCACCGAAAGCCTTCTGGCAAAATCTTCGGCCGAAAGATTTTTTACCATTTCTACCATGCCAGAATTTTCCAGTCCGTAATCACTTTCTTCAAAGAATATGCACTTTTCACGGTCTGGCAAAAGAGTAAACATGTTTTCGCTAAAAATACCATGCAGGCCACCCGCTTCCACGCTAACATAAAAGTCAGGTCTGTCACTTTTCAAGCGGATTTCAAATTTTCCTTCACCGCATTTTTCAACTTTAACATCTACCTTTGCCTTTTTTAAATTACACTTTTTCCACCTGCAGACAAAAAGCGTATCCTCATAAAGCTTACCATCCACTTCCATCTCTGCAAAAATAAAATACTCATTTTCCTTTGCAGCAATTTTTCTGTCACAAAAATTTTCTTCAAAAATGTACTGGGCACAGTCACTTTCAATTTCTTTTTTTACATTTTCAAACCGTAAAATTCTTCCATCAAAATCAACAAAATAAATTTTTACATCCGCGCAAATTTTCTTTTGACTTTCATTTATCAGGCAGACAAAAAATTTTTCATCCTTTTTTATAAGACACAAATTCAGGGGATTAAAAAAATTTTTGGCAGCATACTGCAAAAGCTTCCACTTGCCACTGTATTCCATAGAAGACCATGAAGTAACCGGCCACACATCATTCATCTGCCAGAAAGTCGCTCCCATACACCGGGGTCTTAAACTGCGCCAGTAATCCACAGCCGTCTTTAAAGCCACCGCCTGCTGCACCTGACTCAAATAGCATACATTTTCAAAACCATTTGGAATCCTGAAGTAACGCGAAAAATTTTCCAGAATAATAGAATTTCCCCCAGGTGACCTCTGGTGCCATTCCATCACAGGGCTGGTCAAATTTAAATTTTCTTCGTCACAAAATTCCTTAATTCCCTCAAAAGAAGTCAAACTTTCATAGCCAAACTCGCTCACAAAACGCGGCTGAATGCTAAGGTAAGCCTCCATATCCTTCTTTTCATGCCACACACTCCAAAAGTGCATATCACCCTCAGAATCATCGTGCCAGTTGTCCCCAAAATTATTCGGACCGGAACAAGGCGAACTAGGCCACCAGGTTCTTGTAGGATCACATTCCTTTACAACCCTTTCAATCACCCCGTGATTCAACCTGTCATAATCCACCAGGTAACGGTCGCGGGCATCACGGCTTTCCTTGTACCAGTTTAAGGCACCAAAATCTTCATTATTGCCGCACCAGAGGGCAAGGCTGGCATGACTTTGCAAACGGTAAACATTATCTTCAATTTCCTTAGCCACATTTTGCAAAAACTCTTCGTTAGTCGGGTAAAGACCACATGCAAACATACAATCCTGCCAGATAATCAAGCCCAGACGATCGCAAATATCGTAACAGATTTCACTTTCATACTGACCTCCACCCCAGAAGCGCAGGGAATTCATATTCGCATCCACTGCAGACTGCAAAAAATATTCGTAACGCTTTTTAGTCCATCTTTCAGGCAAAGCATCAAGCGGCACCCAATTAGCCCCCTTAGCAAAAATCCCCCTGCCATTCAAAGAATAAAAAAGACTGGTTCCATGCTGGTCAGGAATAACATTCATCTTCAGCACCCTGAAGCCCACCTTTTTTACCATAACACAATCCATGTGATCCGCCGCCCTGTCATCCAAAGCCGCAGCCAAAAGATTGTACAAAGAATTTTCCTTCAGCCCAGCCTCCTTCAACTCATCACTGGACCGCCACAAAAGAGGTTCCTTTACCAAAAATTCAGTCTTTATAACATTCAGTCCCTTTTTTACCTCAGACCGCAAAGACTTAACCAAAGAAATTCCGTTCCCAGTCAGCTCAAATAAAAAAGACTCCTTTCCATCTTCAAAAGAATTGTAGCGGGCCGTTACACAGCACTTCCACTGGCCGGCAAAATCCCCCTCCACAACAGGCAGAGTTTCCAGGCAAAGATTTTCCATGTAACCCTTAAAAACCGAATCAATAAAAATATTCCCGTAAATGCCAGAAACCATCAGACAAGGGCCCCAGTCCCAGCCAGACTGACACTGAATTTTCCTGACCAGATTTCTGTGAGGCGAAAAAACATCATAAGCAGAAACAGGCACCACATAAGGCAGTTTTTCCGCCTCCTGGCAGGCGTGGCGCTCCGCAGAATCAAATTTTATAAAAATAGAATTTTCCCCATTCACAAGAAAATCTGTAACATCAAAACGCCAGATTCTGAAATAATTATTTCCCTTACCGGCAGACTTTCCGTTTACAAAAACCTCAAAAAAAGTGTCCACCATATCCATGCAAAGAAAATGCCTCTGGCCCGGCCGCAAAGAAAAATTAAAAGTACGGCAAATAGACCAGTCGTCCCTGCCCACCCACTGGCAGTCAGCCTCAGCCCTGCCCACATAAGGGTCAGGCAGGCAGCCCGCACGCAGCAAAGCCGAAAAATTATCCCCCGGCACATTCATTTGAAGGTCCCTAAAATCCTTCCCAGATTCATTACAAAGGCGCCATTCGCCCGCCAAATCACAAGTTTTCATACAAACCCCTTAAAGCGATTTTATTCCATTCCACACTTTTTTCCAATATTTTTTTTCTTTTGAAGCATCCCGCCTTTTGTTAAACGGCCCTTCCGTGGCTCGGCTATTCGCCTCGGTGCTTCGCACTTTGCCTTCAGCAAACCACTACACGGTCGGCTAGGCGCATTTAAAAAGAAGAACTTCATTAAGGGAGCAGATAGGCCAGGCTTCGCAGCACAGCTGCTCAGCTTCTTCGCTAAAAACTTGCCCTGCAAGTTTTTCCGGCCTTTGGCCGTCGCTCATCATACGGCCGGCTAGGCGTGTTTAGAATTAGAAAATTTTTTTCGTAAAGCATGTGCGGACAATTTTTTTCTGCATAAAACAAAATCATTTTAGGGAGCCTCTAAAAAAGGCCACTCAGAGTGCACAGTTCAAGCAGATAATTTTATTTACCTTTTTGAATTTAAACGCAATAAAAGTGCCGATTAAGCCCTGACCCAAATTGAAGAAAAAAAATTACGCCTCCCATTTGCAAGTGACAGACACAAACTCTTCAAAATCGGCGTAAACTTTGACAGCAGAGAAAAAAATATTACTGATTGGAAGATAAAATAAGGCATTGCCCGCTAAGTTCAACTGATTTTGCAGCATTAAGTTGATTCTAATGAATCAAGGTTCCTAAAATTGACAATAGCAGGATAGATTTTTTCTTTGCTTTTTAAACACTTATTATTATCTTTAATAACATTGGAAGTGCCTGTTCCTAAGGCGGCGTCTCCTGGACTCTATCAGCCATGTGCTGAAATTTGATTTTGGGAGGCTTACTGGAATGAAGA
>CAVJHV010000143.1:0-4272 GCA_963649315.1 Treponemataceae bacterium | reverse complement strand
TTTCTTCCACTTTGATTTCTCTTGTCTTTGGGATTTTCGCTTCTTATTTTATAAGTCATAAATCTTTTTTACTAAGAAAAATTTTTCTTTCTTTTGCAGCTGTTCCCTTGTGTCTGCCGGCTATTGTTATGGCTTTGGGTTACATTGCAACTTTTGGTTTTGCGGGAATTATAAATGAAATTTTGATGAAGATTTTTTCTTTGGAAAATCCTCCTTTAAAATTTCTTTATTCTTTCTGGGGACTGATTATTTGTCAGGGCTTTTACAATTTTCCTCTGGTTATGGTGACAGTGGCAAGGGAATGGATGAAGTGCGACAAAAGTCAGGCGGATGCAGCCCGTCTTTTGGGCAGCAGTGAAAAAAGAATTTTTTTTACAATCACGCTGAATCAACTTTTGCCTGCAATTTTTTCCAGCTGCATTCCTGTTTTTATTTACTGCTTTTTTAGTTTTATGATTGCAGGACTTTTTGCGGGAATGGACGGAAACACTTTGGAATTACTTTTGTACTATACGGCAAAGGTTAAACTGGATTTTAAAAAGGCAGGTCTGATTGCTTTGGTGCAGACACTTGTTGCCTTTTTGATTTTGTATGTTTACGCAATGATTGAAAGTAAGGGGGAAAGTCAAAAGGGTACTGTCTTTCTTGTTGAAGAAAAATCTTTAAGTAAAATTTTGGGGGCAAGTCTTAAAGAAAAAATTCTTTTTGGAATTTTTATTTTTATAACATTTACCTTCTTTGTTTTGCCTTTTCTTTCCATTTTGATTTTGTCTTTTACAAAAAATGCAAGAACTTCTTCATCTTTTTCTTTTTTGCTTTGGAAAAAAATACTTTCTTCAAAGTCTTTTTGGATTAGTTTAAAGAACACTTTTTTCACGGCCTGTCTGGCAGGCATTTTGTCTACAGCATGCGGATTTTTTTATGCAGTTCTTTTAAGGACAAAAAAATCCTCCTCTAAAAATAATTTTTTTAAAACGCTGGCTCTTTTACCAATGTCTGTTTCTTCCGTAATGATGGGTTTGGGAGCAAGTCAACTTTTTAAAAATGGAAACTTTTTTATTTTACTTTTGGCACAGACGGCTTTAAACTGGCCTTTTGCTTTCAGACAGATTTATGCTTCCCTTGTAAAAATTCCAGACGAAACTTTAAATGCTGCCAGGCTTTTGGACACAAGGCGCTTGAATGTGATTTTTAAAATTGCCCTGCCCTACTCGTCAAAAAGTATTTTAAATTCTTTGGGCTTAACATTTACCCTTTCGGCAGGAGACGCAACACTACCTTTGACTCTTTCACTTAATAATTTTACAACTCTTTCACTTTACACATACCGCCTGGCTTCTTCTTACAAATTAAATGAAGCATGTGCCTGCGGTTTAATTTTGGCTTTTATCTGCATGAGCATTTTTTTGCTGACAAGAAGGGAAAGGCTGCCTCTAAGGCGGAATTTTATAAGGGATGATAAAAAATGAAATATTTTGAAGGACACAATCTTTACAAAAAATTTGATTCGATTGAAATTCAATTTTCTCTGGCGGCAGAAAGAGGAACCATGACTTCGATTGTAGGTCCAAGCGGGGCTGGAAAGTCTACGGTTTTAAAAATGATTGCCGGGCTTGAAAAAATTGATTGTTGGAATGAGGGAAAGAATAAAAAAGACAAAAGGGCTGGAGAAAAAAATGAATGTCAAATTTTTTTGGACGGTCAGGAAATAAGTCACTTGATTCCACAAAAAAGAAATTTGGGAATGGTCTTTCAGCAGCCAGCACTTTTTTTAAATATGAATGTAATTGAAAATATTTCTTACGGGTTAAGATGCAGGGGCTTTTCAAAAAAAGAGGCATTTGAGGAAAGTGAAAAATTTCTTGAAATGATAGGTCTGAAGGATTTTGCAAAAAGGGATCCTTCTTCTTTGAGTGGCGGTGAAGCCCAGCGCATTTCTTTAGCCCGGACTTTAATTGTAAAGCCAAAATTAATTTTGTTTGACGAAGCTTTAAGCGCCCTGGATGCTCCTTTAAGAAAAAAACTAGGGGATGAAATTCTTGACTTGCAAAAAAAACTGAATTTTACGGCTTTGATGGTAACCCATGACATTGAAGAAGCAAAACGCCTTAGCCAGAGAATTGTTCTGTTAAAGAAGGGAAAAATCATCTGTGACTGTCCGGCAAAGGATTTTGATGAAAGTCTTTTGGAATAGATTTTTTATGCGGACCGCTTTACGAATGTAGTGAATGTTTACAAAAGAAACCTAGCCGGCCCTGCAGCCAGGCCGGAGGCCGTCCGAAGGACCGCGCGCAGCAAGTGGCGGAAGGACCGTTAAACAAAAACAGGTATGCTTCAAAAAAAAATTACAAAATGATTATTTGCCACAAGGCGCGCTTTGTATTATATTTGATGTAATATTTTATTTTCGAGGCGCACACATGGCTGAAACAAATTGCGGCGGAAGCTGCTCAAACTGCAGTGCATCTAACTGCTCAAAGAAACCACTTCACGAAACTTTACTTCCACAATCTTCTGTAAAAAAAGTTATTGGAATTGTAAGCGGCAAGGGTGGAGTTGGAAAATCTTTGGTCACTTCACTTTTGGCTTCTAAAATTCAACACGACGGATTTAAAACGGCAATTCTTGATGCGGATATTACTGGACCTTCCATTCCGACAGCTTTTGGTCTTTCGGAAGAAAGGGCTGAAGCCGGCGAAACTGTCGTTAATGGAGAAAAGAAGGAATTTCTTAAATCAATAAAAACTAAAAACGGCATTCAGTTGATGTCTATGAATTTTCTTTTGCCTGAAGAAACGGATCCTGTTATCTGGAGAGGTCCGGTTATTTCTGGTGCGGTAAAACAGTTTTGGACTGATGTTCTTTGGGAAGATGTTGATTTTATGTTTGTTGACTGCCCGCCTGGAACTGGGGACGTTCCTCTTACTGTTTTCCAGTCGCTGCCGGTGGATGGAATTATAATTGTTTCTTCGCCACAGCAGTTGGTCCGCGTGATTGTTGAAAAAGCGGTTAAGATGGCAAACATGATGAACATTCCTGTTTTGGGTTTGGTCGAAAATATGAGTTATGTAAAATGCCCTGACTGCAATAAAGAAATTCACGTCTTTGGTCAAAGCAACATTCAACGCATTGCTGATGATTTTGGGTTAAATGTTCTTGCCAGAATTCCTATTGAAGAAAAAATGTCTGTTACTGTTGACAATGGTGAAGTTGAAACTTTGACAGACGGTTATGTTGATGATGCTGCAAAAGTCATTGAAGATTTGATGAAATAATTTTATGGCATTTCTACAGAGAAATACTTTATGAAAAAAATCATTTGTGGTCCCATGGCTACTTTAAGTCACCAGGCTTTTAGAATGCAAACAGAAAAGTTTGGTGGCTGCGACGAATATTTTACAGAAATGATAAATGCTTCTACTCTTTTAACCATGGGCCCATTTGAAAAATTCTACCTGCTTGACGGCCCCTGCCCCGAAAAAATTGTCTGGCAGCTGACTGGCGGTGATTGTGACAAAATGGCAGAGGCTGCAAAAATTCTTTGCGAAAAAGATGGTATTGGGATTGATTTAAACATGGGCTGTTCTGCTCCTCAAATTTACAAAAGCGGGGCCGGGGTCAGCTGGATGTTAAAACCCCTTTGGCAAAGTGAGGCCTTAGTAAAGGCTGTGAAAAAAAATATGCCTGAAGAAAAAAGACTGAGTGTAAAATGCCGGCTGGGCGGTCCTGACTTTACGGATGAATCTTTTTTTGCTTTTACAGACATGCTGGTGGAAAATGGAGTTACTTGCATCAGCCTTCATGCAAGGACAAGCAGGGAAAAATACAGGGGGCTTCCAAAATATTCTTATGTGGAAAAATTGGCAGGGCGTTACGAAAAAGACAAGGTGGCCGTTTATCTTAACGGAAATGTCTGTGACTATGAAAGCGGGGTCTTTGCCTTAAAGGAAGCGCCGGATTGTGACGGCTTAATGATTGCACGACAGGCGGCTGTCTGCCCGTGGATTTTTTCTGAATTAAAGTACCACTTTGAAGCGAAAGAAAAAAATATTCCTTACGAAAAAAATCATTTTGTAAACAGGAAAAATCTTGCCCTGGATTTTATAAATGACATTCAGCTTTACCAGCCCCAGGAATTCTGGAAAACCAGAATACAAAGATTTTTTTTCTACTATTGTCAGCAATTTAAATTTGGTCATTATTTTCAAAGCAAAATGTTAAACTACAAAGGCATTGAAGATTCCATTTTCCAGGTGAATGATTATTTTGAAA
>CAVJHV010000142.1:0-4371 GCA_963649315.1 Treponemataceae bacterium | reverse complement strand
CCCTGTTTACGAAATGCGCAATTCGAAAAGAGTTGCGCCCTGTTTACGAAATGCGTAAATCGAAAACAACCGCCCCATGTTTACGAAAAGCGTAATTCGAAAACAACCGCCCCATGTTTACAAAAAGCGCAATTCGAAAACACCCCTCCAAAAAAAATATTTGACAAGCTTTGATTATAGTATTACTATTAATAGAAACGATTTCTATTGGTAGAAACATTAAAAATTCGAGGCGTAAAATGAAACTTACAGAAAAACAACTTGAACTTATCCGCTTGCAGATTAAAAGAGTCAAAGCGTGTGGAAATCCCTTTTACACAGAGAGATTTAAAAACGTAAATCCAGAAGCCGTCAAAGACCAGGAATCTTTTGAAAAGTTAGTGCCATTTTGTACTAAGCAGGACTTGCGTGACGCATACCCCCTGGGCCTGGCTGCTGTACCGGAAGAAGAAATTGTCCGTATTCATTCATCAAGCGGAACTACGGGGGCACCGGTAATTATTCCTTATACCAAAAAAGATGTTGAAGATTGGGCCACAATGTTTGCCCGTTGCTACGACCTTGCCGGTGTTACAAAAACTGACCGCATTCAAATTACTCCGGGCTACGGTTTGTGGACAGCAGGAATTGGTTTCCAGGCGGGCTGTGAAAAATTGGGGGCAATGGCAATTCCAATGGGGCCCGGCAACACAGAAAAGCAGCTTCAAATGATGCAGGACCTGGGTTCAACTGTAATTTGTGCAACATCATCTTACGCCCTCCTTCTTGCAGAACAAGTTGAAGAACGTGGCATTGGCAAAAATATAAAACTCAAAAAAGGAATCATCGGTTCAGAGCGCTGGGGTGAAAAAATGCGTGAGCGCATTCAAAAAATTCTTGGCATTGAACTTTATGACATTTACGGTTTGACAGAATGTTATGGACCTGGCATCGGAATCAATTGCACGGAACAAAATGAAGGCATGCATATTTTTGATGATTTTGTTTACATAGAAATTCTGGACCCTGCGACTGGTTGTCCTGTTCCGGAAGGAGAAATTGGTGAAATCACATTGACCACTCTTGTTAAAGAAGGGGCTCCACTTTTCCGCTTCCGCACCCACGATCTTGCTGCTTTTGTTAAGAGCCCATGTAAGTGTGGCAGAAGTTATCCCCGTATCACGCAAATTCTTGGACGCAGCGATGACATGGTAAAAGTTAAAGGAAATATAATTTTCCCAAGTACCATCGAGTCTGTTATAAAATCTGTGCCTGGAATTTCAAGCGAGTATCGTGCCCTGGTTGAACACGTTGACGGCCGCGATCAAATTACAATCAGCGTCGAAGTTGAAGGTGGTGTTGATCGAAGTGAAGTTGCAATTTCCATAGCCTACGAGTTCAAGCAAAAGTACAACCTTACCCCGATCGTAAAAGTTCTTGGCGTTGGCGAATTGCCGCGCAGTGAAAAAAAGACAAAGCGAATTGAAGACACCCGTTACAATTAATTTTCTTTTTATGTGGGCAAAGCGTATTTAAAAAGTCGCCTTCCGCAGCGCGCTGCCGCTTGGTCTTGCGCTTTGCTCCACTTCGTTTCGCGCCGCTCCAGACTTTTGTGCTTCGCACAAAACTGCTTTACGCTCCGTGCTGTTTTTTTTAATAGAATAGTCTTCCACAGAAAATAAAGTTTTTTGACATTTTAGGAAAGAAAAAATTTGTAAATTTTACAAATAAGCCTTAAAATAATAGCATTAGGGGTTATTAATTAAAAAATGAAAAATACAGAATCTGAGTCTACTTACGGTGTATCCAATGAAGAATTGGAAAAGGCTTTTTTACGGGTTGGCATTTTAACATTTACTTATTTTCCTCAAGAAAAGATTATGCAGTCTTCGCATTCATTTTCTGAATTTTTCGACTGTCCCCGGGTGCTTACAGGCATGCCATATTCTCTGGCTGAACTTCTTATCCACAAAAATGATCACATTGCACTTTTTCAAATTGCAGAAGAATTAGACAAGGGTGCCGAAAGTGTTTCTGCAAATCTTCACACACAAAAAGGGCATTTTTCCAGGGTAACACTTTTTGTAACAGAATATGACGAAAACGGCAGGGGCAAAAAGTGCCTGGGCATTGTTCAGCGCATTGCTGACCAAGTACGTTCTGGAAAAACTTTTGAATCCCTGAGCGCAGATTACGCTTCTGTTTACTACATAGATTTGGAAAAAAATAAAGTCTTCCCCCAGCGCATTTCATCTGACATAGAAAAAGAATTCGGTCCAGCTTTAAGGTCAAATCCTCCTTACGAACTGATTGTAAACGCATACATTGACCGATGTGTTATAGATGCAGAAAAAAAAGAAATGAAAAATCTTTGTTCTGTGGAAAATTTAAAAAAACAATTTAAAGAAAAAAATACATACATTCACGACTATAGAATCGAACGCGAAGGTCAGCTTCGTCTTTGCAGAATGAAGACAGTAAATCTTACTGAAGGCGAAGAACTAAAATATTTTGCCATGGGGTTTTCAGACATGACTATGGAAAAAACTGCAGAACTTGAACAGTATGCTTTCATAGATCCTGTTACCGGCGGAAATAATTACTACAGTTTTAAGAAAAAAGTAAAAGAAGTAAACAAGAGTGGCCTCTTTGTTTCTCTTGATATAAAAAATTTTAAAATCATAAATACAGTCTGTGGTATCAGCCGTGGAGATCATGCCATAGAACAAATTTGGAAAGTGTGCAGCAACTTTTGTGACGGAGAAGCCGTTTGCGGCCACATAAATGCGGATCACTTTGTAATGTATTTTCCTCAAATGGAAGAAGAAACAGTCAAAAGAATTATTCAAATGATTTCATTTTCTCTTCTGGAACTTTCCACTGAACTTGAAATTCCAAAACTGAATCCTTACTTTGGAATTTCCAAGTGGAACGCAGAAAAAGATATTGAATCAGCCTTTAGCGAAACGACTGTTGCAAAACACATTGCGAAAAATTTAAAGGATTTAAATTACGCTTTTTACACAAATGAAGAAACCAGAAAAATCCTTTTTGAAAAATCCCTGGAAGATTCCTTTTCTTCAGATTTGAATCAGGAAAAATTTAAAGTCTGGTACCAGCCAAAGTATAATCCTAAGACGAATGAAATGACCGGGGCTGAAGCTTTAGTCCGCTGGGAAAAGGGCGACAAAAATTTTATGTCACCGGATAAATTTATTCCACTTTTTGAATCTGACGGTTTAATAAAAAATCTGGATGAATTTGTTTTTAAAACTGTCTGCAAAATGCAAAAGGAAAGGCAAGATAAGGGTCAAAAACTTGTTCCTATTTCCATAAATCTTTCCAGGGCCTCCATTTATTTTGGAGATATTGTCCGCCGCTACAAAAGAATCGTACAGGAAATAGGTATTTCGCCCTTGTACGTTCCCATTGAAATTACGGAAAGTGCAGCTGTTTCTAATGAAGACGTTTTGCTTGTGATGGAAAAATTCCACAAGGAAGGTTTTCCTATTTTTATGGACGATTTTGGAACAGGTTATTCTTCCTTGTCTACATTAAACGCTTTTCATTTTGATAACCTCAAAATTGACAAAAGCCTTATTGACTACATTGGTGACTATCGCGGAGACAAACTTCTGGAGCACACAATAGGTCTTTCAAAAGATCTGGGCATGCAGATAACTGCAGAAGGTGTAGAGTCCCAGGCACAGCTGGACTTTTTGAAAAAACTGGACTGCGATAACATTCAGGGCTTCTACTATTCCAAGCCACTTCCCTTTGAAGATTTCTACAAAATCTACAAATAAAAAAACATCTTAGGCTATAAAAGGCTTTCCTTTAGGGAAGGCCTTTTTTTATGTTCCTTTCACATATTTCTTTTTTTATGCAGAAAAATTAGGTAAAAAAAATCAGAAAAATAAAACTTGACATGCGGAATTTTCTGCATTAGTATAAAGAAACATAGTTACGGTAACCACGTTACTGTAACTGCGTTTCGGTAACATGGTTACCTATAAAATTAAGTGTAAAAAATCCTTTTTTAAGGCTAAGAAAAATACAAAAAAAAGAGGAAAGTTTTGAAACATCTTGTTCCTGGGACAACAGACACTCTGCTTGACTGTGCACAAAAAGAATTTTTAGAAAAAGGCTTTGAAAATGCTTCCTTAAGAAAAATTTCCTTTGATTGTGGTGTCAGTACTCATACCATTTATACCCGTTTTGGAGATAAAAACGGACTTTTTTCTGCAATTGTAAAAGATGCTGCGGCAGATCTTCCAGAAAAGATTACTTTTAAAGACAAAATTTTTTTTCTGGACAGCAAGGAAGATTTTTCTTTTTTAGATTTTATATATTCCAATTACAGTGTTTATAAACTTTTACTTTGTTCTTCAA
>CAVJHV010000141.1:3342-4564 GCA_963649315.1 Treponemataceae bacterium | reverse complement strand
GCTTCATGAATGCTTGGGATTTTTGAAAGGGGACTTTTGTTTATGCATGAAATTATTTCGTTTCGGATTGTTTTGTAATAATTTTTCATTTTGATGATGTGCTTTGAATAAAATCCCTGGCCAATAAAATTTGCAAGTGCCATTTGTTCAAAGACGGAAACCTGGCATGAATATGAGGTGAATTTTTTTTCAAAAATTTCTAATAATTCTTCCGGTAGAAGCATGTAGGAAATTCTAAGGGAAGGGGAAAGTGTTTTTGAAAATGTGTTTATGTAAATGACTTTTGAATCTTTTGCAGAAAGGCTTTTGTCCATGGAATAGAGACTGGTGATTGGTTTTGAATTAAAGCGGAACTCACTGTCATAGTCATCTTCGATTATAAAATTTTTTTTGCTTTTTCTGGCCCAGTTTAAAATATTCATCCTTCGCTTTACACTCATGACTTTGCCGGTAGGAAAGTGGTGGGCAGGTGTCAAGTGAACGATTTGCGCTTTTGATTTTTCAAGTAAATCAATTCTTAAACCATCCTGGTCTATGTCCAGGGGAATGCTTTTTACTCCATTCATTTCCAGCAGACTGGTAATTTTTTTGTAACCAGGATTTTCTACTGCAAAAAGTTTTTCCCTTCCCAAAAGGAATGTAAGAATTTGAAAAATGCCTTCTGTGCCACTTGCAATGATTATCTGGTCTGTAGAAACATTTATGTTTTTAAAATCTGCCAGGTAAGATTTTATTTCTTTTCTTAGGGATTCTATTCCTTTTGCAGCGGGTCTTTCCAAAAGCAGGGGGGCTTCTGTTTTTAAGACTTTTCGGATTGTGGATGACCACAGCCTGAAGGGAAATTTTTGTGCAAGGCAAAAGTTTTTGTAAAAATCTATGACTGAAGAATCATCTTCTGGAAGACCGTGACTTTTTGTCTTTTTTTCAAAACTGCTGTCTTTTTCAAAACCGCCATCCTTTTTGTCATAGAATTTTTTTGCCCTTTTGGAAAAGTTTAATTCTTTTTCTATATCCGTTACAAAATACCCTTTTTTTTCTATGGAAAAAACGTAGCCTTCACCAATGAGCCTTTCGTAAGCGTTTTGCACCGTGATTGTGCTGACCCCCAGGTGACTTGCAAGGGCCCTTTTTGAAGGCAGCTTTTCATTCGCCTTTAGGGAAGATGTTAAAATTTTATTTTTTATTTCTTCGTATATTCCGTCCGCCAGGCCAGTTTTTTTTA
>CAVJHV010000141.1:0-3265 GCA_963649315.1 Treponemataceae bacterium | reverse complement strand
TTTTCAAAATTTATTGTAAACATAATCTGATATTATCAAAAATAGCAAAAAATGGGTATATGAATAATATCAGAAATAAAGTAACTTTTTACCATGTTTTTTATGCTGTCTTTAAAAATTACAGTTTTCTAAAAGCAGCTTTGAATTTTACATTAAAAAATAAAAAAAAACATTGAGGCTTTTTTTATGGAGAGATTTTTATGGAGGCATTTTTATGGACAAAAGACTTTTAACAATCCAGGACATTTCTTGCGTAGGCCAGTGTTCTTTAACTGTTGCCCTTCCAATCATTTCTGCATGTGGAATTGAAACAGCGATTCTTCCAAGTTCCGTTCTTTCAAATCACACGGCAAAAGGTTTTTCAGGCTGGACATTTCACGACTTGACTGACGACATGCCAAAAATCCTTGACCAGTGGAAAAAAGAAAAAATTACTTTTGACGCTTTTTACACCGGTTACGTAAGTAAAGCACAGATTCCCCACATATTAAAAATCATGGAAGAAAGTGAAAGGCCAGGCGCCCTTAGAATTGTGGATCCTGTCATGGCAGATAACGGCATGCTTTACGCCGGTTTTGACAAAGACTTTCCGGATGAAATGAAAAAACTTTGTTCTGTTTCAGACGTCATCATGCCTAACATTACGGAAGCCTGCCTGCTTTTAAAGAAAGAATATAAAGCTTCCGGCTACGATAAAAATTATATTGAAGAACTTTTAAAAGGCCTCAAGGGACTGGGAGCAAAAAATGTAATTTTGACAGGCGTTTCTTTTGAAGAAAAAAAATTGGGCATAGCAGCTTTTGATGGCAAAGAAATAAAATATTATTTTACAGAAAAACTTCCTGTTTCCATGCACGGAACCGGTGACGTTTACGCTTCATCTTTTGCAGGTGCACTTTTGCGTGGCAAGACGCTTTTTGAATCTGCCAGCATTGCCGCCGATTTTGTCTGCGAGTGCATTAAAAAAACTCTTGACGACAAAGACCACTGGTACGGCGTAAAATTCGAAAAGGCCATTCCTTACCTTATTGGTCGCCTTTCTTAAAAAAATATTTTTTTCTGGGCGCCTGACTGACTGCCGTCTTCGCCGTCAGTCAGTCACCGGGCTTTCCGCAATTCCGCTGCCGCTCCATTCTTTAGCAGCTGCCGTGGGCATCTGCTAAAGAACCGCTTCGCGGTTGCTACAATCCCTGGCGCGGTTTTGAATAGAAAGGCTGTATTTGAAAACAAATGCTGCTGCCTTAAAAACATTGCTTAGATGTGCGCTCTTTTCAAAAAAGATTTTATGTTTTTAAAAACGTGCTTGAATGCACGGAGCTGGGGTTCTGGCTGGAGGCGACATTGGAGCTTGCTCCACCGGAGCCCCAGACAAGTTCCCGGCGGGAGTGCATTCAAGCGAATTTTAAACCAGCATATTTTGTTTGCTTTTTTATTTTGGGCATCTGGTAAAAAATCATTTTCAATGCTTTTTTACCAGATGCCTTCGAATTTTAAGTCTTTGAAATACAAAGACTTAAAATGTCGCATTTTCATAGTTGCCTCTAAAAATTGCAATTTTTAGAGGCTCCCTTTTACGAAATTATTTTCAGGTTTCAAAATGCGCCTAGCCGTGATGGTAGTGAGCACGAAGTGCGTGCGAAGCGAAGCTGAGCACCGGAGCGAAAGCGTAGTCACGGACAGCACGTTAAACAAAAGGCAGTATGCTTCAGAATAGAAAAAAGAAATCTTGAAGTAAGGGGCTTTTGAAAATCTGCCTTGAAAATATTCTGCTGTTCAAGTAAAATATGGCATTATGTTTGAAACTAGGGAATCCATTCAGTTTGATGCTGATGAAGAAGATTACGATACTGTGATTGCGGGTGATATTAATTTTTCCGGGACTGTCCGTTTTTCTAAACCTATGATGATAAAAGGGAAAATTACCGGGAAGATTGATGCGACCAGTGACCTTTATGTTGACCAGGGGGCTGTTGTTGCGGCAGATATTGTTGCTGACAGAATTCTTGTAAAGGGTGTTGTGAATGGCAATATCAGTGGCCGAAAACTTGTTTATGTAACTTCTGTTGGTTCCGTGAAGGGGGACATTGTTGCTCCGGAAGTTATTTTGGAACCGGGTTCAAATTTTACTGGAAAATGCCAGATGATTGTTCAGTGATTTTAACTGGATTTTGATTTTAAATAGATTTTTTTAAGGCGAGGTTTTTGATGAAATTTCTTTCACTTAATAATAAAAAAATTTTTTCAGTTTTGATTTTACTTTCACTTTCAGCTTTTCTTTTTGCCCAGCAGGAAAAGCCGGATGCTTTAAAAATGTATAACGAAGGTAAATATGCTGAATCAATCAGGGTTTGCGAACAGGAACTTGTGGACACTCCGAATAATCTGGATTCTTACGTGGTTTTGTGCTGGGCCCTTGTTGCTAACGGTCAGTATGCTGAAGCGGAAACCCGCGCAACTCAAGGTCGCAATGTTGATTCAAGTGATGTGCGCCTTATAGAAGTTTTGGGTGAAGCAAAATATTATCTTGGAAAAAATAAAGATGCTATGAATCTTTTTGAGCGCTATGTTGCAACTGTTCAGCAAAATGCAAGCCGTCTGGGAAAGGTTTACTGGCTGATGGGTGAAATTTATATTCGCGAATCAAAATTTGAACACGCTGATATTTCACTTTCAATGGCTGTCCGCATTGATACAAACCGCGATGACTGGTGGACTCGCCTGGGCTATGCACGTGAACAGCTGGGCGATTTTTCAAGCGCTATTTCTGCTTATGACAGGGCTTTGGCTTTAAATTCAACTTTGTCTGATGCTTTGAATGGAAAGGTCCGCTGTCAGCAGCACTTGTAATTTTTTTATAATTTTATTTTTCAAATGAAAAAAATCATACACTTTGACACTCTGGGTTGCCGCTTGAATCAAGATGAAAGTGAAGGCGCTGCCAGAGTTTTTTATTTGAATGGATTTGATTTTTCTCTTGAGGGGACAAACTCCCGGACTTCTGTAAATGAAGATGTTGTTCTTTCTGTGATAAACACGTGTACTGTTACTTCAAAGGCTGAGCAAAAGGCCCGCCGCATTATCCGCTTGATGCTGGAAAAATATCCCTTGAGCCTTGTGCTGGTGACTGGCTGTTATGCTGAACTTGATAAAGAAGAAATTTCTTCAATTTGTCCTGACCGCATTTTGATTTTGCCGGGTAAGAAAAAATTTCTTATTACTCAAATTGCGGCTGCCATGAAAGATGGGCTTTTTGACTGTAATGAAA
>CAVJHV010000140.1:0-4591 GCA_963649315.1 Treponemataceae bacterium | reverse complement strand
AGTGAATATAGTGCAAGTAACATCCATGTTCTTCACGGACTTGAAGCAGTTCGTATGAGACCGGGAATGTATATTGGTTCTACAGGTCCAAATGGATTACATCACTTAGTTTACGAAGTTATAGACAATAGTATTGATGAAGCAATGGCTGGTTACTGTACAAAAATTGTTGTTGCTCTTGAAAGAGATGACATTTGTAGAGTAGAGGATGATGGCCGTGGTATTCCTGTTGATATTCATCCTGAAGAAAAAGTTTCTGCCCTTCAGTTAGTTTTAACTCAACTTCATGCAGGTGGAAAATTTGATAAATCAAATTATAAAGTATCAGGTGGTCTTCACGGAGTAGGTGTTTCTTGTGTAAACGCTCTTTCTACTTGGCTTACAGCAGATGTTTACAGAGATGGAAAACATTATCGTCAGGAATATAAACTTGGAATTCCAAAAACAAAAGTAGAAGAAATTGGTGAAACTGAATTTCACGGAACTACAATCAGGTGGAAATCTGATGAAAATATTTTTAAAGAAACAACAACTTATGATTATAACACTTTATCTACTCGTTTAAGAGAACTGGCATTTTTAAATCCTGGAATAAAAATTATATTTAGAGATGAAAGGCTTGAAAATCCAAAGGAAACAATTTATCAATTTGAAGGTGGAATTAAACATTACGTAAGTTTTTTAAATGAAGATAAACCTGTTGTTCCTTCTGAACCAATTTATATAAACGGTGAAAATGATGGAGTTCAAATAGAAGTAGCCATGCAGTACAACGATACTTATGGAGAAAATATTTGTTCTTACGTAAATGACATAAATACCCGGGAAGGTGGAACTCACTTAGATGGATTTAAGTCAGGAATAACGGTAGTACTTAAAAAATTTCTTGAACAAAGAGAAAAATTGGCAAAAAAACTTGGTGACAAAGAAACTCTTACTGGTGAAGATGTTCGCTCTGGTTTAACAGCGGTTCTTTCAGTAAAAGTTCCTGAACCTCAGTTTGAAGGTCAGACAAAAACAAAACTTGGAAATACAGAAGTTAGAACTTATGTAGATCAGCTAATAAAAGAAAAATTTACAATTTGGGGTGAACAAAATCCTAAAGTAATAGATCAGATTCTTGAAAAAGCAGTTGGTGAAGCAGCTGCCCGAATTGCTGCTAGAAAAGCAAAGGAAAACAGCCGTAGAAAAACTTTTGGTGATTCATGGGGACTTCCAGCTAAACTTGCAGACTGTTCTTTAAAACACAATCCTGAACTTTGTGAAGTTTATATTGTCGAAGGAGATTCTGCCGGCGGTTCTGCAAAAAAAGGTAGAGATCCAAAAACACAGGCAATTCTTCCTCTTTGGGGAAAAATGCTGAATGTTGAAAAGGTTAGAGCTGATAAAGTTTCTAATAATGATAAACTTAATCCTGTAATTGCAACATTAGGTGCGGGATTTGGTGCTGATTTTGATATAAAAAAATTAAGATACCATAAAATAATTATTATGGCAGATGCCGATGTTGACGGTTCACATATTAGAACTCTTCTTTTGACATTCTTCTTTAGATACATGCCACAGCTTATAGAAAATGGTTATGTTTATCTTGCTATGCCTCCTTTATTTAAGGTGCAGCTAGGTAAAAAAACTCCTGTTTATGTGTATACAGAAGAAGAAAGGGAAAAGGCTTTGCAGGAACTTGGTGAAAACAGAGATAAAGCTAAGGTTCAGCGTTATAAAGGTTTGGGTGAAATGGATGGTCAGCAGTTGTGGGAAACAACAATGGATCCTGCACACAGAAAAATGCGCCAGGTAAAAATTGATGATGCCATCGCAGCAGATAAAATATTTACTGTTTGTATGGGTGAAGAAGTAGAACCTCGACGTCAATTCATAGAAGCTAATTCAAGTTATGCAAATCTTGATTTCTAATTTTAAAAACGAAATTCAAAGGATATAAAGATGGAAGAAATCACAACTCCTGAAGGTGGTAAGTTAATACCTATTTCAATTCAAGATGAGGTAAAACAGGCATACATAGATTATTCAATGTCGGTAATAGTGCAGCGTGCTCTTCCTGATGTTAGAGATGGATTAAAACCTGTTCACAGAAGAATTATGTATGCAATGGATCAACTTCACTTATCAAGTTCCGGAGCTACAAAAAAATGCGCAACAATAGTTGGTGAAGTTCTTGGTCATTATCATCCTCATGGAGATGCCTCTGTTTACGACGCATTGGTTCGTCTGGGACAGGATTTCGCTCAAAGATATACAACAGTTACGCCACAGGGAAATTTTGGTACTATTGCCGGTGACCCTGCAGCTGCTTATCGTTATACAGAAGCTAAAATGTCAAAAATTGCAGAAGAGATGGTTCTTGATATAGAAAAAGATACTGTCGACATGATTGCAAACTTTGATGAATCAACAAAAGAACCTTCTGTACTTCCAGGAAAATTTCCATTTTTACTTTGTAATGGAACTACGGGTATTGCTGTTGGAATGGCAACAAATATGCCAACTCATAACTTAAGGGAAGTTGCGTCTGCAATTTGTGCTTATATTGACAAGCAGGAAATTACAATTGATGAATTGATGCAGCACATAAAAGGACCTGATTTTCCAACAGGTGGTGTAATCTACGGAACAGAGGGAATTAAAACTGCATATAAAACAGGACGTGGTAAAATTACAATTCGCTCTAAGTTTGTAATAGAAACAGACAAAAGAGGAAATGAGTCAATTGTATTTACAGAAGTTCCATACGGGGTAAACACAACAAATATCGTAAAAAAAATTGCTGACCTTGCTAAAGAAAAAGAAATTGATGGAATAACAGGTTGCAATGATGAATCTTCAGACCGTACTGGAATGAGAATTGTAATTGATTTAAAACGCGGTGCAATTACAAAAGTAGTTTTAAATCAGCTTTTTGCGAAAACAGATTTACAGACAAATTTTGGTGTAATAAATCTTGCTCTTGTTCCACAAGATGCTGGTGGTGGCAGACGCTATCTTAAACCACAAATTCTTACACTTAAACAGCTTATTGAAAATTTTGTAAAACATCGTGACGAAGTTATTACACGTAGAACTCAGTATAACCTTAGAAAAGCAGAGGCAAGACATCATATTGTTGTAGCCCTTGTTACAGCTATAAATAATATTGATGAAGTAATAAAAATTATTCGTGGCAGCCGTGATGCAAACGAAGCAAAAGCAAAACTTATGCAAAGATTTGATTTTGATGACGTTCAAGCTCAGGCAATTGTTGATATGCCATTAAAAAGTCTTACACATCTTAATGTTGATGATCTTAAAAAAGAACTTCAAGAATTGGAAGATTTTATTGCTTACTGCAAAGACCTTTTGGAACATCACGAAAAAATTCTTGGAATAGTAAAAACTGAAACACAGGAACTTGCTGAAAAATATGGCGATGAAAGAAGAACTCAAATAGTTTCAAATCAAGTAGAAAATATCAATATTGAAGATATGATAAAAAAAGAGGATATGGTTATCCTTATTTCAAAACTTGGTTATATAAAGAGAGTTCCAGTTAGCCTTTACAAAAGTCAGGCACGCGGTGGAAAAGGTTCAATTTCCGCAAAACTTATTGAAGAAGATTATATAAATCAAATGTTTGTTGCTTCAACACATGAACATTTACTTTTCATAACAAATCTTGGAAAAGCATACTGGATTAAAGTTCATGAAATTCAGGAAGCAAGTAAGACAAGCCGCGGTTCTCACATAAAAAGTTATTTGCAAGTTAGCGCTGATGAAGAAATTACAATCGTTGAAAAAGTTAAAGATTTTTCAGAAAACGAATATCTGTTTATGGCAACAGCAAATGGCATTGTAAAAAAGACACCTCTTTCTGAATTTAGAAATGCAAAATCAAAAGGTATGCAGGCAATTCGTCTGGACGAAGGAGATAAACTTGTAAGTACAGTTCATTCAACTGGTTCTCTTGAAATTATGCTTGTTAGCCGTAGAGGTCAGGCTCTTAGAATCAGAGAAGAAGATGTCAGACCAATGGGCAGGGCAAGTCATGGTGTTACAGGAATGAAACTTGCAAGTGGCGATGAACTTTGCGCAGCAACACCGGTTATTGAACAAACACAAATGCTGGTTATTACAGAATCCGGTTATGGAAAGCGGGTCGATTTTGAGGAATTTTCAGCGCATGGTCGAGGAACTGGTGGTCAGCGTGTATTTGGTGATGTTGATGGAAAGGGTGAAATTATTGGCGCTCTTACAGTTAAAGATGATGACAGCATAATGGCAATTACAAGTCACGGTACGTCCCTTCGCGTTGATGCAAATAAAATTTCTAAGCAGGGGCGTGCAAGTAGTGGAGTTAAAATAGTTGATATTGAAGCTCCGGATTATGTAGTTGGAATTGATAGAATCGCTAACAGTGAAGAAGATTCTAACTCAGAAAATATTGCTCCTGAAGAAAATTAATTTTATTTTCTTTTGAAGCATACCGTCTTTTCTTCAACCGCCGTTCCGCAACTCGCTAACGCTCGGTCTGTGGCAAAAGCCACAGACTGCTTCGCATCGCTCCATGGCGGGCTAGTCTTTATTTTATTAGAAA
>CAVJHV010000139.1:0-4592 GCA_963649315.1 Treponemataceae bacterium | reverse complement strand
AGACTTAAAATGTCGCATTTTCATAGTTGCCTCTAAAAATTGCAATTTTTAGAGACTCAATTAAGGAAATTTTTTATTCGATTTTTGGATGTTTTTTTTAGAAAATATATGGAAGAAAGCTGAATGACTGTCATTTGGCTTTCTTTTTTTTGTGGATTTGAATTTGTGGGATTCAATTTTGATTTTTTAATGTTGGCTAACATTTGTAAGGTTGACTATATTGATTTTTACCGCTATTATTAAGTTGTAATGGCTATATTTTAAATTCCTAGCCAGGATTAAGGATGTCTTTATGTGCAAATCTTCAATTTACGAAGCAAGGAATAATTTTTCGAATCTGGTAAAAATTGCGGAAAGCGGTGAGCCGGTGGAATTGACTCGTTATGACAAGCCTGTGGCGGTTATTATTAGTTATGAGGAGTATGAAAAAATTGAGTCGCCAAAAAAAATTTCCTGGCTGGAAAAATGGCGCAAGGAATATGCTGATGTTTTGGATGATGAAGGAATTCCTGAAGCGCCTAAGGTTTATCTTGATTCAAAAAGAGTAATTTTTGAGGACTAAAAAGAGGAGAGCATATATGAAAAAAATTTATCTTTTAGACACAAATATTGTTTCTGAATTTACAAAAGCAAATCCAAATGAAACTGTTGCTTCTTTATATGAAGAAAGAAAAGATTTTTGCGCCATTTCAGCAACATGCTGGCAGAAATTGATATATGGAATTTCCAGATTGCCAGAGGGAAAAAGAAAGGCTTCTCTCAGCAATTTTGCAATTGATTTAAGGGATAATACTGAAATCCTCCCCTATGATGATTTTGCCGCCAAAATATGCGGTTCCCTGCTGGCTAAGGCTGAAAGAAGGGGGAAAAGCCTTCCTGTAATGGACTGCCAGATTGCAGCTACAGCTATTGCAAACGGAATGGTTTTAGTAACGCGTAATGTTTCGGATTTTTCTGAAGTGGTGGAAAGTGATTTTTTGAATGTGGAAAACTGGTTTTCTCCGGCTGACCTTTAAGAATGCCTGTAAAAATTGCAATTTTTAAGGGCAGTCTAATTTTTTTTCTGACGCCTGGCAAGTTAAGGGGCAGGTTAAGGTTAAATTTCTGATAATTTTGGTAAAAATCCTTATACATTTTTAAAAAAGTCTAATATAATAAAAAAATGTCTAGAGAAAGATTGAGCAGCAGGTTGGGATTTATTCTGCTGAGCGCGGGATGCGCTATTGGTTGCGGAAATGTCTGGAAATTTCCGTGGATGGTTGGACAAAACGGTGGGGCTGCCTTCGTTTTGATTTATTTTGCATTTTTGGCTTTGTTGGGATTGCCGGCTTTGACTATGGAATTTGCCCTTGGCAGGGCTGCCCAGGCAAGTCCTGTAAAAATGTACCAGAAACTGGAAAAGCCTGGCAGCAAGTGGCATATTCACGGTTACGTCTGTCTTTTTGGTAATGTTGCCCTCATGGCTTTTTACACTGTTGTTACCGGCTGGTTTATTTATTATTTTGTTTCTTTTGTGGCAGGTCGTGGTACATCTCTTTCATTCGGGGCTATGATTTCCAGCCCTAGAATCAATGTGATGTATCTTTTTATTTCTGTTGCCCTGTGTTTTGCCATTTTGACTCGCAATTTGCAGAGTGGTCTGGAACGCATTACAAAAATTATGATGGTTTTGCTTCTTGTTCTGATGACAGTCCTTGCGGTTAGAAGTATGACTTTACCTGGCGCTGGTGCAGGTCTGGCTTTTTACCTTGTTCCGGATTTTTCTAAAATCAACTTGAATTCAATTGTTTCGGCTATGAACCAGGCATTTTTTACACTTTCGCTGGGTATTGGTGCTATGGCTATTTTTGGAAGTTACATTGGAAAAGATCATTCTCTGATGGGGGAAAGCCTTAGAATCATTATTCTGGACACCTTTGTTGCGGTTACTGCCGGCTTGATTATTTTCCCGGCTTGTTCTGCTTACGGACAGGAAGTTGGTGCAGGTCCGTCGCTTTTGTTTAACACAATGACTGTTGTTTTTAATAACATGGGCCCGGTTGCAGGTAGAATTTGGGGTAGTATTTTCTTCCTCTTTATGATTTTTGCAGCATTTTCTACGGAACTGGCTGTTTGTGAAAACATTTTGGCTTGTGTCCGCGAATTGACTGGCTGGTCACGTCTTAAGGGCTGCCTTATCTGCGGAACTGGAATATTTTTGATTTCGTTGACAACCGCTTTGGGCTACAGCGTATTTAAATTCCAGCCCTTTGCCGAAGGATCTGCCTGGCTTGATTTCTGGGATTTTATTGTCAGCAATAACCTTTTGCCTTTGGGCTCTCTGGTCTTTGCACTTTTCTGGTGTACAAAAAAGGGTGGCGGTTGGGACGCCTTTGTTGCAGAAGCAAATGAAGGTAAGGGCTTAAAAGTCAAAAAATGGATGAAAGTCATTTTCGCCTGGTTTGTTCCAATTTGTATTGTTGCCATTTACATAATTGGTTTAATAACCTTCAGTTGGAAATAAGTGGCATTTCTAAATACAAGGGGCTTTTTAAATTTTGCCTTGCATTTTTTTAAAGGCCTGTGTCTAAGAAAAAAGGGCGCCTTTTTAGGGGTGCCTTTTTTTGAGATTATATTTTATTCTAACAGCTTCAGTAGGGGCAAATTTAACTTTCTGTGTTTTTTTGAATTTGGCCTTTTACTTGAATCTTGAGATTGGGTTTTATCGTTTTCAGCTGAGGAGGATTTTTTCTTAGGTGAACTTATTATTTCTTTTTGTATGATGTCTAAAGTATTTTTTACTGGCTAATGGGCATCTGGTAAAGAATCATTTTCAATGCTTTTTTACCAGATGCCTTCAAATTTTCATAATTGCCTTTAAAAGTTACAAATTTTAGAGGCAACTATGAAAATGGGGAATTATTATTTACAGGTTACCAAAACTACACTCGGAAGGTCGTGGGTTAAATTTTTTCCAGTTCAGCAAAGGCTGCGTAATGAAGGATGTCGAATTCTTTCGGGGCAATTTTTTCTAAAAGGGTCATGTGTTCTTTTTCCCAGTTTGCAATTTTTTCTGGTGGCAGGGAAGCACCTATGCCGCGGGAGGATTTTATGCGGCCGTTCCACTTTTCGCGTGTAAAGTGAACTTTCAGTTTCCATTCTTCAGAGCGACAGAGTTTAAAATTTTTTTCGTATTCCCTGGGAATAAAAATTTTTTTCATCACAGAACCTTTGCCAGTCCATGCAGGGTTGTATTTTAAAATAAGATTTTCTGAAGCACCGGCGACTTTGTCTTCAGATGGCAGCCATTCCATGCAGAGCAAAAGAAGTTTTCCGCCGGCCTTTAAAATGCGGCTGAATTCTTTCGAAGTTTTTGTGTAGTCAAAATACCAGAAGCACTGACAGGCGGTAATTACGTCAAATGTCTGATCCGGGAAATTTAAATTTTCGGCTGTGCTTACAAGGTAATTTATTTTTGCACCAGGTATTTTTCCTGTAAGTTCTTTTGCTTCATTAATTTGATTTTGGGAAATGTCTACGCCAGTCCAATCGCCGCCGTACTTTTGCATGTTGCGGGGTAAAACTCCACTTCCAGTTCCAACGTCAAGAATTTTTTGACCTTTTGTGCAAAGTCCAAGAGAAATAATTTTTTCATAAAATTCTTCGGGGTAAATGTCACGGTATTTGCCATAGTCTTTTGAAGTTTTTCCAAAATCGAAAGGGGCACCGCCGTCAATTCTTTTGCATGAAATTTCCATAAAAAAATATTAGCGGAAAATTTGTTTGTCTGCAACTTTTAAAAAAATATTTTCCGTGTCATGTTTGGAAAAAAGGCACTTGTTTACAAAAGATGCCTAGCCGGTCCTGGAAGCCCTTTAGTTGCGGAACGAAGTGGAGCAATGAGCGTTAGCGAAGGCTGCAAGGACCGTTTAACAAAAAATGGTGTGCTTTAAAAAAATAAAAAGAAAAAATTGGATTTTATAAATTTCATGTGTTAAAATATTTTTAGAAATATTTTTGGGAGGCACACATGGCTGCTAAGTTTGTTATTAACGAAACAAAAAAAGGGTTTACTTTTAATTTGAAGGCAACGAATGGCGAGGTGATTGCAACTTCGGAAGTTTACAATTCAAAGCCTTCTTGCAAAAAGGGAATTGCTTCTGTTCAGAAAAATGCTGAGCTGGCAGAAATTGAAGATCAGACTGCAAAAACGGTTGAAGAAAAGAAAAATCCTAAGTTCGAAATTTACAAGGACAAAAAGGGGGAATTCCGTTTTAGGCTTAAGGCAGGAAATGGTCAGATTATTGCAGTGGGTCAGGGCTATGCAGATTTGGCTGCCTGCAAAAAGGGGCTGACTTCTATAAAGAAAAATGCTGCCGGCGCTGCAATTGTGGAAGAGGAAAAATAATTTTCCTGCCTAACCGCTGTTTTTGGGACAGCGGTTTTTTTTGTGGCGGCGGGTTGGGAATGGGGTGGATTGTTTGGGGTGGTGTGAATGGTTACGAAAGGCGCTTGCGGTTTACGAAAGACGCTGGCGGTTACGAAAGACGCTGACGGTTTACGAAAGACGCTGGCGGTTACGAAAGACGCTGGCGGTTTACGAAAAGCGTGGG
>CAVJHV010000138.1:0-4684 GCA_963649315.1 Treponemataceae bacterium | reverse complement strand
TATTTTTATAGAGGAAATTATGGCAGACCAAAAAGATACTTTCCGGACTATTGTTTTTAATTCAGTAAAATCCTTTGCAAAAGAAAAGGGAATTGACTTTTCACTTTCAGAAAATGACATTCGTGTAGAAATTCCTCCAAAGGCAGAAATGGGTGACTTTGGCATTCCAATGTTTTTTTGCGCAAAGATTTTTAAAATGCCACCAATGCAAATTGCCGGTGAAATTACAAATATCATCAATGCAAACAAAAATGAAAGTCTTGGAACTTTTTTAGCTGTCGGTCCTTATGTAAACGTAAAACTCAACAAGGCAAATTCTTCACTTGAAGTTATCAAAAAGATTCTTAAGGAAAAAGATTCTTATGGCAGCCTGGGCGATGATGGCAAATGTCCTTTAGAAGGACAAAAGGTTATGATTGAATTTTCTTCTCCAAACACAAATAAGCCTTTGCACCTTGGCCACTTAAGAAACGATGCTCTTGGAGAATCTGTCAGCCGTATTTTAAAAAAGGCTGGTGCTGATGTTTACAAAGTTGATTTGATCAATAACCGCGGAATCCACATTTGCAAATCTATGCTGGCATATAAAATTTTTCATGAAGAAAAAGGTGAAACTCCAGAAAGCCTTGGCATGAAGGGGGACCACTTTGTAGGACAGTGCTATGTTGAATATGACAAATATTCTAAGGAACATCCTGAAGCCCAGGCTATGGCAGAAGAAATGCTTGTTAAGTGGGAAGCCGGGGATGAAGAAATCCGCAAATTGTGGCAGACAATGAATGACTGGACACTCAATGGTGTCAAGGAAACATACAAGCGTTCAGGCGTTTCATTTGACAGATTTTATTTTGAAAGTGAAACATATCTTCTTGGAAAAGAAATAATCAATAAAGGTCTTGAACAGGGAGTCTTTTTTAAGGCAGAAGATGGTTCTGTAAGGATTGATATTACAGAGGCTGTTGGTCCTGACAAGGATGGCAAAAATCAGGCAAAAGTTCTTTTAAGAAAAGATGGAACTTCTGTTTACATCACCCAGGACATTGGCACCGCAATTAAGCGCCACGATGACTGGGCCTATAACAGAATGGTTTATGTCGTTGCAACAGAACAGATTTATCACTTTAAGGTTTTATTTTACATTCTTAAAAAACTTGGTTATGACTGGGCAGAAAAACTTTATCACTTAAGTTACGGCATGGTTAATTTGCCAAGTGGCAGAATGAAAAGTAGAGAAGGAACTGTTGTTGATGCAGATGATTTGCTGGATTCACTTCACCAGGATGCCCTTAAAGCAATCAATGAGCGTGGCAGGGAAGGGGCACTTTCTGACAGCAATGATGTTGCAGAAAAAGTTGCCCTGGCTGCCTTGGATTATTATCTTCTTCAGGCAACACCAATGAAGGATATGCTTTTTAATCCAGCTGATTCTTTAAGTTTTAACGGCAACACAGGACCTTACCTCCAGTACATGGGAGCCCGCATTTCTTCAATTCTTGCAAAAGCAAAAGAGGAAGGTCTTGAATTAAATTCTTCAGATCAGGCACTTTCACTTCTTACCAGCCCAAGCGAATGGGAATTGATAAAGGCTCTTAAGCGCTACCCGGAAGTTGTAAAAAAATCCGCAGAAACTTATGATCCTAGTCAAGTTTGCGCTTACCTTTACGAAATTGCAAAAGCCTTTGCGGCTTTCTACCGTGATTGTCCAATTATTTCTATTGCTAAGGAAAATGAAATGCTTTGCTCAGCACGTCTTCAGCTTGCTGACTGTACACTTACTGTTTTAAAAAACGCAATGGATTTAGTATTAGTTCCATTCCTTGATAGAATGTAAGAGTCGTTAAAAAAAATGCTGCCCTGGGATTTTTCATCTTAGAGGCAGCACTTTTTTTCAACTTTGACTTGAAGCAAAAAAAAATTATTCCTTTTCCAGTTTTTCTTTTTCCATGCTTAAATCTTCAATAAATTTCGCTTTCAAATCTCTAAGCCCCTGTGAAAGAGATACCTTGTAAATTCTCGGATTTAAAATTCTTTTGTAAGATGAATCAAAAACTTCGATTTCTTCTTCCAGCCTTTTTTTTCCTTCTTCAAGAACTTTTTTTTCGTAAAGGAATGAAGCCTCTGGAATGTCAAAAGAAGAATGGGAATTTCCATTTACCCTTTTTCCATTTTTTAATTTGAGCTTAAGCATTTCTTTTGCAGAGAAAGCCTGGTATGAAAAAGATCTGTAATCAACCATAGGATGAAAATACCGGTATTCCTTTCCACCAAGAATTTCTTCATCTTCCAAAGTAAGAACATCTCCCCTGGCCATTCCATCTTCATCAAAAAGGCGGTAAATTTTTTTTAGGCCCGGATTTGAATTCTTTGAAGGATTATCAGAAAATTTCATAACGGGAATTAATTTTTTTGAAAACTTGTCGCGTCTTGCCGTAAGCTTATATACACCAGAAAAACTTGATTCGCTGCCACCAGTAATCATTTCCGTTCCCACTCCCCAGCCGTCAACAGGTGCCTGATTTTTTACAAGTGCTTCAATAATTTCTTCATTCAATTCATTTGAAGCAAAAATTTTTGCCCCCTTTGCACCAGCCTCGTCTAATTCCTTTCTGACTTGCCTTGAAAGATAATCTATATCACCAGAGTCCAGTCTTACCCCAAAGTTGTATCCTTTTTTAAAAAGGTTTTTTCCTGCTTTGATTGCGTTTTTTATTCCACTTTTAAGAGTGTCATAAGTGTCTATTAAAAAAATAGAATTTTCCGGATAGATTTTCGCATAAGTTTCAAAAGCTTCCAGTTCATTTTCAAAAGACATAACCCATGAATGGGCCATGGTACCCCCTGTGGGTATGCCGTAAATTTTTGCAGCAAGGGTATTACTGCTTGAAGAAGCACCGCCAATAAAAGCTGCCCTGCTTGCGCTAATGCTGCCGTCAAATCCCTGAGCCCGCCTTAAACCAAATTCCATAATGTTTCCCTTTTTACTTGCAAGGTAAACGCGGGTAGTTTTAGTTGCTATCAATGTCTGAAAATTTATTATGTTAAGAACAAGTCCTTCAATAATCTGCGCCTCGATTAAATTTGCATGAATGCGGATTATTGGTTCCTGGGGAAAAATAAATGAACCTTCTTCAAAAGAATACAAGTCCCCGCTAAAGTGAAAGTCTTTTAAATAATCTAGAAATCTTTCATCAAAAATTTTTTCTTTCCTTAAAAAATCAATATCATCTTTAGAAAAAGAAAATTCTGTTAAAGCGTCCAGTAAAGTTTCAAGTCCTGCAAAAACAGAAAAGCCTCCGTTAAAAGGCTGTCTTCTGAAAAACATTTCAAAAACAACTTCGTCATTCATGCCCTCAAGAAAATATCCCTGTGCCATAGTCAATTCATAAAAATCTGTAAAGAGGGCATCTTTCAAACAAATATTTTTTTCCATTCGTTCCTCAAAAAATGATTTTAAAAATTATTAAAGGCATCTCTAAAAATCATCTAAAAAAAAATTATTCACTAAAAGGTTTGCTTGGTCTTTTGCTGAATCTGTATGTAAAAAAAGCAGCAGCCTTTCTTCCAAAAATGCCGGAAACAAAAGCCTTAAACTTCCACTTAAAAAAATGCATGCTGATCATTTTATTTTTGCGACTGGCCTTTATGCAGTCTTTAACTGTTACGTCAGGATCCAGACCATGCTTCACTTCTTTCCTTGCACCGTTGGAAGCAACATTTGCAAATTCCGTGCTCACTGAACCTGGGCAAAGGGCAGTCACATTGATTCCATATTTTTTTAATTCAGCCCTTAGCGCGCACGAAAAATTTAAAACATAAGCCTTGCTTGCCGCATAAACTGCAAAGTTTCCCAAAGGAGCCCATGCCGCAAGACTTGCAGTATTTATAATGCGTGAATTTTTTTTCATGTACTTCAATGCGTAACCCGTAATGCCAGTGAGTGAAGTACAATTTAAATCCAGCATTTGCATTTCCCTTTTTGTTAAAGTGTCAGCAAATTCTCCGTAAGTTCCAAAGCCTGCATTGTTAACCAAAACCATAATTTGCAAACCAGAAGTGTAAGGATCATTTCCCAGATGGTCACGCTCATGCGCATTTAAAAAAAGTTTACGCATTTCTTCCGCGCCTTCCTGTCCGGAAATATCTTTCGCAAAAATCAAAGTCTTTGGATACAAATTTTCTTCAAGACAAAATTTTTCCTGGTAAGCTTTTGCGTCTTCGCTAATAAGAGCCGCGCTTTCATTCAAGCGGTCAGCCCTTCTTGCAATCAGCCAGATTTCATCGCTGGAAAGTTCCGCCTTGTCCTTCCTTTTAAAGTCCGCACTTTCTTCGGCCAGTTGTCGCGCAAAAGAAAGTCCCAGTCCGCTAGAAGCCCCAGTTACAACAATAATTTTTTTCATGCCAAAATTATATTCCATTGCCCTGCAAAAATAAATAGAATTTTTTTTGATTTTTTTTCTGGAGAGGCCGCTTTTCCTAACGGCTTTTCGTGGCTCCGCTTGCGCTCCGTTCTTTTTTGAAAGTTCCTTTCAAAAAAGAATCCCTTCGGGCCCACTACAATCCGACTAGTGCTAAAAAAATAATCCACATATTATTAAGGGCATCTGGTAAAAAATCATTTTTGATGCTTTTTTACCAGATGCCCTCGAATTTTCAGAGTTGCCTCTAAAAATTGCAATTTTTAGAG
>CAVJHV010000137.1:0-4721 GCA_963649315.1 Treponemataceae bacterium | reverse complement strand
GTAGTGGTTTGCCGCAGGCAAAGTGCAAAGCACCGAGGCGAATAGCCGAGCCACGAAAGGGCCGTTAATGTCAGGCGGGATGCTTCAAATTAAAAAATTTAAAAAAGAAAAACCACTCCGCCGGTTATGCCAGGGAATGGTCTTTCTTATTCACTTAAAAGATGGATTATCTTTCTGGAGCGTCTTCTGTACTAGAAGAGTCGCTTTCCAAAGATGATTTGAATGAATCAAGATCATCTTCCGTAGCCATCTTTACTTTTTCGATGTAGCGGTTTACCTGCTTGCTGCCAAACTTTGACATTTCTGCAGCCTGACGTTTTTCTTCTTTTTCACCAATGATGCCCCAAAGGTCTTCATCATCAATGTCACGGTCAGATGTAAGAACTGCAAGGTCATAAATAATCTTTACGTCCTTGAAGTAACCGATAAAGTTGTCACCAATATCCCGAGCGTCACGAGCTATCTGGAAACCTGCAAACTTAACATAAGGTGTTCCTCTTGGATAAATTGGGTAAACTCTTACTTCACGTGTACGAACTTCAGAAATATATTCCGGGTTATTCCAAATAAGTGTCTTCCATCCGTCAAACATGAGGTTACCCATGAGGTAGCGATGTTCTACACCATCGTTGTCCTTAAGAAGAACGTAAAGCTGGTGTGGGAAATTCATACCCATTGTTGTACATGCAATTGACTTGATTGTTCCAACATTTCTTACCAGACCATATCCGTCTTCGAAAAGGTATTTTCCCTTCTGTTCATCAGTTGGCTCTGATCTTTTTCCGTCTGCATCAGCATCTGCCAATGGTTCAAAGGCAGGAATTTCAAAAGGTGGTTCAATGCGGCAGTTTGCATTAGAATTCCATGTAGGGAAAACAACGCGAACACCCATTACATTCTGTCCTGCAAAAGGAACATCTGCTCCTTCCCTTACAGGTGCTACAACTACTCTTGAAAGAGCAACTGAAGTTACATTCTGTGCAGACGAATTGAGAACAACTTCCCATTCTGGAAGAGCAAGAGAAGTTTTCATGATTGACTTCTGTTCAGCATTAAATGACATGCCTGCTGCCTTAGAATAGTCCATTACTGTACGGCTATTTTGAGTTGCTTCTCCAGTTTCGTCATCTACCATGATATCAGCATCCAACTGTGAAAAGTCGATAACAACTGCATTTTCCGCAAATGCAAGAGTTCCTGCTAAAAGCATAGCCATGGAAGTTAAAATTAAAATCTTCTTCATACGAAGCTCCTTTTTTAATACACTTTGATGTAGCCTTGTTAACATCTAGTATCCATTATGTCTGCCGATTTGTCAACTTATTTGATTTAAAATAACAGACTTAAATGTCAAAAAAAATCAAATAAAGCCTGTCTTTCAAACTTGTTCAAATAAGAAGATAACACACAAATCAGGCGTCATCTGAAATACTTTTGCCGTCAATATACACCATTATTGTATTGATTTTTGTGAAATTTCTCACAATATTCACCTTAAACAAATCAATGCTCTTAAGAAGTTCTTCCTTTGTGGCAACTGTATTGCCGGAAGCACTCTTCAAGGCATCCTGGGACAAGCCCACATACAGGACATCATCCTGCAAGGTACAAAATTCAACTGACGTACCTTTTGCAAATATTCTTTGAAAGCGGTATGTCATTGGACCTAGTACCAGTTCATCCACAAAAAGCTGGACGTCCCCCTGGAGGGGCTCTTTGCTCAAATAGCGCATTTCCCTGGCTATGCTTTTTTTGTCTATCGAATAGAAGTAAAAATCTCTTCTTACACCAAAATCTTTTGTATTGTATACAATAAGTGATGCTGCAAGAGACAGAACTGCAACAATAAAAGCTATAACTGGTAAAATGACTTTTGCTTTGCCAGATTTGTTTTCATTACTCATTTTCGGTGAATCCTCTTGATCGTTCAAAATGTTTTACAAAGGCTTGAACGCCATTATATATTCCAAGCGACATTTTTTTCAAGTATTCATCGTTAGCAAGAAGGACTGCTTCTTTTTCATTCGTAAGAAATCCAATTTCTACCAAAACACTTGGCATATTTGAGTTTTTAACAACAAACCATTCCTCTTCTTTGATCCCTCTAGAAGGGGACTGGTTCCCAATCTGCACTCCTATGCCTTCCATTATAAATTTGGCAATTAAAACAGATTCTGTTGTGTACTCTTCTTCAAGCATGGAATTTAAGATTGGTTTCAGCGAAGGGTCATCCACATCACTGTCAGACAATACCTGCCTTCTGTAGCCTGGCGAAAGGTACCACACTTCATAGCCGTTAACAGCCGAATTCAAACTGGCATTCACATGAATAGAAATGTAAATGATGGCTTCATTTTCTTTAAGTTTTACTGAATTTGCAATTTCAGTTCTGCCTGCCAGAGAAATAAAAACATCAGTATCCCTAGTCATAATGATTTTCTTTTCAGGATATGCCTTTTTTAGGAGGTCCCTCATGTAAAGACCAACTTTAAGGTTAATATCCTTTTCCTGAACAAATATTTTTTTTCCATTTACGGTGTGGGTGTAACTTGCACCCGGATCTTTTCCTCCATGTCCTGGATCAATTAAAATTGCTCCAATCCGGTAAGGGTTAGAATCACTTGATTTCTGGAAAAAATTTTGAGCACTGTTCAAAAAAGATTGAGTTACTAAAAGCTTTCCATCTTGTACTTTTGGCGAATCCTCCTGTGTTATTAGGGAATAGTCATGCAGAACAAGATTGTCACCGGCTTTAAAAGAAACCGTATGACCTTCTTTTTGCAGAATGCCGCTCAAATTTCCTGGATCCCAGAAAAGCGTCATTCCGTGTTGTTCAGCTTCTTGGGCTAAATCTAAGAAAGATTCAGCTTGCCCCTCAGAAAAAAATGGTATGACTGCAAAAATAAAAATTGCCATAACAAAAACAGTTTTTACCTTGCTCATTTCTTTTTTCCTGATTCTATATTTGAATCGCAGACATATAAAATGCCTTGAAGTCCGCCTCTAAAAAATGCTTTGTAGAAAGCGGAAGAATCAATGTCATTTTTTACGACTGCAATTTCATCGAACAATTTTACGCTTTGCTCTATGCTTCTGTAGTTAAAATCCTTCTGGCAAAAATTTTCTGCTTTGAGAAATGAAGGCAGCTGGCTTTGTAAACTCTTGCCTGCTTTGACAAAAGGATTTTTTTTGCAGAAATCAAAAAGTTTTTTTGAAAGTTTTTCATCTGCCTGGTAGGCACTTGGCGGAAAACCTTCTTCAAAGCGTTCTTCATTTCCTTCAAGAAATTTTTTTGTAGTTTTATTTTTTGCTTCAAGTCGCATAACGATTTTTGAAGCCGCCTTTTCGGCACTGGAGCATGCTAAATCATAATTTTCTGACAGGGCAATTATGTTGCCGCATTTTTCAACATTGTTTCGCGGAAAATCAACACAAGCTCCTTCGTAAGTTCTCTGGAAAAGATTTTTTACAAATTCTGTGTTGGCGGCATTTTCAAGACCATAGATTTTTTTTACTTTTCCAGGAATGGAAATCCATGCCCTTTCCGCAGAAGTTTTTTTACTTTCCACCTGGTAAAGTTTGTAGGGAGCATTTTTTATGTTGAGTTGAACTCTATTCTTTATTAAAGCTTCCGGTTTTTTATTTAAGGCAATAAGCAGGGCTTCCTTAGTCAAATTCAAATCCGAAGAATATGGGAAAGTCCAGCCAGACATATAGCCGCCTGAAAGTCTTGCGGCCACTTCACCAATCATTGGTCCTTTTTTTGTGTACTTTATGTCTGCTTTTGCGGCCCCATTGCTTAAACCCAAAGCCTTGCATGCGTTCGCAAAAGTTAAAATCAATTCATTCTTTTTTTTGTCTGACAATTTTGCAGGCATGGTGTGACCAGTTTCAATAAAATATGGAGGAAAATAAATGTGACGGTCAGCGAATCCTGTGATTGTCATTGTGCCTTTGTATATAATGGCGTCTATGCTGTATTCAGGTCCCTGCATGTAATCTTCAAGGATGATCGAAGCAGACCTGGAAGAATGAATTGCTTCTTCAACAGAAGGAATCATTTCCGGAAAAGACCGGATCATTCTGCAGCCACGCCCTCCCATGTTGTCTACAGGTTTTACTACTTTTGGATAGTTGATTTTTTCACCGGTATTTTTGATTACAAATGGCGTAATTTCATTTCGAGTCAACTGCTCAAAGTCAGGAGAAGGTACTTCTGCTTTTTGAAAGCATTTTCTCATAAGAAATTTATTGCTGGCATTAAGGGCAGCCTGGTACTTGTGACAGGAAAGATTGCATTCCTGCGATGCGAAAGAAACGGATGTAGAAAAATCTGTTCCTGCAGTGAAAACGGCCTTTAAGGAAGTGCCCAAAGACTTTGCAAAACGAGATATTTTTTCCTTGTCTTTTAAATCGATTTGAACAAAGCGGTCTGCACTGGAAGCACAGACAGCCTTAGGATTTGCGTCAAGAACAATTGTCTCAAAGCCCAGTTCCTTTGCGGCCTCAATTGAAGGCTTTTGCATTAAACCGGCTCCTAAAATCAAAACGATTTTCTTTTCATCCTTCTTCATAGAATCAACCCATGGGCAGCTAAAAAAACAGTTAAAAGATTTTAAAAGTGCCCTCTTTCTTATCGGCAAAAAATCATTCTTAAATAAAGAATTTTGCAATATCAAACTAGATATTTTTTATTTTGCGACAGTAAACTTCAAAGGTGT
>CAVJHV010000136.1:0-4937 GCA_963649315.1 Treponemataceae bacterium | reverse complement strand
CGGCTAGGCGCATTTTGAAACCTGAAAATAATTTCGTAAAAGGGAGCCTCTAAAAATTGCAATTTTTAGAGGCAACTATGAAAATGCGACATTTTAAGTCTTTGTATTTCAAAGACTTAAAATTCGAAGGCATCTGGTAAAAAAGCATTGAAAATGATTTTTTACCAGATGCCCTTAATCAAATAATTCAAGCAAAAATGAGTTTAAAAAAAGAAGGCCTTCTTTATTCAAAAAATAAGATGTCGTCCCGTCAGGATTTTTTTTTCTTACAATTTTTCCTTCGTTTTCCCATTTTGTAAAAAGTCCGTCTTTTTTGTCCACTCCCAGCCTTTTTTCAATATCACCAGAATATGGACTAAGTTTTGAATATTTCTTTTTGTAATCCAGTGAATTTACTCCGTCACATGTCCTAAATCCCAGCATAAAAAATTCTTCTTCCAGAGTGGAAAGAGACAAAAATTCTTTCTGGCGGGGAATGATATTTTCACCACTTTCATCTTTTTTTAAAAGATAAAGGCAATCATCTTTTGTCATTGAAGAAAGAGGCAAGTTAAGGAAAAAATCTGTGTATTTTTTTATATCCAGATCGTTTGACCACCTTAAGGCAGACGGCTCTTTGCTGGTGGAAAAATTATAATTTGTAGATGCAGCACCGCTTCCCAATCCAAAATAATTTTTCTGCTGCCAGTAGGCCAAATTGTGGTGACTGTAAAATTGTCTGCCTTTAGCAAAATTTGACACTTCGTACTGGTTAAAGCCTTTTTTTTCAAGATAAGCCCTTCCCAAAAGCCAAAGCCTGTCAGCTTCATCGCTATCCCATTCCATTCCATTTTCAATTTTTTCGTAAAGCGGTGTACCTTCTTCAACCATGAGACTGTAAAGTGAAATATGCTGGGCATTATAGGAAAGGGCTTTATCAATTCCCCCAAGAAATTCTTCTTCTGTCTGTAAAGGAAGGCCTGCAATTAAATCAAGATTAAGCTGTCCCTTCCACAAAGATTTCACTTTTTCAAGGCCATTTAATGTTGCTTCAAGACTTGCATGTCGATTTATTGCTTTAAGGCTTTTGTCAGAAAAAGACTGTACTCCCAAAGAAATTCTATTTATGCCACATTTTGAAAGTGTAAAAAGTTTTTCTTCGCTCACACTTTCAGGGTTCAGTTCAAAGCAAGATTCCCCTTCAATTCCCTGTGGGCAGACAGATTTTATGCCTTCTATCAAAAATTCCATTTGATCGGCCCTTAAAAGACTGGGAGTTCCTCCACCAACATATAAAGTTTTCCAGCCAGGAATAGAATAAGCCTTAGCATAAAAAGATGCTTCTTTTACAAGGGCCTTTACATAGTCATCAGAAATTGTAGCTGAAGGCAGGCTGAAAAAATCACAGTAATCACATTTTTTCAGGCAAAAGGGAATATGCACATAAAGACTCATATTTTGAGGATTCAGCCTCCTTTAGTCACTTTTTATTTTTTTTAAAGTCTCTACAAATTTCAATCTTTAGAAGTATCCTTTACAAAAAATTCAGCATTTTTTATAGGAAAATAACGGGCTATGGCTTTTGCAGCAATATATTCTTCCTTAACTGGTCCCCACTGGCGACTGTCAAAAGCTTCCATGCGGTTGTCTGCAGCAAGGAAGTATTGGCCTTCCCCTAAAGTTATGGGGCCAAAGGAAGAAGAAATGCCTAAATCCTCACATTCTCTGGGAAAATCCTTTAAAATAAGGGTGTAATCCCTTGAAGCAAGCTCATATTCAGATGAAAAAGTGTCTGAAGAAGGACTTTTTATGTGAAAAATATAATTTTTCATGTAAAGGGTGTCGCCTGGCTTTGCAATAATGCGCCTTATGCAATACTTTGAAGTAACTCTTTCTGAAACATTAAAGGCTTCCACCTGCTGGCCTGTGCAATAACTTACAATAACACTTGCTGTCTTTTGAAAAAAATTCATTTCTTTGTGCTGCATTGGCTGCAAAAGTACTAAATCTCCCCTTTCATAATCCTTTCTTGCAGGAGAAAAATAGATTAAGGAATTCTTTTTTACGTCTGGCGCCATTGAATCAGAAAAAACAGCAATTGGAAAAATAAAAAATTTAAATAAAATTATCAAAAAAAGCGAAATAAAGAAAATAATCAGTAAATTTCTTGTAATCTTTTTGCGTCTTTGAATTTTTAGTTCATAGGAATAGTGATACGCTCTTTGTTTCATGTTTTTTCCTGTTTTAGGGAAAGCAAAAATTGCAATATTTGTAACTGCAATTTATGCCGATATATATAGGTATACTTGCCTCTAAAAGGAGTATAGCAGATAGACAAAGTGCTTTCAATAAATGAAAGACCTTTTTTGAAAGCCTTACTTATGCCCTCAATGGACAAGTTTTATTAAGTTAAGTATATTTTTATTATGAATGAAGGAAAAAAAATTATAGCTCAAAACAGAAAAGCAAGATTTGACTATTCTATTGAAGATAGTCTTGAATGCGGGCTGGTTTTGGAAGGAACAGAAGTAAAAAGCGTTAAGTCAGGGACAATTTCTTTTAACGATTCTTTTGCCTTGATTGAAAACAATGAAGTGTGGCTTCAAAATTTCCACATAAACGAATATTCCTATTCTTCTGTTTTTAACCACGATCCGGACAGAAAGAAAAAACTTCTTTTACATAAGGAAGAAATCAAAAGGTTAAGAAGGAAGGTGGAAGAAAAGGGGTATACCCTTATTCCTTTAGAATTTTATTTAAAGGAAGGCAAAGTAAAAGTTTTACTTGGAATATGCAAAGGTAAAAAACTTTTTGACAAAAGGAATGATATAAAGGAAAGAGACATTAACAGAGACATTGCCCGGGAATTCAGGAAGGGGCTTGAAGGCTGACTTTCATGGACAAAAGTGCAAAAGCTCTGTTAAAATTGTAAAAGGCTTATTGCGGTTGCGGTTAGATGAAGAAAATTGATTCTTTTTTTAAGAAATTTTTAGCATTCTCACTACTGGCACTTGTGTCAAAAGCTTTTTCTATTTCTGTTGATTTTTATGCAACACTTTCTGAAAAAGGAGACGCAAGCATGATTTCCATGACAAGCGATCTTTACTTTACCCAAATGCAGACAATTTCAGGCTATACCGTACAAGACAAGCGCAACACAAAATACGATGCCCAAAATGCTTCTGACACAAACATTTGTTTCTACGCCGAAATAAATGAAACTGATTCAGGTGAATGGTCCTGCAAACTTAATGCCATAAAGGCTGATCAAAATAAATCCTTAAGCATCACAAAAGTATATTCTTCCTACTATCTTATTCTTATGGATGCAAAAGACACGATTGAAAGCCTTTTAGAAAATCTTCTTTCAAGTGATTCTACTCTTCCCCAGTCTGCACAGGGCTCAGCTTCTTCTAATCTTGAAAGCCTTAGCGGCAACTGGTCTGGCGGTGAAACAATTGACAAAATTGTAATTTTGAGGGGTGGCAGGGGATTCGTCATTTTTAAAAACGGTGCCTCTATGAATATTTCCATTTCCATTTCCGGCACAAATGTAACTGTAACCCAGCAGGGAAAATCAAATGCATCTTTTTACCCCTGGCTCAGTCGCGAAGCTGCATTAAAAAGCGCACCTTCTGCTGAAGCAACAGTCTGGAATTTTACTCTTGTGGATAACAATACTCTTAAAGGAACCGAAAATACTCTTGTAGAAAACTCATCATCTCCAACAGGGGCTTCAAGAGGAAAGAAAAACGCCCTCTGGTCAAGATCAAAATAAAGAGCTTACGTCTAAAGCGCCCTGTCTTACAAGTTTTACACCATCATCTTCAAGTTTAAGAATCGTCGAGGGAACGCTTTGACTTTTGTCTCCGTCGTCAACAATCAAACTTACTTCATCACCGAATTCTTTTTGAATTTCATCTGGCAGGGAAATTACTTTTTGACCGCTTCGGTTTACACTAGTTGAATAAAGAGGACAGCCTAAAAGATTTATCACATTTCTTAACCATTCGTCACCCGGGCAGCGGAATGCTATTGCAGGTAATTCTTCCACGAAAGGATTGTCTTTTTTTACAGGAACAATCAAAGTTAAAGGACCTGGCCATAACTTCAAAAGATTTTCAGGAATTTCTTTATCGCAATATTTTTTTATGTCACAGGCCTGGCCTATCAGTTGAATAAAGGGTTTTTCATTTTCCCTACCCTTTATGGCCTGAATTTTTTTTTGAGTGTAAAAGGAAGTTTTGTTTTTTAAATCAACAATTGCACTGAATCCGTAAACTGTATCTGTAGGTAAAACTGCAACTTGTCCCAAAAGCAGCTTTTCTGCAGCAAGTTGAATGGAATTTTTATCAGACTTCTTTAAGATCATAAAGAACTCCATTTTTTAAGACCTTTCTTTTCTTTTGATTAGCGGCGACAAATCCATGATTATAATCATAAAGGAAAAGAACCAGGTAAACTACAATTCCTATAACAAAACCTGTGGATTTACAGAATTTCTCTGGAGCAAACTTCGGCTGTGAATGTTTAACAACAAGTCCTGCGTCATAAATTCTAACTTCTCTTTCAGGAAGGCCTGTAATCTTTACAAGTTTTTCACCTTCGTAAATATAACCCAATTTTCTGGCATAAGAAGCGAGAACATCCCTGTCATTAAGCAGGGCATTTTTTTCCATAACGAGTTCTTCATTGATTTTTTCAATTTCTGTTTTATGTACGCTAAGCAGCCTTTTTTCTTCCAGCATCTGCTTTCTTGCCCAAAGTCCATCTGGACCTACAAGCATTGAAGTAAGAACATAAAAAATCGTGCCGGCAAAAACAGCGTAAAGAAGTCTACATCTATTCATGATAATTTTAAATCGGCATAAAAAGACATTTTCTACAATCAATTTATTCACATAAAATAATAAAATTAAAAAAATTGTCTTTTTTTTGAAATTTGTTTTATAATGTAG
>CAVJHV010000135.1:2870-5062 GCA_963649315.1 Treponemataceae bacterium | reverse complement strand
CTATAGAACTTAGTTCAGTAGAGTTTCTTATTTTTTTATCAAAAAAATCACAATATTCACAAAGAGATTCAGCATAATCTTTACAGATTACTGCTAAATAATAATATTGATTTGGAAAAAATACATAATTTTTATCCGTTTTTATTATGGTTGTACAATCAGAAACGTTAATAAATTCTTTCTCTTCTTCATAAAAAAGATTTGCCAGCTCTTGCTTCAAATCTGCATTTATTTTTATTTCCTGAATCTGTTCTATTTTTGAAATATCAGGTTTAATATTTATATCTAATAAATCTTTAAACATTTTCTACCTTCCCAAAATTTGATTTACAATTTTTTTTGAAACTTCCTTTACCGCAGGAACCGCTACGCTATTTCCAAATTGTTTGTATGCTTCTGTATTTGATTTATGAAGACGAAAATCATCAGGATACCCCTGAAGTCTTGCAGCTTCTCGAGGAGTTATTTTTCTAGGATTTTTTCCATCCTGTTCAATTAAGATTTCACTTCCATCTTTGTAATATCTTCTTGAAAGTGTACTTGTATATTTCGAATCAGAATTAAAACTGCAATATCCAAAACCGTTCCCTTTTTCTGCATTTTTAATTCTACGAGCTTGATGCCCCTTCCATAATTTGTCAGAAATTGTAAAAGGAGCTGTTGTTTCTTCATCTTGAATTAAAATATCTCCAACTCGAGTTTCTATATTTAAGGGCTCTGGATATTCAAAACTATTTATATCTAAATCATTTTTCCAAAGAACAATATAAATTCTTGGTCTGTTCTGTGGCACTCCAAAATCTTTAGCACTTAAAATCATTTTTGAAGCTTCAGTTTTTAATTTTGAAATAGGCCCATTATCAATAATATTTTGAGGAATATTGCATCTATAACCAATTCGGGTCATAGTCTGTAAAATTATTTGCAAAGTTTTTCCATTGTCATTACTTACTAGCCCACGAACATTTTCCAACAAAACTGCTTTTGGCTGATGTTTTTCTAAAATTTCTGCAATATGATAAAAAAGAGTTCCTCTTGTGTCCTCAATTCCTTTTTTTAATCCTGCATTACTAAACGGCTGGCATGGAAACCCCGCACACAAAACGTCAAAATGTTGCGGAATCAACTCTTTAGTTTCTTTTTTCGTAATATCCCCAAAAGGCACCTCGCCGTAATTTTCAAAATATGTCTGTTTAGCAGCGTCGTCCCACTCACTGGAAAAAACACATTCGCCTCCGCAGTCCTGCATTGCAAGCCTGAATCCGCCGATTCCTGCAAACAAATCAATAAAAGTGAAGCTGGGATTTTCTTGTGCCGTAAAGGGGACATCTTGTTTTGAATTGAATTCTTTTTTTGCAGGCAGCGAAGATAAATCAAGACCATTTTGTTCAAGCAGAGTACGATATTTTTGAGCAGAAGGTGTATCGCGTAACTGAATGTAATGACTTAACAGTGCATATTTTTCGTCAAAATCTTTGTCAGCGAAATATTTATCTAAAACACTGTAATTTGCTTTGTTTTTACGGTGGGATTTCTGTCCCTTTAAATCACCGTTTAAAAAGACAGCCTTACGAATTAAAAATGTATCTAGTGTAAAAACCTAAATTGTGATATTTTATGAAAATAACTTTTTTATTAGGCAGTAAAAAAATGACAGAAGATGTACAAAAAAACGGTCATTTTTTGAGCCAGGTGATTTTCTATTTTCCCCATTCAAATTAAAACATTACCATTAAAATTACAGACCGGGGGCGTTGCGGGGGTGTCCCCCGCTAGAAGGGGTAGGACGCAACGAAGTGCGGCCGCAGGGGAAGGTGCGTTCGCTTCGCTCACTACCGAGTTTTGTCTTCGATTTTTTTTATCGGAAGACAAAACGTCACTTTCCCCTCCTTAATGAAAATAAGAGGAAAATCGATTATGTATATTGAACCACGTTTGCCGGATCATACTGATATTTGGACGGCGAATTTGAATTGCAGAATTGTTCATTGTTTTGGCGAAATTGAAGAAAATATGGCGGAAAGTATTATTGCCCAGCTTTTGTATCTGGATGTGCAGGGGCACGAGGAAATTCAGTTTTATATTAATACTTACGGCGGTGATGTTAGTGCTGGACTTGCAATTTATGACACAATGAAGCATATAAAAAGCGAAATTCGCACAATTTGTGTTGGAAAAGCGATGAGTATGGG
>CAVJHV010000135.1:0-2860 GCA_963649315.1 Treponemataceae bacterium | reverse complement strand
AATGCTATAATAATAGTTGCCTCTAAAAATTGAAAGTTTTAGAGGCTCCCAATATAAAATCCTTTTTGGGTGGTAAAAAATGGAACGTCTTATTTTTAAACAGCTTGAAGAATGGAAAAATAAAAAACACAGAAAGCCTTTGATTATTCAGGGGGCTCGCCAGGTGGGGAAAACCTGGGTTATGAAGGAATTTGGCAAAAGATATTTTGAAAATACTGTCTACATAAATTTTGAAAATAACCCTGGAATGAAAAGCGTTTTTGAAGGTGATTTTGACGTAAAAAGAATTATTTCGGCCCTGAAAATCGAAAGTGGCAAAAATTTTTCCAGCGAAAATACGCTTCTTATTTTTGATGAAATTCAGGAAGTGTCTCAGGCTTTAACTTCGCTAAAATATTTTTGTGAAAATGCCCCAGAATATTCGATTGTGGCAGCCGGTTCGCTTTTGGGGCTTGCCCTGCATCAGGGAACTTCTTTTCCAGTGGGGAAAGTCAATTTTCTCCATCTTTATCCCCTTAATTTTTATGAATTTTTGCTGGCAACTGGAAATAAAAATCTTGCGGGACTTTTGGACAGTCAGGATTTTGAAATGATAAACGCGTTTTCTTATAAATTTACTGATCTTTTGAAAAAATATTACTTTGTGGGCGGTATGCCGGAAGCGGTCCAGTCTTATATCGACAGTGATGATTTTACTCAGGTAAGAAAAATTCAAAACGAACTTTTAATTTATTATGAAAATGATTTTTCTAAACACGCCCCTCAAGAAACAATTCCCCGTATTCAAATGGTCTGGAATTCTATTCCAAGTCAACTCGCAAAAGAAAATCGAAAATTTATTTATGGAATTATAAGAGAAGGTGCACGAGCCAAGGACTTTGAACTTGCCATCCAATGGCTTTGTGATTGTGGTCTTGTTCATAAAAGTTACCGCGCAAAAAAACCTGCCCTTCCTCTCATTTCTTATGCCGAACTAAGCAGTTTTAAATTGTTTTTTTCTGACATAGGTTTGCTTGCAGCAAAATCAAATCTTTCTGCAAAAGTTCTGCTTGAAGGAAACAATGTTTTTGAAGAGTTTAAGGGTGCCCTAACAGAACAATTTGTAGCCCAGGAACTTTGTGCAGATGAAAACGAACTTTATTATTATTCAACAGAAAATTCTTCCGGCGAAATCGATTTTTTACTTCAAAAAGATTCTTATTGCATTCCAATTGAAGTAAAAGCCCAGGAAAATCTAAAAGCCCGAAGTCTTAAAGCCTTTTGTCAAAAATATAATCCAAAAATCGCAATTCGTTCTTCAATGTCAAATTACAGAAAAGAATCCTGGCTTTGTAACGTGCCCATTTATGCACTAGCGGCTTATCTTTTTCATTTAGAATAAGAGTGATAAATTTGGAGAAGTTTTAAAATCTTTCCCCTGCCGCCGATTTTTTTGTTATATTTAAAACAAGACTTTCCTTCATTCGCAAAATCGCCACAAAAATTTAGGAGAAAAAATGAATACACAAATCAAACTTTTTGAAGAAAAGCAGGTTCGGTCTGTCTGGAATGAGGACGAGGAAGAATGGTATTTCAGCGTGGTGGATGTTTGCAATATTCTTTCTGAATCAGCAAGTAAGGATCCAGGTGCTTACTGGAGAAAATTAAAACAAAGGTTAAAAAATGAAGGCAGTGAACTCGTGACAAATTGTCACGGGTTGAAATTAACAGCCAATGATGGAAAAATGCGAATTACCGACTGTCTCACCTCCCAAGGCATCTTCCGCCTGATTCAATCAATTCCTTCTCCAAAGGCAGAACCTTTCAAACTCTGGATGGCACAAGTCGCAAAAGAACGTCTGGACGAAATACAGGATCCGGAACAGGGAATCCAGCGAGCCCTTTTGGAATATCGGGCTTTGGGATATTCAGAAAACTGGATAAATCAGCGGTTAAAATCAATTGAAATCAGAAAAGATTTAACTGACGAATGGAAAAAACGTGGTCTGCAGGAAGGTGTCCAATTTGCAACTTTAACGGACATCATCTACAAAACCTGGGCTGGAAAAACTGCAAAAGAATATAAATCCTTCAAAGGTCTAAAAAAAGAAAATCTGCGCGACAACATGACAAATAAAGAACTGGTTTTGAATATGCTTGCCGAACTTTCCACAAAAGAAATTTCGGAATCAAAAAATCCTCAAAATTTCAATGACCACATTCAAAACGCAGTTGACGGAGCTTCAATCGCAAAAAATGCCAGAACAGAACTGGAGACAAAAACCGGCAAATCTGTTGTCTCCCCATTAAACGCAAAAAATGGAATCCGACAAATCGAAAAAGCAAAAACTTCCGTCTTGGGCGATGACGAAGAATCAGACGAAGAATCAAAATAAAAATTAGGATTTTGGAAATTTCTATGACCTATGCCTACATTCGAGTGAGCACGAACGCCCAGGAAACCGAAAATCAGAAGTTCGAAATCCAGGAGTTTTGTGCAAAAAACAAAATTAAAATTGACGCCTTTATCCAGGAAAAAATCAGCGGGAAAGTTGAACCGGGCAAGCGGGAACTGGGCCGGCTTTTGCGGGGAATCAAAAAGGGTGACCTGATTATTTGTTCGGAACTCAGCCGCCTGGGCCGAAGTCTTTTTATGATTATGTCGATTTTAAATCTTTTGATGGAAAAAGAAGCCAAAATCTGGACGATAAAAGACAATTACCGGCTTGGTGACGACATTCAATCAAAGGTGCTGGCTTTTGCCTTTGGACTTAGTGCCGAAATTGAGCGAAATTTAATCAGTCAGCGGACAAAAGAAGCCCTTGCCATGCGAAAAGCGTCCGGAAAAAAACTGGGGCGGCCTGCGGGAAGTAAAAATAAA
>CAVJHV010000134.1:3045-5175 GCA_963649315.1 Treponemataceae bacterium | reverse complement strand
GAAGGCTTTTTTGGAGGTCCAACTTTGCCCATAAAAAAAAGAGAAAAAATTAGTCCCGGTAGGTGGTGATGATGCGGAGTAGTTCTTCGCGGGCTTTTAAAAATTCGGTGATTAAAAGGGGCTCGAAATGGCTGCCGGCTTCGTTTTGCAAAATGGCGAAGGCGTCGGGGGCGGGCAGGGCTTCTTTGTAGGTGCGCTGGAAAACCAGGGCGTCGAATACATCTGCTACTGCCATGATTCTGGCGCAGAGAGGAATTTCTTTGCCTTTTAAACCGCCTGGGTAACCGCTGCCGTTCCAGCGTTCGTGATGGCTTTGGGCCATTGCTACTGAGATTCTGATGTATTCCTGGTCGCCGGTAAAGCCTATGATGTTTTTTAAAATGCGGGCGCCTTCTGTGGTGTGAGTTTTAATGATTTCGTATTCTTCTCTTGTGAGTGGGGCAGGCTTTGTTAAAATGGCATCGCTGATGACAATTTTTCCTACGTCGTGCATTGGTGCGGATTTGACCATTTTTGTGATGTATTCCTCTGTTAAAATGTCAGTGTAGTAATTGTCTTTTACTAACTGGTGGGCCAGAATGTATACGTAAATGCTTGTGCGCTTTGCATGGTAGCCTGTCTGTGTGTCCCGGTATTCTACAAGGTCTGCCAGACTGTTGATTGTGTGTTCTTGGAATTCTATTAACTTTCTTTCGTTTTCTTCAACTTCCTTTTCGGACTTTAAATATTTTTCTTCCAGATCTCTGTGGGAATTCATAAAGATTAAAAGTATGGAAATGGTCATTCCGGCGTTGGAAAGGCTTAATCCGTAAGAGTTTATCTGGATGATGTGTGTTAAAATCGGGAAAAATGAAAATGAAAGGAACGAAAATAAGGCCTTTTTTGAAAAGTATTTTGCGTTGTAAAGAATTTCTACTACATTCAAAATGTAGAAGATGGCAAAGAAAATAGTTGTTATGTAATTGAAGCTGCCCCTCTGATAAAAGTTGTCTTGGGTAATTTTATAGTAAAATCCTGTGAATGGAGAAATGACAACTCCGACTGTGTAGATGCATGCAAATATTACGCATGATTTAAAAATCCACTTGTTTACCTTGTGAGGTTTTAAATATTCTTCAACATAAAGTGTTAAAAATAAAAATGGAAATGGTATGATTAAATAAAAAATGAATGTTAGAATGTGGAGGGCCGGTACGTGCCAGGCGGGATTTAAACCTTCGCATGTCCAGTTTGACATATCCGAAATGTTAAAAATTATGACAGAGAGACAGACTAAAATAAAATATATGGAAGCTTTTCTTTGCTTGATTGCGGCTGCACTTGAAATAATCATGAAAACACAGATTATGCAGTTGTAGAGGTCAAGGCCTGTGCTTAAAACATTTGTAACTTCTCTTGTCATTTTTTATATCCTGCTTTTGCTTAGCTTTTGTGATTTTAGAAAAACTCGAATTCACATTTCTTTAGGGCGACCCTTAAGTTCTAAACAACGTTTTTATTATAACACACTTTTTTCTGCAATGCAAAATTAAAAATGAGTTATGAAAAGTTTTTTGTGTTTGTTTTTTTATTTGAAGCATACCGCCTTTCCTTTTACGCGCTGTCCGTGGCTGCGCTTGCGCTCCGGTGCTCAGCTGCGCTTCGCACGCACTTCGTGCCCACTACCATCGCGGCTAGGCGTATTATGTTCCGCTTTGCTAATTTAAAGAAACTGCGCCATGGAGGGCACATGGCTATGACTATTTTTTTTACACCCACTTTTTTAATGTGCGAAATTGTTCTATATTAATCTAATGAAAATCAGTTTTGTAAAAGCAAAGTTTTTTTCCCTTTTGATTTTTATTTTTTCTGCCTTAACTTTTTTGTCCTGCAAAGGTTCTGCAGAAAAAAATAAAGTTGTCTCTGGAAAAGATAATCTTGAAGTAAGCGCTAATTCTTCTAATGTACTTTTTCTGGTAAGTAAGGCCTATGCCCTTAAAGAAATAGATTTGCCCGTGGCCCTTTATTCTCTTGAAAATGGAGAAATGACTTTTTGTGATGACAAGTTTATTTATGAAGTTTACAAAAGCGATGATGAAGGAAGAATTGAAGTCTATAAAAAAGAAAGTGAAGATTTTGTTAAAAAAATAA
>CAVJHV010000134.1:0-2954 GCA_963649315.1 Treponemataceae bacterium | reverse complement strand
GACGATTTTCTTTATATGACACTTTCCTTTAATCAATTTGCAAACTATGAATTTGAAAAGTCGGCCGGCGATATTTTTCAAATTACTGTAGTTGATTCTTTTACCGGGGAAAAAATTCCTTCAAAAAGCAAAAGTCTGCTTTACGGAGAAAGTGACAGTGAAAACAAGAGTTTTATTATTCCGCTAAAAAATGTGAATGTAGAAGCAAAAAATAAAATACAAGCTGCCTGGGAAGATTTAAGGCTTTCTATGGACGGTGAAATTTAGGAAGGCAATTTATGTTACTTTATGCAAGAGTGTTTTTGAATGACAAAGAGGAAAGGGAAATTTTGCAGGGCTACCCATGGGTTTATTTTAATGAAATTTCTTCTGTCCGCTATACTGGTGAAGATAAAAAAATACAAACTTCGACTTTGGAAGCCTGCAACGTAAAAGATGGATCTCTTGTTGATGTTTTTACTTTTGCAGGAAGATTTTTAGGCTGTGGAGTTATAAATCGTAAGTCAAAAATTACGGTCAGATTTTTAAGCCATTCGCTAAAAGCCTGTGTCATTATGGAAGACACTTACGCTTATTGGGACAAAATTGTTTACAATGCGGTGAATCTTAGACGGCAGGATTTTTCTGAAGATGAAAGCATAAGGATCGCCTTTGCAGAAGCGGACTTTCTTCCAGGCCTGATTGTTGACCGTTATGTGGAGTGGGATGGTACAAAAAGAAATGCTTATCTTGTTGTACAATTTCTTGCCATGGCAACAGAAGTGTTTAGGGATGAAATCCTTACTGCTTTAAAAAAATACTGTAATCCAAAAGTCATTTATGAGCGCTCGGATGATGCTTCCAGAGAAAAAGAAGGGCTGCCTCTAGTGGCAGGCTGGATTGGAAATCCTGGAAAAAATATTGTGAGAATTTGCGAAAAGGGAATTTTTTTGGATGTTGATATTGTGTCTGGCCAGAAGACTGGATACTTTCTTGACCAGAAGTGTAATCGGGCAGAACTTAGAAGGTATGTTAAGTCAAAGCGTGTTCTGGACACTTTTACCCACACAGGTGCTTTCGGCTTGAATGCAGCAAAGGGCGGGGCAAAGGAAGTTATTTCTGTTGATATTTCAGAGGAAGCTGTTGATATGGTAAACAACAATATAAAAATCAACGGTTATGAAAAAAAGATGAAGGCCATTCGTGCTGATGTTTTTGACTTGCTCAGACAATACGAAAAATCCGGAGAAAAATTTGATGTGATTGTTTTGGATCCTCCTGCTTTTACAAAAAGTGCAAAGACAATAAAAAAGGCTTATGGCGGTTACAAAGAAATTAATCTTATGGCAATGAAACTTTTGAATGATGGGGGCATTCTTTTGACATGTTCCTGTTCACATTATTTTGATTCAAATATTTTTTATGACATGCTGATGCATGCTGCCCGTGACAGTAAAAAAATGGTTCAGGTTTTGCAAAAGCGCGGGGCTTCAAGTGATCACCCTGTTTTGCTGGGTTATCCAAAAAGTGAATATCTTAAGTGCGCAATTTGCAGGGTTTTTTCTGGCGATGGAAAAGTTGAATAAATATAATACTGTAATTTTATTAGGTCCGACTGCGGTTGGAAAAACATCCTTAGGAGTTTCTCTTGCTTTAAAATATGGCTGGGACATTATTTCTGCGGATAGCCGTCAAGTCTACCAGGGCCTGGATTTGGGCAGCGGGAAAGATATTGATGAATATTCAGGGGTGATAAAAAATGCTGATGGAAGTGAAAGGTCTTTTAAGATTCCATATCACCTTATTGACGAAGCTACTCTTGATAGTGAATTTAATGTTTACAATTTTCAAAGCGCCTTTTACAAACTTTTTAATGAATTTAAAAGCCAAGGAAAAATGCCTTTTGTAGTTGGCGGAACTGGAATGTATATTGATTCCATTTGCAGGGAATATAATTTTGTGGAAGTGCCGGAAAATGCTGAACTCAGGAAAGAACTTGAAGAAAAATCCCTGGAAGAACTGGATGAAATTTTGTTAAAGATAAAGCCTGACTTACACAACAAAAGTGACTTGCTTTTGCGGGATAGGACAATCCGTGCAATAGAAATTGCTTTGTTCATGCAGGATGAAGAAAGGGTAAAGTGTGAAAAAGAAAAAGTTAATATTCCAAAGGTGACTCCCTTTGTTTTGGGAACAAATATTCCCCGCGAGGAACTTTTAAAAAATATCCGCATCCGCCTGGAAGAACGCTTTTCTCAAGGAATGGCAGAAGAAGTAATGGGCTTGCATCAAAGCGGTTATTCCTGGGAAAGGCTTGAAAAACTTGGACTTGAATACAGGTATATAAGCGAATACCTTGAAGGTAAAAAAACTTTTTCTGTTATGAAGGAAGAACTTTACCATGCAATATGTCAGTTTTCAAAAAGGCAAGTTACGTGGTTTCGCGGGATGGAAAGAAAGGGTGTAAAAATAAACTGGCTTCCTCTAGTGAATGATAAGGAAGCCAGATTAAATGCTGCTATAAAATTAATTGATGAAAATGTGACGGCTGTTTTTAAGCGTTAACTGCAAGTCTTGCCACTTCTTCAATTTTTGTAAGGTAGCCTGTTCTTACACAAGAATCGAAAAGTGTTTTGGAAATGTAATCCGTTGTAACATCTGTGTAGCCGTCTTTATCGCGCACAATGCGTACTACATAGCCGTCATCCATTTCGCGGATGATTGTCATATAGTCACCTGATTTTCCAATACTTTTTAATGTGTAGCTTCCCATGATTATCTCCTTTAAAATATCGCCTGACTGGCAGCCTGAAAAATTGCAGACTTCCATTTTGCGAAAAATATTATGGAAGATTTTGCTATAAAAAATTGATAGCTGAGCATATATTTTTTTTGACGCTCATATTTATATTTTCGGAAAGAGAATTTTTATATTTAGTATTTTTTTTATGGTGACTTTGAAGGAATTTGAAAGG
>CAVJHV010000133.1:0-5375 GCA_963649315.1 Treponemataceae bacterium | reverse complement strand
TAAAATGTCGCATTTTCATAGTTGCCTCTAAAAATTGCAATTTTTAGAGGCTCCATTATCATAAGCCTGAATTATTTCCTTTACCAAAGGATTTCTGACTACATCACAGGCTTCCAGTTTTGTTATGGAAATTCCGCTTACAGCAGAAAGTATTTTTAAAGCATGTTCTAAACCGCTTGGAGTGCGGCAGGGTAAATCAATCTGGCTAAGATCCCCTGTTACAAAAACTTTTGAATTTTCGCCCATACGGGTAAGAAACATTTTCATTTGTTCCTGACTAGTATTTTGCGCTTCGTCCAGAATAATAACGCTGTCATTTAATGTGCGGCCCCTCATGTAAGCCAGGGGAGCAATTTCTACCACTCCGCTTTCCGTCATTTTTCTGACCATTTCTTTGGGCAAAAGAAGGTTCATGGCGTCATACAAAGGCCTTATGTAAGGATTAATTTTTTCCTGCAAATCACCGGGCAGGTATCCCAAAGACTCACCGGCTTCCACAACAGGCCTTGTAAGGACAATGGATTTTTTTTCGTGGCTTAAAAGAAGGCGAAGGGCTTCTGCCATACAAAGAAAGGTCTTGCCACAACCAGCCGGGCCTTCTGCAAAAACCATGTCGAACTTGCGGAAGTTTTTTACAAGCTGAGCCTGCCCCCTTGTTCTAGGGTAAACTTTTCTAAGACCGCCGGGCACAGAAATGGCCATGGAAGAAAGAAAATCATGTTCGGCCTTATCATTATTTTTTTTATGAAAAGAGTCTGTATTTAAAATAGATTCAAGCAATTCCGCATCCGTAAAAGAAGCAGAAGCTCCGGCTTCATCCGAAAAGCGGTCAATGACAAACTTAAGGCGTTCCTGGACATGGCAGTCGTCACATTCAAGTGAAAGCTGGTTTCCCACAGCAAAAACAGGTACCCCCAAAGCGGCTTCAATGAGTTTTAAATTACTGTCATTAGTTCCACAAACACGCTGCAAAATTTCACTGTCTGGAACAATTATTGTATATTCAGCCATCAGTCCTAATTTCCAAAAATCGAAAGTTTCGACTTTTTAGAGATAGCCTATTTTATAAAAGGTTTTTAAATAGGTCAACTTATGGACATCTTCAGCAAAATCATTTTCAGTGCTTTTTCTAGAAATGCCTGTAAATTTTAATTCGCTGATATGGAAGGAATAAAAAAGCTGCCTTATGAAAAAATTCTTTAAACTAAGAAATACTATGCTATAATAAGTTCCTGTAAAAAGCGCAATGGCGCAACAAGAGGAGGTGCGGTAAAAATTATGACCCACGAAGAATATGTTAATGGATACGCAAAACTGAACAAGGCTTACAACGATACTTTTGATGCCCTACAGGAACTTTTTGATTTAGGTTTTTCTGATCCGGAAATTTCAAAACGCTACAATTATGCTTTAAACATTTTAGATGAAGCTCTGGACATTTACAAAAATTCCTATGTAACCAGGGAAGAAAAGGAAAAAGAAATTCCAGAAGAAAAAGAAGCCGAAGAAAAACCTGAAAAGACCAGGGGCTTTCAGATTTTTGGAGGAAAGAAAAAATAGTCAAAAAAAAGGCACCTGATTTTCAGATGCCTTAAACTGAGCTATAGCAGATTTGAACTGCTGACCCACGCCTTAAAAGGGCGTTGCTCTACCTACTGAGCTAATAGCCCATCCGCTCGTTCGAACGTGAGAATGACTATAAATTAAATTGTTTTTTTAGTCAAGTGGTAAGTGTCAAATTAAGAAAAAAAAATCTAAAAAAAAATGCCCTGCCAGTGGGATTTGTGGGAAAATGCTGACAGAGCGGGAGTGGTCAATAAGCGATTGTGGGAATCGCCTACATCTTAAGAAGAATATACACTACAGATAGCGTTTCTGTCAAATTTAAAACACTATTTTTCTAATTTTTTTTGAAATTTTATTCCCCCCTGGTGTGCACCCTGCAGGAGGCTTGAAAATAAAGTTCCCCTTTACACTGCCAATATGAGGCTGCCCCTAAAAGCAGTTTTTTAGAGAATTTCCGTTATTTTGTCTTTTAATCGCCAGGGTGAACAAGCAGTTCTGTAATCACTTTATTGTTTATGTAGCCAGCCTGGGCCAAAATGGCAAGAATAAAGTAAATGGAAATGAGCATGGCCAAAATGGAAAGAACCCGGGCTGACCAGGCAAAACCTGTTCTTTTTCTGCGGCCTAAAACAAAAAGGAAAGAAACAAAGGCTAAGGCAAATACCGGAATGGTAAAAAAAAGGGCCTGCATTTCGATAGGCTGAAAAATAATTATGAGCAGGGAAAATGTAAAAGCCATAAGGGCAAAAATAAAGCCTGAAACCTGCATGCCATAGTGCCTTCTTTCTAAATGAGGCCTTTTTTCCATTCTTCTTTTTGGGCCTTTTACTTTTTTTTCGTTTACAGGGCTTTTTCCTGGAAGTGGGTGGCTTTGGAATGAAGGGGAAGAAGGCATTCTTTCTTTTTCTGAACCAAGAGAGCCCTGGGGATTTTTCACAGGGGCACTTTCGGCTTTTTTATAAAGACCTTTGTTTTCTGAAAAAACTTTTTGTCCGCAGTAAGGACAAAAATCTGCGCCTTCTACTACTTGTCTGCCACACTTTATGCAAAACATAATTTCTCCTTTTAGAGGCGTAAGGGATTGCAGCCGCGAAGCGGTTCGGACAAAAAAATCATGAGCAGGTGCGAATGATTTTTTTGTCTGAACGGAAAGTCTGGCCGACCATAAGGAGGCCGGACTTATAACGCAAAAGCCCGGTCTGCCTTTACAGCATGGCGCCCATGATGTAAAGGCAGATACGCCCGTATAAAAAATAAACTACCCCAATTTTAACACCCTTTGAGCGATTTTTCTACAATATAATTTCTGCTTAGTTGACTTGTTTTGGAATTTAAGCAATTATTTAGACCATCATGAAAATTGACCTTCTTTCCAGACAGTATTTGGAATCCCTTTCAACGGCAGATTTAATTGACCTTGCAGATGATTGTGGCATTGATATTCCCGATGATTTAAACCGCAAATTTATTATTGAAGAATTGCTTGACCTTGCAGAAGAAGCTAAAAATCATGAAGAAGATGATGAAGAAGAAATGCTTGAAGATGACAAGGTTCTTTTAAATACTTTGCCTAAATCTTACAACCACACAAAGATAAATGCTGTTTTAAGAAACCCTGCCTGGATTTTTGTTTTCTGGGATATAAAGGAATCTGATTTGAATTTTTTAAAGAAAATAAATGCGACTTTGTCTTTGAGAATTCTTTTTTTTGACAGCGCTGAGTCTGAAAATGTTTCTGATTCCAATGCAAATGAAATTTCTTTCGAGGACAGGGAACAGTATGTTTTGCTTGAAGGTGACAAAAGATATTTTGTAGCAAACCTGGAATATACGGAGGAAGGCGGTCAGACAAAGGTTTTGGCTTACAGTCCCCGCATCCAGATTCCTTTTGAAAGTGATGTAATTAAAAGTTACCAGCCTGGTAAAAAAATCAAGATGACTAAGGTGGAAGAACTTTCGGGCATGGAAAATTTACTCAGGCAGCATTATAAAAATCACCGCCAGTCTTTTTAGGTACTCCCTTAAAAATATCTGGCAGAGAGTTTTTGGTAAAAACAAATTTATTTTTTGGCTTTATTTTTTATATATAGAAAGAAAGGGCTTTTGGAAAAGAGGAAAGAAAAGTGGGTAAAAAAAATCTTATCATAACAATAGTTTGTGAACAGGGTTATGTGCGCAATATTGAAAATAAAGACGTGCATGCAGAAGAAAATATTCTTCTTTTTGATGCCATTTCCCAGACATACCTTCCTTTGCTGAATTTAATCAATAACTTTGACAAAAGGGGCTTTGACGCAAAGATTGCCCTTGTTTTATCTCCTCAGCTGTGTGCTCTTTTAAATGACAGCGAAATGCAAAAGCTCTATGTGAAATATCTTGATGAAAAAATTCTTTTGGGCCAGAAGGAACTTGAACGCAATAAAAATAATGAAAGTCTTTTAAAACTCATAAATTCTTATATTGAAAAGGCAAAAAAGGACAAAGAGGATTTTACTGAACTTTATGAATGTCACTTGATCCAGGCTTTTGACAGGGCAGCAAAAAACGGTTTTATTGAAGTTCTGGCAACCAGTGCAACTTATTCTTACCTGCCCCACTATGCGGATTTGACTGAAGCTTTGAATGCTCAAATTGAAACTGGGCTCAGGTCACAAAGGTATTTCTTTGGCGAAATGGCTGAAGGTTTTTATTTGCCACACCTGGGTTATTCAAATGGTCTTGATAAAGTGCTGCGCTCTTATGGCGTAAATTATACTATTGCGGATGCAAGGTCTTTTCTTTTTTCAAATGATAAAGTTGAAAATGGCATTTTTAGTCCGCTCAGGACAGAAAATTCCCTGGTGCTTTTTGCCCGGGATCCTGACTGTCCGGAAGAAATAATGGCGGATGCAAATAATTCTCTTAACGGCGAAGATGGTTATGCTTTAAAAGACATTTACCGGTGTGAAAGAAGGGATATTGGTTTTGATCTTAATCTGGAAGATTTAAAGCCTCTTGTTGGTAAGGATGATTCAAGAATTCCTACGGGATTTAAATATTGGTCTAATGAAGGAGATGAGGCTTTTGAAAATGACCAGGGGCCTTTTTATGACCAGGACGCTGCTCTTGAAGAAGCAAAAAAAGATGCCAGGGATTTTTATGCAAAAAAAGAAGAAAAGCTTTTAAAGGCAGAAGAACTTTTAAAGGGACAGGACGTAAACCTGCTTTTGACTATTCCTGGTGAACTTTTAGGACAAAAGTGGCACGAAGGTTTTACTTTCTTTGAAGAATTTATGAATCTTTGCCATGCTTCAAACAAAATCAATTTAGCCCTGCCAAAGGAACTTTTACAAAATCAATTTACCCTTCCAAAATTTACCCCCTATCCTTGTTCTGCAGGGGGCCACGGTTACGGGGAAGATTTGCTGGATGACAAAAACAAGTGGATGTTCCGCTATATCAGGAAGGCTACGGAACGCATGATTGATTTGACGGAAAGATTCCCGGCAGAAAGCGGCCTTAAGGAAAGACTTTTAAATCTGGCAGCCAAGGAAGTTCTTTTAGCTCAATCTTCAGACTGGCCTTTGATGCTTACAAAAAATCAATTGCCGGAATATGCAGAAGAAATGTTTACGAAAAATATAATTTCTTTTACAAATGTTTTTTCTGCCCTGGCCAGCAATACTGTCAGCACGGAATGGCTTACAAAGCTTGAAAAGGAACATGCTCTTTTTCCTTGGATAAATTATAAAATTTTCAGCAGAAAAAAATAAATTCTAAACAAGGGCCCTTAACTTTTTCTTTTACAGATGTGAAATGATGTGAAAAAT
>CAVJHV010000132.1:0-5375 GCA_963649315.1 Treponemataceae bacterium | reverse complement strand
GGGCCTGTGTTACTTCTGTCTTTCCCATAGCAAAATCTTTGCCTGGAATTTCTACGAATCCATCTCTTACGACTTTTTTATAAACCTTAAAATCTCCAGTTATGGAAGTTTTTCCATAAGCAACTGTTATTTCATATTTTCCGCTTTTTCCTGGTACTGTAAGGCTTACTGAAAGTTCACTGTCACTTTTTATTGTTACACTTGAATCTGCCGTAATTGATGCCCTTGCACAAGTTACTTTAAAATCTTCCGTCTTTACATAATCTGCAGAAAAATTTTTACCTTTTATTACTGCTTCTATTATAGAATCTTCATCTGTTACATTCTGCTTTGGTATGCTTATTTTTTCAAAACTCAATGAATCTGCTACTAATAGTTCCGAAGAAACAGACTGTTTTACATCGTTAAACAAAAGGCACACTTTATATTTACCGTCTGTAGCAGGAGCTTTTATTGTTTTTTCAAAGGATTTTGTGTCTTTTGTAAAAGCCTTTGTATCTACATCAAAAGGACTTTCTTCTATTTCTCCATTTGAATTATAAAAAGCAATTTTTATAGTTCCTGCCACATCAAGGTTCTCTCCTGCAACTGTTACTTTGATTTCTGCATTTTCTTCAGAGTTTGTAAATTGAATTACTTGCTGTGACAAAAGGATTTCTTCAACTTTTGCATTGCTTACGTTTACTTTTGCAATGTGTTCTTTATCTATAGTCCCACAAACCTTTGCAAGAATTTCTACGTCCTTACCTTCAGAGCCTAAACTTTCAAAAGTCGGAATTAAAACTTTTGCTGTGGCTGTATTTGCTGAAGCATTTACTGTTGCAGCATAATTTTTTACTGTATTCCCATCTCTTACCTGCACTTTTAAAGTAGGGTCTTCCTGCGATGCTATCGAAGAAAATCCGCTTCCCTTTACAGTAACAGTTACTTCCCTGTCTGCATCCAAATTTGAAATGCGTTCCCGACTGACTTGTATTTCGCTAATACTCTGGGCAAATACCGCCAGTCCTGCCAAAAAAATTAAAACCGATGTAATTAATTTTTTCATTTTTATTCTCCACATAAAAAATTATTCAAAAACAAAAAGCCACACATTTATCAAGCGCTTGCTTTGAGTTTTTAGATATTTTTATTTTATCCCGCTTTTGTTTTTTTTTCCAGCAAAATTTTGGCAATCTTTAGAGGTTTACTTCACATAAAAAAAAATTATGCTATAATCTTCTCATGAGTCTGCGAAAACTGCCAATTGGCGTACAGTCTTTTGAAAAACTTCGAAATGAAAATTTTCTATACGTCGACAAAACAGAATTTATTTATCATCTCGCAACAGAAGGCCACCAGTATTTTTTAAGTCGCCCCCGACGTTTTGGTAAAAGCCTTTTGCTTTCTACAATGCGGGCATATTTTGAAGGCAAAAAAGAACTTTTCACCGGACTAAAAATTTGTAAACTGGAAAAAGATTGGATAAAATATCCGGTTTTCTATTTTGATTTTAATGGCAAAAAATATGACTCTTCCTTTGAGTTAGCCAGTGTTCTAAATTCTCATCTTGAACAGTGGGAAGCCATTTACGGCAATGAAAAAAAAGACCGTTCCCTTGAAGAACGTTTTAACCATCTTCTTGCTGTTGCCCACAAAAAAACCGGGCTTGGAGTTGTAGTTCTTGTAGATGAATACGATAAACCCCTTTTGGAAAGCGAAGGTGATGCTTTAGAAGAATCACGCAAACTTTTTAAGGGATTTTTTGGTAACTTAAAATCCTGCGATGAACATTTAAAATTTACTTTTATTACTGGTGTTACCAAATTCAGTAAGGTTTCTATTTTTAGTGACCTTAACCAGTTGTTTGATATTTCACTTAACGAAAATTATGCCACAATCTGTGGTATAACACAGGAAGAAATGAAAAAAACTTTTGAACCAGAAATTAATGAACTGGCAAAAAAATTTTCTCTTTCCCGTGAAGAATGCCTTGCAGAATTAAAGCGCATGTATGACGGTTACCACTTTTATGAAAACACAGAAGGACTTTATAATCCTTTTAGTTTAATCAATGCCTTTGCTTCAAAAAAACTTGAAAACTTCTGGTTTTCTACAGGCACTCCAACTTTTCTCTTAAAAAAATTAAAAGATGTAAACTTTGATCCGCGCAAATTTTCTACTGACAGGCTTTCAGGTTTTCAGTCAGCCTTGCAGGATTACAGAAGCGACAATCCTAATCCCATTCCCCTCTTTTTCCAGACCGGTTATTTGACTATAAAAAAATATGATCAAAAACTTAGAACGTATTATCTTGGTTACCCGAATGATGAAGTGCGCTACAGTTTTCTTGAATGTCTTGTGCCATATTTTACATATTCTACACAGGACTCAAGTTCTCTTTGCATAAATGAATTTTATGAAGACGTTCAAAACGGCCATGTTGATTCTGTTTTGACACGATTTAAAAGTCTTTTTGCCAGTCTGCCTTATTCCAGTAAAACTGACGACACTGTTATTGAACAGAATTTCCAGAATGTAATCTACATTGTTTTTATGCTGCTGGGGCAATTCGTTGGTGTTGAAGAACATTATTCCCAGGGTCGGGCAGACTGCATAGTTCAGGTGGATAATTACATTTACCTCTTTGAATTTAAGCGTGATAAATCTGCTGATGAAGCTCTTGCCCAAATTGAAGAAAAAAAATATGCCGACCCTTTTTTAAGTGATAAACGAAAAATCTTAAAAGTAGGAGTAAACTTTGACAGTAAAGAAAAAAATATTACTGAATGGAAGGTAGAATAATTTTTTAAATTGCAATTTTTAAAGGCTTCCTTTAATAAATTCTTGGAATGGACAAGAGCACTAGCCAGCCGTGGAGCCATGCCGAAGGCAGTCGGCTGAGCCTAAGCGAAGCCGACCGCGCGTAAGCAAGTGGCGGAAGGGCTTTTTTAAAACAGTTCTGCTCCAAATTTTTATTATCAATACATTACAAATTATTTTTATGTTTTTTGCAGGAAAGTTCTGTCGCTTCCAATTTGAAAACTGCAACTTTGGAAAGCATAAGCGCAGGGTAGAACCAGTCGTTTTTACCGCTGGCTTTTTTCATAATCAAATTGAGGGCGGATTTTTTTTCTTCATTGTTTTCTATTTGAGAAACATTTCCTTCGCCGATGACGCTGGCATAATAGGCGGAATAGTCGCAGGCTGTCTGACCTTCCAGCAAAGAAAAATCACTTTCGCATTCAAAGGCAACCAGCGCTCCGTTTTTTAAAAGATTATATTTGCGGCCATCCTTTGCTCCATGAAAATAAAAAATGTATTTTCCATTTTCTACACTGTAACCAAAATTTACCGGCACAAGATAAATGTGACCATTGTCATTAATTCCCAGATGAAGGGCAAAACTTTTTTCCAACACATCTTTTATTTCTTCTGCATCTGTAACTTGTCTTTCTTTTCTGCGCATAAGTTTCCTCGGGGGGCCAAGTGGTTTAAGTGGATTATATAAGAATATTAAAAAAAATCAAATTTTCCGCTATACTTTTTTTATGACCACGAAAGAAAAAATTTTGGATGCACTTGAAAAAAATGTCGGAGCAGAAGTGTCCGGCCAGGCGCTGGCTAATGAATGTATGGTAAGCAGAACCGCAGTCTGGAAGGCAATAAATTCTTTACGCCAGGACGGCTGCGCAATTGAAGGGCATGAAAATGGAGGCTACACTCTTAAAGAGAAAAGTGATTTTTTTTCTAAGGAAATTTTTTGCCGCTACCTTGAAGCCGCTTTTTCAAAATTTAAAAATTGCCCGGTCGAATGTTTTAAAGAAATTGATTCAACAAACACGTATGCAAAAAAAATTCTTGCTCAAGCTTCCAGCCTTCACACAAAAAATGGTGGTCTGTCTGAGGAAGGAAAAAAAATTCACCAGCGGATAATTCTTGCCGAAAGTCAAAGTGCCGGGCGCGGTCGTCTGGGCAGAAATTTTATTTCTCCGGCAAAGGCTGGCATTTACCTTTCAATTATTTACGTACCCAAAGGGGGTATTTCTGAACCAGCAAGGCTTACGGCTTTTACAGCAGTAGCTGTGGTTCGTGCACTCAAAAAACTTTTTTCTGTGGACGCAAAAATCAAATGGATAAATGATATTTATATTGAAGGAAAAAAAGTTTGTGGAATTTTAACGGAAGGCTTTACGAATTTTGAAAGCGGCCAGATTGAAGCGGCGGTTATTGGAATTGGAATAAACATTTGTGACAGTGCGGATGTAAAAAAAGCAGCAAAAGTGGCAGGCTCTATCACTGGCAAAAAAAATAATTGTGATGTCAGTCGCTGCCAGTTGGCTGCAGAAGTTGCGGGCCAGACTTTAAGCCTTTTGCAGGAAGACCCGGCACTTGTGATGAAAGAATATAAAGCAAATTCTTTTTTGATTGGGCGCACTGTAGAAATTCATCCAGTGATTGGCCAGGAAAAAAATTCTTACTTTGCAAAAGTAATTGACATTGATGATAAAGCTGGTCTTGTTGTAGAACTTTCTGACAAAAGCAAAAGAACTTTATCTTCCGGCGAAGTGTCTTTGCACCAGGAATAATTTTCTTTACTAAAAGCATCTCTGTAAAATTGCAAGTTTTAGAAGCGCTCACAATTATTTTCGAATTAAAATGGCCCTTGTCTGATTGTAAGCTTTTTTCATTCCGACTGAAAACAAAAGCGGCAACAAGGTTTTAAACATTTTTAAAGAATTATTTTTGCCTCCACGGGCCAGCCATGCTCTTTTTTCTTCCAGCCAGATTTTTGAAATCATCGGAATGAAATTTATAAACATCGAAATGGCATCAGAAATTTTATTTTCTTTTTTTAGATGGAAAATTTTCCGGATTGCACTTTCTATTTTGTTTAAGCCTTCTTGAATTTCCATAGAAGTTGTTGTTTTAAAAAGCAGAGAGGCGCTTTGCATCAAAGCAAAAATTTTTACCAGCATAAAAACACTTGCCTTTTCATTTCGCCATGAAAAATTATTTTTTAACGCTTCCCAAAAATCACTGAAAGAAAAAAGTGAATTTGTTTTTGCAGACAAGATGTATGTTAGAAAAAATCCAAGCAGGTGAAAAATAAAAAGCATCAGGGCGTAATAAAAAACTGCTTTAAAATCCCTCAATTGCTCTCTTAAAGAAAAGTGCAAAAAACATGCGGTTAAAAACTGCAGGACAATCAGTGCAAGAGAAAAATATGCTGGCAAAAAAAGAAAGAGAATGTTCAATGCAGGAATAAAAATTAGTTTGCAGCATGGCGGACATTTGTGTAAAAAAGAAGTTCCGCTTTTGTATTCAAAAAGAGAATATTTTTTCATCAACTTTTTCATAAAGAAATCACCAGATTAAATCCGAAAGTTTTTTAT
>CAVJHV010000131.1:2138-5479 GCA_963649315.1 Treponemataceae bacterium | reverse complement strand
TCTTTTATGTCAGATAAAGTGTTTTTATAATTGTAGTTATTGCTCAGCCTGAAAATTTTTCCTCCAAATTTTTCTGCATTAAACCAGGAATGATAAATGTCTAAAGCCTGTGAATTTATCATTCTGGAAACTATTCTGTTTTCTTTTGTAGAAAGGGCAAAATCAAAAGCCGAATCAAATTCTTCAAGTTCATTTGGCTGGCTGTGCTGAAATCCAATTGAAGAAGATAAATCCAATCCGCAAAAAAATATTTTATCACCGGTAAGTGAAAGACTAAGAATTGCTGCGGTTCCGCTGACACTTCCGTTTGATTGGGCAGGAAAACTTTTTATTCCCAAAGGAGGATAAAAATATTTTTCAAAAGCATCTTCATAAGCAAGGGGAAAAGTAATATTATTTTCCAAAAGCAAGCATGGGCATGCAGCTTCTCCTGGTAAGGCAAGCGGAATTTGCGGATATTTTGTCAAACTTGAATACAGATGTTTTTTTGCCCAAAAGCCTCCATCAGTAGAAAGACAAAAATCCGGAATGATTTTATTTTGAGTAAGAACTTTTAAAGAAGATGAAAAAAAAAAAAAAAAATATTTATCTCTGTATTTTTTTAAGAAATCAATAGAAGAGGACAAACTGGGCCCTGACGCACAAATGACAACAGGACAGTCAGATTTTTTGTAATAAGCGTAGGTCTTTGAAAAAAGTGAAAAGCGTATTGTGTTTATGAACCATTTTTTTGAAAAATGACTTTTTGTATTCAAAAGGTTTCTGGATTTTAAAAGCAAATTTTTTAATTCCTGCCAAACCCTTTTATATTCATCAGAAAAAACTCTTTCAGAAGCTTTCCATGAAATAAAAAATGTTGACATTAAAATTTCATCGCCTAAAAAGTCAAAAATTTTTTCAGAAAGATTTTGTTCTTCTGACAGAAAAACTTTATCCCAGAGAAAATCATATTTTGAAAAAGCTGAGGAAAATTGAAGGGCAATCAATTTTGCATAAGGAAATTTTTTTCTTAAAAAGTTTGCGCTGTAAGACAGACAGGGGCCTGTGATGATAATGGCTGCAGGCTTAAAGGGAACTGCAATTGAATCTACGAAACGCTCTGCTTCAAGTTCAGGATTATAAAGAGAATGCATGGGACTTCCATTTACTTTTACCGCATCTTTCCCTTGGGCTGTTTTAAAAAATGAAAGTTCCAAAATTAAAATTCTCCCAAGAGAAATTTATTCACTTGATCAATTTTATCTGTAACCGCAAGAAGTTTTATAAAATCCTTTGGCAGACAGTTAGGCGGAATAATATCTTTAAGAAGTTCACTAATATGTGTTAAAAGACTTTCTTCAGACAAATGCTTTTTGGAAAAAAGGCAAACGTAAATAATTTTTCCTTCAGGCGAAGAAGAAATGTTTCTGCCGGAAAAAGTTGCCTGAAGCAAATCGTAAATTTCAGTGAAAGCGCTTTTGTAAACATCAGCATAAAAAGCCTGATCGCGAACTTCATCATCCATAAAAAAATTATCTATGGCATGATAAAGATCTATAGTGTAAAGATTGGCATTGCTGAATTTTAAACCGGCAGCAATTTTATCATAAGAAAAATCTAAATTGCTTTTTGTTTTTAAAAGCCGTGTTGACAGAGTGAACAAATCAACTTCATCAAGATTAAGAGGCATGTCATAAGAAAGTTCTGCAAAGAAAAAAACATAAGTGTGAACTTCATCATAAAATTTCAAAAAGTGCAGATTTTCAATTTCGTCTCTAAACTTAGGAGAAAAAAATTGGTAGAATTGAAAAATATCTTTGTCTTCGCGCGAATAAGAAGACCATTTTCCAGCTTTTGTTAAAGCGCCATCCCAAAAGTCTGGTGTAGACTGAGACAGACGGATGGTTTGCAGATCCAGGCCAAAAGCTTTTGTCAAAACATAGTACTGTCCCTGAAAAGAAAAAAATCCTGCATGTTTAAAAGAGTAATCCTTTGCAAGTGCCCTGAAATTTTCAGATGGTGAAAATTTTTCATTTGTCAAAAAAGCTTTTGTGTCCATGAAGAAATTATATCTTAAAAATCAAAATAGGTCGAGTAAGGAACATCTTCAATAAAAAAGGGCCACTTTTATAAGCAGCCCTTTTCTTTAATTATTTTTTCAGGATAAACCTAACTCAGTAAAAAGTTTTTTGTAGGTTTCAAATTGTTCTGATTGAGCAAATTCGGCAATTTTATCTTCTGGTAGATTTTCCAGTAATTGATCCATGTAAGATAAAACTGACTTGATTTCTTCTTTCATGGAAGAAGGAATGCCAGTGTCAGGAACAGTTTTTTTCTCTTTTTCAGGATTAGCTTTTTCCTGGCTGGCAAAATCTTCTGCCGAGCTTTGACCGTGTACATGATTTGTAACGGCAAGAAGTTCGTCCTGGGTAAGAGCAATGTCATTTGCATCAGGATCTTCTTCTGCATCTTCTTCGTGCTGGTCAAAAGACATTATTTCGCTTGCAGCAGAATTCTCTTTTTCATCAGTAAAAATTTCTCCTTCTGCTTCACGCTTTCTTTGCGCTTCTTCCCAACCTTCAAATCTTTCTTCCTGTTCCCTTTGATATTCTTCTTCCTGACTTTTCCATGCTGCAAAAACATCTTCAACAGGTGAATCACTTATGCCTTCTTCAAGATCTTCATCTTCATCAGCCCTAGGAGCGTCAGAAATTTCATCAGTCTTAACTTCAGATTCAAGGTAATTGAAACTTTCGTCTGTCAGTGGAGCAGGAGTGTCTTCTGCAAAAAGATCTATTGGTTCTGCAAGAGCTTCAAGGCTGGAAACTTGACTTCCTTCTTTTTCCTGGATTTCCAGATTTTCATCATCAGTTTTTTCTGTTTCGGAAAGATTTTCTTCACCAGCAGCATTTTCTTCGACAGAAAAATCGTCAAGACTTTCATTATCAATTTCTGTAAGAGGAGCAGAGTCTTCACTTTGATTTTCACTTGCATCTTCTGTTACAAAATCAGAGGTGTTCAAAATGTTGGAAAGTTCTTCTCCACTTAAAGCAATTGTGTCATCTTCATCTGAATCACCAAAGAAACCAGAGTCTTTTTCATCCTCAGTTTTTTCTTCTTCCCTAAAGCCTGTATTTTTAAGTTCAGAAAGTTCACTTTTGAGTGACATGATTTCAGATTTAAGGGAAGAAATTTCACCAGAAATCTGTTTCATCAAGGCAAGACTTGGATCGTCTTCAAGAGAATGTGTTTCTGTAACAGCAGGAGACTCTTCTTCAACAGGAACACTTTCTTCAATAACAGGTGCCTCTTCTTCAACAGCGACAACGTTTTCTTCTACAGGTACAGCTTCTTCTTCAAGA
>CAVJHV010000131.1:0-2090 GCA_963649315.1 Treponemataceae bacterium | reverse complement strand
GTTTCATCTTCAACAGCAGCAGCGCTTTCTTCGGCAGAAGGTATCACTTCTTCAATAGAAGCAACGCTTTCTTCGGCAGAAGGTACTGCTTCTTCAGCAGAAACACTTTCTTCAATAACAGGTGCCTCTTCTTCAACAGCGACAACGTTTTCTTCGGCAGAAGGTACCACTTCTTTAACAGCAGCAGAATTTTCTTCTACAGGTTCAACTCCTGCTTCTACAGTTATAGCGCTTTCTTCGGCAGAAGGTATTTCCCCTTCAACAGCGAGATCGCTTTCTTCTACAGCTGCATTTTTTTCTTCAAGATTTACAGCTTCTTCTTCAAGAGCCGGATTTTCATCTTCAAGTTCAGCTTCTACAAAAATGTCATCATCAGCGCTTTTGTTTACTGAAAGATCGCCTTCGTCTGCAGTTTCAATATCAACATTCACAGCGTTGCTTTCTTCTACAGGCGCATCACATGCATTCGAAATATCACTTTCATCCACAGAAGGCTCTTCAAAATCCTCCAAAGAAGATTCACCAAGGGCAGTATCTTCATCCGAAATTACAGGAATGTCGATTGTACTTTCTTCATCCAAAGAATTTTCCTCTTCCGGTAAAGAGTTTAAATCCTCTTCAATTGCATTATCGTCTTCAAGAGAAATATTTTCAAATGAAGGAAAGTCTTCACTTTCTGCAGAATTTTCTTCCGCAAGAACTGCAGAAGATTCTGCCGCGTCCAACGCAAAGGTATTTTCATTTTCATCTGCAGGATTTTCACCTACAGGATTCTCTTCTGTAAGATTTTCATCCGCAGGATTTTCTTCTGTAAGAGCATTTGCAGAATCAACTTTTTTTTCGCTTTCATCTTCAATGTTTGATAGAAGTGCGTCTACATCAAAATCATCATCAGCCGAAGAATTTGGACTTGTTTGATTTGATGTTTCAAAGTCTTCCTGGCTGTCACTGTCAAGTGCTAAAGAAACATCTTCATTGTCACCGTCATTTTCTTCTTCGTTAGTTTTTTCTGTTAAAGTTTCAGTGTCTTCTTCGCTGTCACTGTCAACATCGACATTCATTTCAATATCTCTTGATTCTTCTGTAAGTTTATTTTCTTCTTCATTTTGAGGAAGGGTAGTCTGATGGTCACCTTCATCTTCAATGCCAAATTCTGACAAATCAACACTTTCACCAATTGAAGATGATGAACTTTCTTCTTCGGTCTCTGGGGAAGTTTGTGGCAAAGAGGAAATTTCAATTGAATCAGCAGAATCATTATTGTCTTCCATTTCTATATCCTTTGCTGAGTCATCAAACGAAAGGTCTATGTCTAAAATAGGTTCATCTGCAATAACTTCTTCTGTTTTTTGAGCAGGAGCATCAAAAGAAGCAAAGTCATCTCCCAAAAAGTCTTCAAGAGAAATTTCTCCGTCATCACTTGACACTTCACTGGCAGCACTTTCCTGGCCAAAACCTTTTGCTCCTTCAATTTGACTTTCTGCCTTATCAAGTTCATCCTGTGATATAAATGAATCAAGGGAAATTTCCCCATCCGTAAAATCAAATGCAGATAAATCCGGAATATCACTTGCCATACTTTCTGCAGCAGGAGCCACTTGTTCAGAAGGTATGTTTTGCGGAATGTCAGCCTGACTGTCAGTCACAGAAATATCATTATTAATAAGAGATGAAAAATCGTTAGTAAAAGTTTCCTCCGGGGAAGATTTGCTTTCCTGAGAATTTTCTTCTTCAAAAACAGCGCCCGGAACTTCAAAAGCTGCCAGAGCATCTTCTTCAGGTACTGTTTCTTCACCCGTCAGTTTGTCACTTGAATCTGCATCGTCTAAATTGACGTCATCAAAAGTAAAATCTGACAAATCAAAATCGGATTTCATATTGTTCAGTGAATCTAAATTATCCAATGGTTCTAATTCCTTGAAGTCGTCTGATGAGCCTTCCATATAAATCCCCTTTGTAAAAAGATACTGCTTATATATCGGCACATAATATGGAAATATTTAAGTTTTTTATTTTTAGCATTAAGGCATCTCTAAAAAATCATTTTTAATGCTTTTTTAGAGATGCCTTCGAATTTTAAGTCTTTGAAA
>CAVJHV010000130.1:0-5500 GCA_963649315.1 Treponemataceae bacterium | reverse complement strand
CGCTCATCACCCACGTCTTTCGCCGTGGGTGACTTTGGGCTTTCACGGCCGGCTAGGCTGCTTTTGTAAAGAAATACAACTTTCGTAAAGCAGTTTGCCTTTTTCAAAATCCATCAGCTAAGAGCTGCCATGGAAAGAAAAATTGCTTGACACCTGATAATTTTTTGAATAAAATTTTTTCATGGGTCGGCTAGTCTCCTGGATGTATTTTGAAGAAAGAGAATAGTTTGAAAAAATTATGGAACATTTAGTTTTAATAGGTGCCGGCGGATATGCAAAATCTGTCCTTGATTCAATAGACTACTACAATTATAAACTCGAAGGTTTTCTGGATGAATTTACTACAGAATCCCAGCACTTAGGAATTCCTGTTATTGCCCATTCATTAGAGGAAATTCCAGACAGGGAAAAAATATTTTTTTTTATTGCAATCGGAAATAATATAAACCGCAAGCGCTGGTATGACAAACTGAAAGAAAACAAACTTCGTCTTATAAATGTTGTAGATCGTTCTGCAATTATTTCTCCACGCGCAAATATCGGAACAGGTTGTTTTGTTGGAAAAATGGCTGTCATAAACAGTATGTCTTCGGTTGGTGACAACTGCATAATAAATACAAAGGCTCTTGTGGAACATGGCTGTACTGTGGAATCTCATGTAAATCTTTCAACAAATGCTGTAATAAACGGTGATGTAAAAATTGGTGAAGGATCTTTTATTGGAAGTTCGTCTGTAACGTTAGGACAAAAAACAATTGGAAAATGGTCTACTGTAGGGGCTGGAGCTGTAGTTACAAAAGATGTTGGAGACAATGTTACTGTTGCCGGTGTTCCTGCAAAAATCATAAGACAGGGAAGTATGTTAGGATGAAAAAAATATTTATTGTTGCTGAAATTGGCTGCAATCATAATGGAGATAAAACTTTAGCAAAAAAAATGGTAGAAGAAGCATGGAAGTGCGGAGTGGATGCTGTAAAATTTCAGACATTCAATTCTTCTGCTTTAATTTCACGTTACGCACCAAAAGCGGAATATCAAAAAGAAACAACCGGCACAAGTGACAGTCAGCTTGAAATGACACGAAAGCTAGAACTTTCTCATGAAGATTACCTTGAACTTTCCACTTATGCAAAATCGTTAGGGCTGCTTGCTTTTTCTACTCCATTCGATATGGAATCTATAAATTTTTTAGAAGAAACAGGCCAGTCAATTTGGAAAATTCCTTCCGGAGAAATTACAAATTTACCATATCTTAAAAAAATCGGCTCCATAAAATGTGACAACAAAAAAATTATTCTTTCAAGTGGAATGGCCACGATTGAAGAAATTCAAAAGTGCATTGAAATCCTTGTTGAAAGCGGTACGCCAAAAAGTCAACTTGTAGTCCTGCATTGTAATACGGAATATCCGACCCCTGACAAAGATGTAAATATATCTGCAATTTGTGATTTACACAAACATTTTCCGGATCTTGAAATTGGTTTTTCAGACCATTCGGTGGGCTCTGTAGCAGCGACAGGTGCATGTGCACTGGGAATTTGCATGATAGAAAAACATTTTACACTTGATAAGAATTTTCCTGGTCCAGACCATAAAGCAAGTGCAAGTCCGAAGGAGTTAAAAGAACTTGTTTTGAATGTACGCCGAATGGAAATAATTTATGGCTGCGGTTATAAAATTGTTACTGATTCGGAAAGAAAAAATAAGATTGTTGCAAGAAAATCTATTGTTGCAAAATGTGCAATAAAAAAAGGTGATGTTTTTACAGAGAAAAATATCACCTGTAAAAGGCCAGGTAATGGAATCAGCCCCATGAACTGGTATGATTTACTTGGTAAGCAGGCAGAAAAAGATTTTTTTGAAGACCAGCTAATAGAAGATTCAAGATTTAAAAATCAGGAATAGAATATGAAAGATTGGATTGCAGTTGTAGATTGCCGTGTAGATGAATCTTTGGAAAATGATTTTCTTACTTTAAATTTATGGGGAAAGAGCGTTTTTGAATACCCCATAGAAGAAGTTTTAAAACTCAATTTAAAAACACTTATAGTTCTTGCTGATACAGACTTCATAAAAGATAGTGTAAAAAAATTATACGGAAACACTGTTTCAGTCCAAAAAGAAGTGGACTACAGGACATATAAAGACAAAAAAGTTTTATTGCTTTCAGGCCGTGCACCTCTTGTAAAATCAAAAACTTTGCAGACTGCCATAAATAGATACGAAAGTGGGGGTGGCGGGGGAATAGTGTCTACAGTTGTAACAGGCAGGACAGTAAAAGTCCCACAAACCTTAAATAAAATCTCTTTGCTAGGTAAAGCAGCAGCTGAAGAAAAAAATGTCTTTGTTCTTTTTGATTGCCTGTCTGATAAAGTTCAGCATTTTGAATTGACACAGATGGAAAGCGTAGTGATAAATTCAAAAAATGATTTTGAACTTGCACTTGTTCTAAAGAAAAAGGAACTTAATGCCCCTCTTTTAAAAAAACAGATTCTTGCAAGAATAGAAGAAAAAAAATCTGTTTTTACCGGTGAAAATAAAAATGGAATCTGCCTTATAGGTCATTCGCAAATTGATTTTTGGAATATTGCAGCTTTGAAAAATCACAAAGTTCGTAATTGTGGAATTGCGGGAATTTCCAGCAAAGAATATTACGATGATATTTTGTCAAAAAATCTTTTAAATTGTACGGAAGATATTTATCTTGTAATGCACGGCACTAATGATATTGTGTATGAAATGGATATGAAAGAGATTATTTCAAATATTCAAAAGACTGTGGATTACATCAGAAATCAAAAGAAAAATGCCAGAATTTACTTTCTTGAATGTATAAGCGTAAACGGCAGACTGGACAGAAGCAACAAAACTATAAAAAAGTTAAATGAAGAGTGTGAAAAATCACTTAAGGCCATTTGCTTCATAAAAACTTCTGTTCTAAATGATGAATACGGTTTGCTGAAAAAGGTCTATACAAAAGACGGACTTCACTTGTCTGAAAAGGGGTATGAAGTTTTGCAAAAGCTTGTTGAAGAGGCAATAAATGAATAGAATTGCAATAATCCCTGCCCGCAGCGGGTCAAAAGGACTTAAAGATAAAAATATAATAGATGTTTGCGGAAAGCCTTTACTTGCTTATTCAATTGAAGCAGGGCTAAAGTCAAATTTGTTTGATAAAGTTATTCTTTCTACAGATTCTGAAAAATATGCACAGATTGGAAAATCTTTTGGTGCAGAAATTATGATGCGGGGGGAAAAACTTTCTGACGATAAAGCTTCTACTTTCATGGTCATAGAGGATATTCTTAATCGTTTGGAAAAAACATTTGATTACTTCGTTCTCCTGCAGCCAACTTCACCAATGCGGACAGAAAAGCACGTAAGGGAAGCTGCTGAACTTTTTGAAAAGCATTTTGATGATTTCGATTTTCTTGTTTCTGTAAAGGAAGCAGAACACGCAAATGTCCTTGTAAAACCCATAGAAGACGATTTGTCTTTAAAACATTTTGATACTGATTTTTCAAATTACCGCAGGCAGGGCTATAAGGATTTTTCCCCGAACGGTGCAATTTTTATTGCAAAGCCCCAGAAATACTTAAAGCAGAAACACTTCTTTGGTGCAAAATCTCTGGCCTACAAAATGAATAAAATTGCTTCTGTAGATATTGATGATGAACTTGATTACAGGTTTGCCTGTCTTTTAATGGGTGAAAGAAATGAATAGAAAAGTTGCTTTTGTAACAGGCTCACGTGCAGATTATGGTATTATGCGGCGCTTCCTTAATCTTATGAATAAGGATTCTGAAATTGAACTTGATATTCTTGCAACTGGTGCTTTGCTTAATAAAACTTATGGTCACCAGGTAGACTTGATTTACAAAGACGGCTTTAATGTAAAAGCAAAAATAGAAGTTCCCCTTGATTCAAGTTCCAATGCAAAAATTCTGCATACAATGGCTGTGACTCTTGATAAGTTTGCAGAATTTTTTGATAAAAACAAATATGACCTTTTAATAATACTTGGCGACCGCTACGAAATGCTGTCTGTTGCAGAAACAGCAGCAATGCAAAGAATTCCTATACTTCACATTCATGGCGGTGAGGCTACTTTTGGAAACTATGATGAATTTATCCGCCATTCAATCACAAAAATGAGTTTATACCATTTTGCAGCAACTGAAGAATACAGAAATAGAATTATTCAGTTAGGAGAAGCACCTGACCGCGTTTTTAATCTTGGAGCTTTGGGGGCAGAGAATTGTCTTTTTATTGATGAAAATAATGTACCGCCTGATGTAAAATCTCTTGTACAAAAAAAATATTTTGTAGTACTTTTTCATCCTGAAACCCTTACGAATGTAAATGTTTGTCAGCAGATGGAAAATTTGTTGGGGGCTGTAAAAAACTTTATTGCTGATTATCAGTTTGTATTTTTAGGAACAAATGCAGATACAAATTCAGGTGTTATCCGGGGCATGGTGCAGGATTTTGTTCATGACAACAAGAATGCACTTTATTATGAAAATTTGCATACAGATGCTTACCATTATCTTTTAAAAAATGCTGTCTGTTTAATCGGGAACTCTTCTTCCGGCATAATAGAAGCTCCCAGCCTTGGAGTTTATACAATTAATATTGGTGACAGACAAAAAGGAAGAGTCAGGGGAAAAAGCGTAATTGATGTTTTTTGCAATAAAGCTGATATTCTGGCTGCGATAAATAAAGTGCTTGCTCTTCATTCGCTTGTAAAACCTTTAAATCCATATTACAGGGAAAATTCAGCAAAGTTGTATTACGATACTCTTAAGCAAATTCTTGTAAAACTGGATGGGGAAAAATATAAAGTAAAAGAATTTTGGGACATAAAGATTTAAAAGTAAATTTATCGGGTGAGTATTTTTTTGACCATACAGAAACTTTCATCGGGGCAGTCATTAACTTTTGTTAGGAATAGGAGCATATTTTGATTTACTGGGTTTTACATAAAGTTTTAACGGAAGCCAACCTGGACAGTCCAGTCGAAGGTTTCCCTGGATATTTTGCTGATTTTTTTAAGGACAAGTTCTGTTTCGTTGATGTAGGGAACATGCTGTTGATTTCCAGAATTAAGCGGAAGTTTTTTAATTTGGATAATTATTTTGGAAAGACAAGACTGTCAAATAAATATTACAAGATTAACAGTTTGTCTTCATTTAAAGATTTGTTAAATAATGCCGGTGAACAGGACATATTTGTTATTCAACATTTAACAGAAATGACAATGCCAATTGTAAAATATTTGAACAATAAAAAAATTAAAGTCCTTGTTTTAGATTACTGGCAGTTATCAGAATTATTTGATAGTCCTGGCAAAAGATCGGCTTACAGTAAACTTGGGCATTTCTTAAAATACAGCTGGAAGATGAAATTATACTCTTTGATCAGGAAAGTGCTGAGTCGGAAGAATTATAAGAAAAATTATATAGATTATCTTTTTACAGCAGATGACATAGTTAATAGC
>CAVJHV010000129.1:4991-5503 GCA_963649315.1 Treponemataceae bacterium | reverse complement strand
GATTTAAGCATGCATATATTTTTTTCATTCACTTTTCTAAAAAAGGAAATGCAAAGCTCTTCAAGTAAAAAATAACCTCTTTTCTTTTTTAAAAGGAAAAGGATTAAAAATTTATGCAGGGATGTTAAAGCGTGTTTTAAACAAAAGTGGTCTATGTTAAAATTCTGGTTCAAAGAAGAATTTACTTCTTCCTTCTTCCGTATCTCTGCTCTTTGATTTTCCTGTATGGCCAGAACTTCTAAAGCCGGTGGAGGTGGCAGACTTTTTTCTTCAAATTCCAGTAAAACTTTATCTTCACTTGGAAGGGATCCTTTTAGCCAGGGATGAAGAGGTTTGACTGGAAAATTTATACCCCTTTGATTTACCAAAGAAACTTTCCTGAAAACAGGGACTTTGCAAACTTTACGGTCTAAATTTCTTTGATAAAGCATTTCCTTTTTCTGGGGATATAACACGTTTTTCATATACTTTTTTATCGTTGCAGAAAAAAAATTTTATACACAGTCTGTGAG
>CAVJHV010000129.1:0-4981 GCA_963649315.1 Treponemataceae bacterium | reverse complement strand
TTACAAAATTATTTTTTCAATAAACAGGTTGATATTTTACAAATTTTAATAAAAGAAAACAAACTTTTCCTTTTAAAATCATTTGAATGCAATCTGTCACAAATGGGGCTTTGCCTGTTTAAAATTCGCCTGAATGCGCTCACATCTAGAAGGTGTATGGTGACTCGCTCAATGTTGCCCACAGGCGGTCCTATGATGAGCGACGTCGAAACCGAAAAAAATTGCGAAAAAAGACACAAGTGCTTTACGAAAGAAATGTTTCTATTCAAAACAAGCCCAGCCGGTCGTGAAGTGGTTTGCCCAAGGCAAAGTGCGAAGCACCGAGGCGAATAGCCGAGCCACGCAAGGACCGTTTAACAAAAAGCGGTATGCTGCAAAAAAATAAAAAAAATTCATAGGCACAGGGGGGGTATTCATGGTAAAATGCTGGAGCGAAAATTAAGGAGCATTTATGGAATTGTTGAATTTGGAAAAGGAACTTTCTTCAAACGAATATCCTGGAAGAGGAATAATTGTTGGAAAATCTGACGATGGAAAATTTGCTGTGACGGCTTACTGGATTATGGGCAGAAGCGAAAACAGCCGCAACAGAATTTTTTTGGAAGACGGGGACGGAATTAAAACCCAGGCTTTTGATCCGGCAAAACTTACTGACCCAAGTTTAATTATTTATTCACCTGTCAGAACTTTTAAAAATTACACAATCGTAACTAACGGCGACCAGACAGATACAATTTACGAAGGACTTTCAAAAGGTCTTTCTTTTGCAGACTCGCTGGACAGCCGCCGCCGCGAACCTGATGGACCAAATTTTACACCGCGCATTTCTGCTCTTTTAAAAATCGAAAATTCTTCTTTTTCCTACACCATGTCAATTTTAAAAAGTGACAACGGACAGGAAAACGCTGATGCAAAATATACTTTTTCTTATGACAATCCAAAAGCAGGACAGGGCCGCTACATTCACACTTACATGCAAAACGCAAATCCACTGCCAAGTTTCGAAGGCGAACCTGTCCTTGTAGATTTGACCGGTGGCATTGATGACATCACGCAAAAAATCTGGACCAGCTTGAACGAGTCAAACAAGGTGTCTCTTTTTGTTCGCTTTATCGATTTGCAAAACGGCCAGACACAAAGCCGCATCGTAAACAAAAACAAATAATTTTTTACGGAAAAATTTTAAAGAAAGAAGGGGCGCTTTTTTTGCAGTCTCTTCTTTTTTTTGGAGAAAACTTTTTTCCTGACCGTGCTTCCATGGCTCAGGCACAGCCTTCGGTGCTCCGCACTCTGCCTTTGGCAGCCCATTCCAGCGCGGACTAAGCCGCATTTTCTTTTCGAAAAAAAATTCAAGAAAGATTTTTGAAAAAATCATCACTCGGCATTCTTTCTTCAATGGCAGCTTCCTGGGAAACTTCAATTTTCCCATTTTCCTGACTTTCGCTTTTATTTTCGCTGACATCAGGGGCTGCCCTTTCACTTTCGTCTTTTTCCAGACTGGCAAAATTTCCGTCTTTAGCAAGAAGGCCCCTGGTGATTTCAATTGCTTCCTTTTGGTCAGCCAAAGATTTTTCTTCATCCAGGCGATCAAGAAGTTTTTTGTAAGGCTTTAACATATTGTCTGAAAGACGGGGCAGCAAAGTCTTTTTTAAAAGCGGCAGGTGTACAAAAAATGACTTAAGGCTTGTTTTTAAACTTTTAAAAAGATGCCTGTCTGCAAAATCATAAATTTTATTTTTCTTAAAATATTTATGGTCACCAGGAAAAAATCCTTTGTTCAAAAAAATGTAATCCCGGTAAATTTTTTCTCCTGCTGTCTGGAAAAAATTTCTTGATTCCTGGTAGCGGTTTTGAATGGAGTATGTCATTTTTTTTACGATTGTGTCTATTTCAAAATCCGGCGTTCTTTGATCAGTGGCAATTCCCATCAGATTAAGTCCCTGAAAGTCAGCATGTGAAGTAAGCCAGATTTTTAAATAAGGTTCATCGTCCAAAGGTCCGGCAACTAAAAAGGCGGCCGGTAAGCCCCTTGTTAAATTCCTGAAGCCAAAAACAAACTGGCGGTCAATATATTTTTTTACTTGATATGGAATGGAATGATTTTTAATTGTGAATGCAAGAACTACTGCATTCGAACTTGAAATATTTTTGTAAAGTTCCAGAAATTCATCTTTGTAAACACAGCGGGAATTTTTTGTACACTTAAGGCAACCCTTACAGCCGCCTTTTATGTCCTGTTCGTTAAGGTTGTAAACTTCTACAGAATATTGTGACTGTGAACGGAAGCGGTCAATCATGGATCTTAACTGAATGTCTGTGGAAGAACAGTCCGTAAGAAGACAAATTTTTCCTGGCAGGCGATCCACCTGCTTGTAGGGAACAAAAACTTTTACTCCGCAATAATTTTTTTGCAAAGTAACAGGGCTTTCATAAATTCCATTTTGAACTGAATATTTTACAAAGTTAAAAAAATCTACAGCCTGTGCCTGGCCTTCTTCTTTTAAAATGCTGTCACTCAAAGATGAAAATCCTTTTACGTACTTCATCTTTAAATCCTGACAATTTTGCTGGATAAAAGCGTGGGCCGTAAAGTCCATGTATTTTTGAGAACTTGTAATTTGTGTAAAAAACTTTGCTCCTAAAAAAAGGCGGTTTGCTTTTAAAAGTTCAATAAAGCGGTAAAGCTGACTTGTAACTGAACCAAAATAAACTGGATAGGAAAAAAGCAAAAGGTCAGCATCATAAATCATTTTTGCACATTCATCAAAATCAATTTCAAGAGCATTTAAATGTGTAGCAAGATTTAAAAAAGTAAATTTGTCATCACAAAATTTTTTTTGCAAAAAAAGTACAGTTTGCAAAGTAAGCGAATTATCCGTCCGTGGACTGCCATTTATAACTAAAACATTCATTTGCGACTATTATACAGCATTTTGATTTTTAAACAACTCCAGGCAGGGGGATTTCTTTTTTTAACATCGGGGCATCTTAAAAAATTGCAATTTTTAATGGGGAACTTTTCATAGTTGCCTCTAAAAATTGCAATTTTTAGGGGCTCCCTTTATAATGATTTTTGGGTAGATTTTAATCGGTAATGTTACTTTAGAGCAAGGGGCGTGTTTTTGTAAATGAAGTGCGGTTTTGTGAACTGGTAGCGCTTTGGTAAAGCGGCAGCAGGTTTGGGGACAAGCACTGCTTTCGTAAAGCAGGCGCGGTTTTGTAAACAGACACTGCTTTCGTAAAGCAGGCGCGGTTTTGTAAACAGACACTGCTTTCGTAAACAGGTGCCGGTCTGCTGACAGTTACTGCTTTGGTAAAGCAGCCGTCGCCGAAATTATAACGAGGAGAAAAAAGATGCCATTAAAGAAAATATTTTTCATATCACTTTTGCTTTGGCCAGCCATTTTTTTTACATCATGTGCGACTTTGCCTTTTTTTAAAACAAAGCCGACTGTAGAACCGGTTGATGATTTAAGCAAACTTTTTGTTGAAGAAAAAAATTCCGCTACGGGACAGACAGAAATTATTATTCCCGTTATGAACAATGGTTACCCTGTCAGGATGTATCTTACAAAAGGATTTTTGAATCCCTATAAATTATTTCTGGAAGTAACATACCAGGGCGATGTCTGGGTTTATACAAATAAAGTAAAATTTTCTTCAGGCCGCAAAAGTGAAAGTTTCGGCTTAGGCAAATGTGAAATCACCACCAACAAGGATGGCAGCGTAAAAGAAGTTTACACACTTTCACTTTCAGACACCCAGGCTTCAGACCTTTACTACCTTCTTTTGAAGGATAAAATCAAAGTGTCGTGCCAGGGAAAGCACTACACAACAAAAAAAATAAAAGTTGAAAATATAGATGCAATGATTTACACAATAAAATATTACATAATGATTTCAAATGCATCACTAAAAGATTAACTTTTTAAATTTGAAATCAGTGAGGAGGATTTTATGAAAAGGAATTTTCTAAAAAATGTAGGAATAGCTGTTTTTTCATTCATGGTTATTTTTCTTTGCCCTTCATGTTCAAAAAAAAATTCATACACAATGGCAAAGCTAGAATGTAAAAACAAAAAAATTGAAGCAAGTCTTGAATATCCTGTTTTTACTTCAAAAAAACTTTCTCTCTTAAACAGTGAAATTTTAAAACAAAGTGAAATTTATGAAAGTTCCATAAAAGAATATGAAGGCTACTGGGACGAAATGACTTCAATGTTTATAGAAAGCGATGACACTTTTAATATAGAAGAATATCAGCCCTACTACTACACTGTCACAAGTCAGGTAACATATTCAAATGATATAATCAGCATTATGTTTTTTTACGAAACATTCAGCGGTGGCGCCCACGGACTCCACTATTTTTCAAGCATAAATTATGACAGCAAAAAAAATAAATTCCTTACCCTTGAAGAAGCTAGTGGCATGACAAAAAAAGAAATTTCAACTAAGTGCATGCAGGAATTAAGCAAAGTGATTGAAGATGGCGAAGGTTGGATCGAAGAAGGAGCAAATGAAGAAGCAATTGCTTCACTAAATTTTTCCTGCGATCAGGGAAAATTTTTTGTCTACTTTGCCCCATACGATGTAGCACCTTATGCCTTAGGTTCGTTTACCGTAGAAATAAAATAGTAAAGGAAGTCTGTAAAATTGAAGGAGCGTTTCTCTCTATAAAAAAAGGGCAGCGCCCCCTCCCACAGGTGCGCTGCCCTAAACAGAAAAATCTGTTTTTTGAAAAGTAAAACTTTTCATGCGGCAAATCCCACATTGCCTTTTATTCCATTCCGTTAATCCACTCCCGGAATTTTTTTAATTAATTTTCAAAAAATCATGCTGTCACTAAAAATCACTTTCAAGCAAAGCCTGCCAGCCAGCCTTTTTAAAGCGACAGGAACGCTTAAAAAAAATCTTTGCGTTTTTTAGGGACAAATCATTTTTTAATATTTCACATAAATCGCTGTAAAAAGATTTTAAA
>CAVJHV010000128.1:0-5556 GCA_963649315.1 Treponemataceae bacterium | reverse complement strand
CAGCCCCACTTTTCTTTATTTTTATTTTACGAAATCCTTTTTCAGTTTTCAAAATGCGCCTAGCCGGCCGTGGAAGCCCCCAGTCACCCGTGACACAGTCGCGGGTGATGAGCGTAGCGAAGGCTGGAAGGGCCGTTTGACAAAAAGCGGTATGCTTTAAAAAAAATAAAAAAATCCTGCGGCTTTTACTTTTATCTGACGGGCTTTTGCGCTAAAATGGGGGCAATTTTTTACATGTGAGGATTTTATGAATATTGTATGTTTAGATTTGGAAGGGGTTTTGGTTCCTGAAATATGGATTGCTTTTGCTGAGGCTTCTAAAATTCCGGAATTGAAACGGACTACTCGCGATGAACCTGACTACAACAAGCTTATGAACTGGCGCCTTGGTATTTTAAAGGAACATGGGCTGGGGCTTAAAGAAATTCAAGAAACTATTGCTAAAATTGATCCTCTGCCGGGAGCAAAGGAATTTCTGGATCAAATAAGGGCTACCACTCAACTGGTTATTATTTCTGATACTTTTGAAGAATTTGCCAAACCTCTTATGGAAAAACTGGGCTGGCCTACAATTTTCTGTAATTCTTTGCAAGTGGCTCCTGACGGCCAGATTACTGGTTTTAAAATGCGCTGCGAAAAATCCAAGCTGACTACTGTAAAGGCTTTGCAGTCATGCGGTTTTGAAACTATTGCTGCCGGTGACAGTTTTAACGATCTTGCAATGATTCAGGCGTCAAAGGCTGGCTTTCTTTTTAGAAGCACTGAGCAAATCAAAAAGGACTTTCCTGACATTCCGGCTTTTGAAGAATATGATGATCTTTTAAAGGCCATCAAAAATGCCCTGTAATTTTCAGCAGGGAATTTTCAGCAGTGATTTTTAGGGACTAATTTTTTTTCCCGTCCCAAAAACAGATTGTCTTAAAAAAAGCAAAATGCTATTATTTTTAGCACGTGATTTTTTATTTTTCACGGAAATTTTTATTTTGAATGGAAAAGAAAATGAACTTTGTAGAAGAAATTAAAGCAAAGGCCGCAAAGGCTGGTAAAACAATTGTACTTTGTGAAGGCGAAGACAAGCGCGTTGTAGAAGCAGCTTCTAAAATTGTTAAAGAAGGAATTGCAAAAATCATTCTTCTTGGCACAGAGGAAGAAGCTAAAAAGGTTGCCCCGGACGTGGACCTTACAGGCATTCAGCTGGTAAATCCTGAAACTGATCCAAAGGCTGAAAGTTACGCAGAAATTCTTTTTAACGCCCGCAAAGGCAAAATCAACAAAAAAACACAGCAGCCGGAGTATGCGGATGTTGCTGCTGCAAAGGAATACATTCTTAAAGACCGCACAATGTACGGAGCACTTATTCTTAAGGCTGGTGACGCTGACGGTTTTGTAAGCGGTGCCTGCCATTCAACAGCAAATACTTTGCGCCCCGGCCTGCAGATTATTAAAACAGCGCCTGGCATAAAGACTGTTTCTTCAAGTTTTATTATGGTTGCCCCTGAAGGCGGAAATAAATATGTTCCGGAAGGAATTGTTCTTTTTGCTGACTGTGCAATCAACATTGAACCTGAAGCAGATGAACTTGCAGACATTGTAAGGGCTACTGCAGAAACAGCTGAAAAGATTGCCGGCATTGAACCTCGCGTTGCCATGTTGAGTTTTTCTACAAAGGGTTCGGGCAATGATGACCGCTACTTCCAGACAGTAAAGAAAATGCAGAAAGCAACAGAGCTGGCAAAAGAAGCTTCTCCTTCACTTGCAATCGACGGTGAATTCCAGTTTGATGCTGCAATTGCTCCGGAAGTTGGCCAGCTTAAAGCACCTGGTTCGAAAGTGGCAGGTCACGCAAATGTTTTTGTTTTCCCAAACATCAACGCTGGAAATATAGGCTACAAAATCTGCCAGAGAATGGGCGGCTGGATGGCCATTGGTCCTATCTGCCAGGGATTTGCAAAACCTCTTAACGATTTAAGCCGCGGCTGTAACGTAGAAGACATTGTGGCAACAGTTGCTGTTACTGCCTGCCAGGCATAAAGTGCCATAAAAAGGTACAAAGTAAGAAAAAAATTATTTTTAATATAGAAGCTCCTCTAGCAAAGAGGGGCTTTTTTTGCGGCCTTCACCTTGTACATTTTTAGATCAGCGTCTTTTATTATGTCATCCAGATTTCCCAGATCCTTTACCTTAACAAAAGAACATCCTGCAGAACATGTAACAGGGCAAGGCATTTTTGTTTTTTCCTCATTGAATTTTTCAAGATAAGCGTAAATGTCGGAAATGCACTTTTGGGCAATAGAAGGACTGTCAGAAAAAATTGCTATGGAAAATTCATCCCCGCCTGTTCTGGTAGAAATGGCATCTTCAGGGCAGGAGCTTTTTATGGCCTGGCTGACAGTTAAAATGGCAGTGTCACCGGCAGCGTGGCCATAAGTGTCATTTGTCTTTTTTAAATTGTCCACATCCAGGCAGATAATGCAAAAGTATTTTTCGCCATCGATTTTGCACAAATCCCTTTTTATAAAAGAAGTCATTCCCCGCCTGTTTAAAAGACCAGTCAAAGGATCATGCATGGAAATATGTTCCAGCCCTTCCCTCATGCAAAAAGAAGCAATATTGTTTGACAGCGTCGTAAGCCACAACCTGAAAAAGTAAGCTTCACCCTGTATGGCTTTAGGTTCGTATGCAATGTAACCCAAAAATTTGTCCAGAATGTAAAAAGGACTAAAGGCAAGGAAAACAGCTTTTGGTCCATTAAAAATATCTTCCGGCAAATAATCATCTTTATTAAAAAGAAGACCTTCTTTGCATGAAGAATTTTTTCCCATGACAAAAAGCATTTCTTCTGGCAGGGTAAAATCGTTTTCATAATCCCTGCTGTAAAAAAAGTCAGAAAGCCCCTGCGCCTGGGGATTAAGGCAAATGTACACCCTGTCCAGGGAAATACCCGAAAGACAGTCAATGGCGCCTTTAAAAATGTCAGAAGAAGTTTTTGCATTTATAAAAGCATTATTCATCACCATAATATTTTTACTGAAGAATTTAAAATTATTGCTGGCCTGGTAAGTGGTGTCAATGTAATTGTGGTAATAATGATTGCGCTTTGAAACACAGCCGCAGGATTCCCCCTTTATGAGCATGGAACCAATTGCAGTAGTTTCTGGAATTTCTTTTCCAGCCCAGACAGCCTTTAAAAGCTCAACAGCCTTTTCACCGGAAAAAACAAAATCCGAAACAATAGTCGTAATGGAAGTATCGCACTTCTGGGCATCATCCGTTCCATCAAAACCAGAAACCATAATTTCCTGAGGCACCTTAATGCCCCTGTTCATAAGATAATCCGTTACCATAATGGCCATTGTGTCATTCGCACAAATAATGGCATCCGGCATGTCGTGTTCAAGAAATTCCCTGGCGCAGTCAATAGATTTTTTCCAGAATTCACCATAGCCAATCCTAAAATCTTCTATAGGAATATTGTTTTCAGACAGGACCTTTTTGTAAACTTCAAGCCTTTCTTCCGACTCCTTGTTGCCCTTAAAGCCGGAAATAAAATTTACCTTACGGGCACCGTGAAATTCTACAATGTGGCGCACTATGGTTTCAAAAGCAGAAGAAGTATCAAAAATAATATTGTGACAAAAAGAATTATTTTCCGAGCTGATGTTTACGAAAGGAATATTTTTTTCCAGACACTTTTTTTGCATAAGCAGACATTCACTGGCGTCAAGAAATTCATCGCTTAAACAAATAAGGCCGTCAATTTTTTCGTAATTGATAAGATGAAAAATTTCAGATTCGCACTTTACAATGACAGGCGAAATAACCCTATGCGAAGAAAGGCCAGGTTTAGTTTCCAGACTGGCAAAGCAAAGAAGATTAATATCATTTTTCTGGCAGGCCCCCACAATACCAGAAATAATCCTAGATTCTTTCTGCCAGTTGTAGCCGGTCACGCAAACGACTATAGTTTTCCGCATAAAATCAATATCTCCAAAAAAATACTAACTTTATGTAATAATTTATTTTACCACATGCAGCAAAATCTGTAAAATTAATTTTTTTTTAATTTGAAGCATACCGCCTTTTGTTTAACGGTCCTTTCGTGGCTCGGCTATTCGCCTCGGTGCTTCGCACTTTGCCTTTGGCAAACCACTACAGCTCCGGCTAAGTTGCTTTTGAAAAGAAATACATCTTTCGCAAAGCTGCCTGAAAAATCAGCCTTCACTGGCCTTTATTAAATCCAGGGTTTGCCGGGTCTGCCTTAGAAGGCGCTGGGCCAGCATTTTGCTTAAGTAAATGCCATAGTGGGGATTTTTCCTGATTAAAAGCAGAAAGTCCTTTTTTGGAATTTTAATCAAGCGGCAGTCGCCCACACAAATAACAGTTGCCGTTCTTTTATCATTTAAAAGAAAAGCCATTTCGCCAATAAACAAATCATTTGGACTCAAAACGGATGTCAGTTTGTTGCCGGCGTAAACCGCAAAAGTTCCGGACACAATAAAGAAAAGGTCATTAGACTGTTCACCTTCTTTAATAACCACCTGGCGGTCGCGGTACTGCAAAGTCTGAAAATTATTCATTACGCCAGGAACAGCCGAAGATTCATTTTGCAAGTTGTCAATTATAAAAGCAACTTCATTGCCCTTTTCGTTGTAAATAAGATTTTTTACAAGGCTCTTGCTTACAGAAATGCCGCGGCCGTGCAAAGCCCCTTCTTCTGCCTTTTTTTCCTGGGCCTTTTTCCAGTCAAAACCTTTACCGTCATCCTTGATGGAAAATTTAGAAGTGTTTTTTTGTATCATGTAGGAAATGCGGATTTTTCTGTTTTTATATTCATCCATTTTGGAACGTCCACGAATTAAATCCAGCATATCATTGCCCTGCATAAGCCAGGCAGTTTTTTCATCATTTGAAATTTCAAGATTTCCGTGTTCCAGGGCGTTGGTTAAAAGTTCATTAAAGGTCAATTCCAGATTAAAGCGGTCATCATTTGAAATGCGGTTTGTGCTGTAAAGGTAATTTACAAGGAATTTTGTGTAAAACTGCATGTCCATGGCATCATTTCCAAAAACAAAAGTGCCGCATTCCTCCCCGCTGAATTCTTCCCACATACCGCGGTTAAAAAGGAATTTTTGATTTTGCCACAAAATGCGCAAAACGCGGATAAAATGACTTACAAAATCATCTACAGTCTGAATAGTAAGAATGTTGGAATCTTTTAAATCTTCCACTTCCTTTACCTGCTTTCTGTTTTCGCAAACCGCAATTACACCGCCGTAGTGCAGCCATGTATCTTTATTGATTTCATCTAAAATTTTCCGGCAATCGATATCCTTAGAAGAAAAATCCAGAACTTTTATTTCTGGAATTTCGTAGTCAATGTAGCGGATAATTTCGTCTGTGTCAGAAATTACTTCTGTAACAAAAAAAGAAGAATAAATGTTGCATACATTTTTTACTGTTGCAACAACACTTTCATTACTGGATGCAGTTAAAATCTTTTTCATAATATCTCACCAAAGCCTAATGTAAAAAAAACATCTAAAATCAAAATTTAGA
>CAVJHV010000127.1:0-5721 GCA_963649315.1 Treponemataceae bacterium | reverse complement strand
ACTCTTTTTAATAACTGGCGGCACTTTACTTTTGTCTCTTATTGTTTCAGCCATTCCTGCAATTAAGGCCGGAAAAGAGAAACCTATAGAGACTTTACGTAAAATCTAAAAAGGATTAAAATAATCGTTACTTTTTGTTTGAGGATCAAATTATGCTGTGTGATATTTGCCATGAAAGAGAAGCTCAAGTTTCTATTGCAGGACCAGGTCCTGATGGGAACGGAAGAATGATTCTCAATATGTGTGATGAATGTGCCATGAAAAGGGGCTTTTCCCGCGAAAATAAAAAAGATGGAAATTTCATGAAAAGTTTCATACTGAATGCATGGAAGTCTTTGTCTTATGAAGTGAAAAAAAATCAAAATGATAAAGTTTGCCCTTCCTGCGGCGCTTCACTTAAAAAAATTGTTGACAACCGTCTTGCAGGTTGCCCTGAATGTTATTCAGTTTTTAAGGATGATATAAAAACTGCTATCAAAAGGCGCAGCGGTGAATGTAAATACACGGGCAGTTTGCCTCAGCGTTTAAGATATTTCCGCTCAGTTTTAAATGATAGAATTGAGCTTGAAAATAAACTTACTCAAGCTGTCAATTGTGAAGATTACGAAAAGGCGGCTATGTACAGGGATTGCCTTAAAGCTTTGGAAAAAGAAAGTCTTTCCTCTGCTGACGATGAAAGTGAAAAAAATATTAGTGCAAAATAAATTGTTGTTTTAGAGAGCATCTAAAAAAAATCAATTTTTTCAAGATGACCTTAAAAGGATTTTATATGGCGCAAAGACGCAAAAAAAATAATCTGCAGCTGGACGATGCCTGGTACACAGAAAAAGGAAAAAATGAAGACATTGTTCTTTCTACAAGGCTTACTCTTTGCAGGAATCTTGCAAATTTTCCCTTTCCCCAATATGAAAATGAAAAGCAGACTGAAAGAGTGCTTTCCATAATTTATGACGTTTTTAATCATTTAGAAGATGCTGAAAAATACAAGCTTGCCAATGTTGATGATTTGGATCCTTTGGGAAGAAAGATTTTGGAAGAGCGGGGAATTTTTCAGCAGGATGAAGGCCCAAAAATTGGTCTTGTTATTCGAAACGACGGAAAGTTAAGCTGCCAGATTAATTCAAAGGATCACATAAGAATTTCTTCCTACAAGACAGGCTTGAATCTTGACTGTCCATACAAGGCTGTTAAGGAAATGGATGAGGCCATGCAAAAAAGACTTCAGTTTGCCGGCAGCTGGGATTTTGGTTATTTGACAGCATCAATTGATGAAGTGGGATCCGGCTTAAGAATATATTCTACTTTCTTTTTGCCAGGTCTTTCCCTGTCAGACAAAATCTGGCCTTATTATGATACATGCAAAAAAAATGGCTGTCTTATAAGTGGTGCCTTTGGAAACGGTAACCGTGGCTGCGCTCTTGGTAACTTTTACATACTTACAAATCAAAATTGCTTAAATGGAAATGAAGAAGAACAAATTTCTTCATTCAAAACTTTTGCCAAAGAAGTAATCAAAACTGAAAAAGAAATCAGAAAAGAAGCTTTTGTAAATAAATTTTCTATTGTAAAGGATATGATTTACAGATCTTTTGCCCTGGTAAAATATTCTTTGTTTATTCAGGTTCGTGAAGCGGTTGAAATTATTTCAGCATTAAAAATAGGATTAAGTTTAAACCTGTTACAGGGAATAGACGATAATAAATTGAATGCCCTTCTTTATAGAATTCAAGACGGACATTTAGAGTATGTTTTAAAAAATGGTAACTTTGATTTTCCTTCAGACATTGAAGAAAATATGCAAAAAAAAATCGAAAGACTCCGCTGCATTCTTTTGCAGGAAGCTGTTGAAAATGTGAGTCTTACTTAGGGGAGTTTCTAAAAATTGCAATTTATGGAAACAACTTTGAAAAGGTGAGTAAAAAAAACTTTATATTTCTTGGGAGGAAATATGATTGCAAATCTTTCTCCACGTGCTCAGCGCCTTATTATTGCCCTTGCACCGGACGAAGCATATAAACTGGGAAGCGAAAGTCTGCTTCCTGAACATGTAATTCTTGCTCTTATAAAAAGCGGTGACGGTTTGGGCTTTCTTACACTCAAACATCTGCACATAAATTTTCTAACATTGCAAATTGGAATTGAACAAAGTCTGCATGCCCGCATTCCGTCTAAGGAATTAAAGGAGATTCCTTATTCAGACCGTATGCTCAAAATGCTTTCCGATGCAGAAGCTTTTTCAAAGATGCTGGATTGCCCATACGTAGGAACAGAACATCTTTTGCTTGCTTCCGTTAATGATAAAAAAACAGTTTTGAGTAAGATTTTTGATGAATTGAGAATCGGGATTGAAGGAGCAAAAGAAGCTGTTAAAAATGTTGAAAAAAAAGTTCCTTCAAGTTTTTTTACTGACGAAGGAAAAGTGTCTGGCTGGGATATTGAAAAAAAATCCCCAATTGACAGAGGATTAAATTTTGGTTTTCAGAATTTACAATTCAACCATGACAGTGAAGATGCAGAAAATCCTTTTATTGAAGAAAAATTTGAATTGAAAAATAAAAAAAATCAAAGTGATTCTTTCCTTGCAAATTTTTCCCGTGACCTTACAAAAGAAGCACAAAAAGAAAATGCAGAAATTGTTGTCGGCAGAAAAAAAGAAATCAGCCGCATACTTCAGATTTTAAGCCGTAAGACAAAAAATAATCCTGTCCTTATTGGGGAACCAGGCGTTGGAAAAACTGCAATCGTAGAAGGCCTTGCACAGGAAATTGCTAATGGCAGGGTTCCACTCAGTCTTGCGGATAAAAGAGTAATTTCTTTGGACTTAACCTCCATTGTTGCAGGAACAAGGTATCGCGGTGACTTTGAAGAAAGAATGAAGAAAGTCATAAAAGAAATTAAAGAGTCAAAAAACATAATTCTTTTTATTGATGAACTTCATACATTGATTGGTGCCGGCGGACCAGAAGGTTCCCTTGATGCCAGTAATATTTTAAAGCCAGCTTTAAGTCGATCTGAAATCCAAATTATTGGTGCAACAACTTTAAAGGAATACAGAAAGTACATCGAAAAAGATTCTTCTCTGGAAAGGCGCTTCCAGAAAATTCTTGTTGAAGAACCAGGCATTAATGATGCGGAAGAAATTCTTCGTGGCGTTCAGCCTTCATTTGAAAAATATCATAATGTGATTTATGACAGTGATGTTGTAGAAACAATTGTAAAATATTCCAAGCGCTACATTCCGGAAAGATTTTTGCCGGATAAAGCAATTGATATTTTAGATGAATGTGGTGCAGTAAAAAAAATCCAGATCGAAGTAAAACCTCAGGAAGTAAGCAGGCTGGAAGAAATCATAAAAGATCTTACTGAAGAAAAAAATAAACTTGTTGCAAATCAAAATTATGAGGAAGCTGCAAAAGTCAGGGACAAAGTTTTAGACATTCGAAAGCAAATTGAAAATTTCAATTCCCTCAGAAAAGAAAACAACAGGAAGAATAAACTTCATGTTAAAAAAGAAGATGTTCTTTCCTTAATTTCTCAGATGACCGGCATTCCGCTTTCTCAAATGGATGATGTGGAAAATGCCCGTCTTGTAAAAATGGAAGATGCGCTCCACAAAGAAGTAATTGGTCAGGACCAGGCAGTCAATGCTATTTCTGCTGCAGTCAGAAGGAGCAGGGCAGGCATTTCTTCTCCAAAAAGACCTTTAGGTTCCTTTATATTTTTGGGACCAACAGGCGTTGGAAAAACTCAACTGGCAAAGGCACTTGCAAAATTTCTTTTTGGCAGTGAAGATTATTTAATCCGTGTTGACATGAGCGATTACATTGAAAAAATAAATGTTACAAGACTGACAGGTGCTGCTCCGGGTTACATTGGTTACGAAGAAGGTGGAACCTTAACAGAAAAAGTCCGCCAGCATCCTTATTCAGTTGTTTTGTTTGACGAAATAGAAAAAGCTCATCCGGATGTTTTTAATATTCTTCTTCAAATTCTTGAGGAAGGCCAGCTTTCTGATAATTTTGGACACATGGTAAGTTTCAGAAATACTCTTATTTTGATGACAAGCAATGCCGGGGCCAGAAAAATAAATCAGGAAAGCAAAATTGGCTTTGCTTCTTCCAAAGAAGGACTTCTTCCATACCAGGAAATAAAATCATCTGCAATGGAAGAGTTGAAAAAAATTATGACGCCTGAGCTCTTAAATAGAATTGATGACATTCTTGTCTTTAACACTCTTTCCCAGGATGATATTTCTAAAATTCTTGATATTCAGCTGCAGGATTTAACCAATCGTTTAAGTGAAAAAAATCTTAAACTCAAAGTAACAAAAGGGGCAAGAAAATATCTTATTGAAAATGGATACGATGCTTCAATGGGGGCCCGTCCTATGCGTCGCCTTTTGCAGTCAAAAATAGAAGACACCCTTGCGAATTTACTTTTGTCTGGAACAAGAAATGAAGAAGATTGCGTTACAGTGGATTTCAAAAATGATGAAATTACTGTAAAATATTCTTATTCTTTGGCAAAGAAAAAATCAAAAGCGAAAAAAGAAAATTCTAAAATCACTGACACTTCAGAAAAAGAAAGTGAAAAGTATAATCTGGTTGAAAACGATTTTATTTTTGAAGAAAGGTAAAATTTTTTTTAAGCCTTTAAAATCAGGAGTCCCGTTATGAAGGAATTTTTGGATTACAATCAAGTAAGAAATGATTCACTTATCCTGGCAGACAGAATCTACCAGCAGGATGGTTTTGTTCCGGATGTAATTTATGCTTCCCTTAGAGGAGGCGCTTACATGGCAAACATTTTTAGCGAATATTATAAAGTTGCCCTTAAAAATCATAAGCCTGTTTTGTACGCGGCAGTTGTTGCCCATTCTTATTCTGATGTCAGAATGCATGACTCTGTCAGAATTGATGGCTGGACATATTCACCGGATTACCTTCGCTCTGGAGACAAAATTCTTTTGGTTGATGACATTTTTGATTCTGGCCGCACTTTAAATTACCTGGTAGATATTTTTCTCCAAAAGGGAATTGCACGTGAAGACATAAAAGTTGCGGTGCACGATTATAAAATTTACAAGTACAAAGATCAGGGTCCTGTAAAGCCAGATTATTACAGTCGCAAATTTGTGGTTGAAAGTCCCGAAGAAAATAACTGGATCAATTATTGCAGTCACGAGATGGTTGGTTTAAAAAAAGAAGAACTTGAAGAGCAATACTTTAAGCCTTATCCAGAATTGCGCCCAGTTCTTTCAAAGATTTTTGATTTGAATAAATAAGCAGATGTTTTCTCTAAGAAAAAGCCTGGCATCTTTGCTTGCCCTTTGCCTTTTGATTTTTTCTTCTCACGCTTTTTCTTTAGAGGACATCATTTCTCCATGCCCCGGTGTTTGGTCTAACTTACAGACTCTGTCTTTAAATCTTACAGATGATGTAAAAGAAATTTATTATTCCATTGACGGCCAGGATCCTTTTCAAAAAGGCTTTCTTTATAAAAAAGAAGTTCTTCTTCCCATGAGGGGAAAAATCAATTTAAAAGTTACAGTTTTTTTTAAAGACGGCAAAAAAGAAAACTTTGAAGAAACTTTTACAGTAAAAGAATTTTCTTCATACAAAAAAGGCGACCCCAAAAGAATTTTTTTAGATGAAGTGGAAAAGGAAAAAGTTTACACTTTGCGCCCCGGCCAAATCCTTAACATCCCAAAAGATTTTAAAT
>CAVJHV010000126.1:0-5970 GCA_963649315.1 Treponemataceae bacterium | reverse complement strand
TGCTTACCGCAGGATTTTTCCCATTTTGCAATTGCTGGTAAAGACCACAAGTCCCTCATTTGAGTTCCACCGTTTATTTCTTTCATCAGCTCGTAATTAAAATAATGAGGAACTTTTTTGTTTTTGCGAGCCCATAAGATAAATTCTGTGGAATGGGTAAAAAATCGGCATGAAAGATTTGAGGGAGGATTTGTTTTTGCCCATGTAATGCAGTTTAAAATGCGGAAGTCCAGTTCATTCAGCATCTGCGCTACAGAAAAAATATTATGATATGTGCCACTAATCCAGATTGTACCACAGTCTTTTAAATGGTCGCGACAAGCGGAAAGCCATTTGCGGTTGAAATCGTTGTCTTTTTCAAAGCCTTGGGATTGAAATAATGAATTATTTAAAATTACAATAGAAGTAATTGACTGCAGCAATAACATCTTCAAAAATATTTTCAAAAACACCTATATTTCTTAAATATTTTCATCTAAAACGCCTTTTAATTTTCTTAAATGCTCAAAAATATGATTTTCAACTTTTTCATCTGTTGCTAAACATTCTTCATAATTTCTTTCTTCATCTTTCCAAAGATAATCAACAACAGTTTTTATCGAGGCTTCGTTTTCTTCAGTTAGTATTTTCTTTGAAAGAATTTTTTCCGCATCAAAACCATATTTTAAAATCCAGTCATTATTCACAAGCAGATGTTTTTTTGCAGTTTCCAAGTTTTCAGCTTTTTCAAAACCAAGTATCTGTAAATTTTCACAATCAGTTTCAACTGGAGACTGAGAAAAACCTTCAGTGGTATAAAACATATATTCGTTCATACTAAAATATTGATCGAATCTTGAGTTTGATCAACTATAAAATGTTAGATCTTTCTATAATGACCATTTCCTAAGAATTCAATAAAACCTTTATCACGCAGATACTGCAATTGTTGACGTAATTTATCTTTTATAAAGTTATTTTCAGGATGCTTTGCTTTTAATTCTCCTTCAAATGAATAAATTTGATTTAATGAAAATTCAGATTCTTGAATTTTTTCTACACAAGAAAGAGTATCAAGAAGCCAGCCCCGCGATTCCAAATTTGAAGTTTTCAATAATTTTGCTTTTGCATATTTTTTGATTACTTCTTCATGATTAAGTTCAACATTGTTTTTTACTATAAAAATTTTTCCAGAATCTGGTATTGATGAAATATCAATATTACAGCCAACCCAACCAGCACGTTTTGCTGTAGAAGACAGAGGTTTTCGTTTTTCAATAATTCCTGGAGTAAAAAAATGATTAGGAATTAAGATAAAGTTTGAAACTGTATAATTATTATAGGTCATAAAGAAAAAATTAGGATTTCGTGATGATGTAATCCTGGAAATCATAGTGTCGTATGCACCGTCATTTATTTTTTTTGAAATTTTTCCAGAAGTGTTTTCCTTACTTTTTAATTCAAAATCTGAATTACATTCAGAACAATAAAAATCTCCTGTCGGGTGGTTGTTTTCATACTTTTCAATTTCCACCCTTCCGCAAATAGGGCAATATAGATTTCTTTTAACCCAGTCCTCTGTAAGGACTCTCGCTTTCTGAGAATTGTTATGATATTTTTCAATTAAAGATGTATCAAAATAAAATGTCATTAAAAAAATCCTTGCGTGAGGGATTGGAGCACCTGCGAAAGCAGTTCCGAAGCGTAGTGGAGGAATGAAGCGATAGCGAAAGGGCGGAAAGCCCGACGGCTTTAGCCGGCACGCCCTTATTTTCTTCTATTGCAGATGTCTTATATTTCTGCTGGAGTTCAGAAAGTTTTTGAATTAAGGCTTCGCAGTTATTTTTAATCTGAAGATAGGTGTTTATAAGTTCTGCGTTTATGTCATTTATAAGGATTTCTTCCGGAGAATATTTTTGAAGCACATCAAACAGCACAGCCCCGCCACCAACAAAAGGCTCGCAGTATTTTTTAATTTTTTGAGGATAGTGTTTTTGAATTTGTGGCAAAAGCTGAGTTTTTCCGCCTGCCTATTTTACGAATGGATGTGCAATTTGTGACATAGAAAAAATATAATCGATTTTTATGCAATTTTCTATTGATTTTTGTAAAATGCTTTTTTCAACCGTAGTTCTATGCTTTTAGTTTGCACGTGACAAAATAAAATGTCAGTTAAAAATCTGACAGCTTTAGGTGAGCAGGCCCAAAATAAGGAAATAAAATTTGTTTCCTTTTTGAAAAACTGGTGTAAAATAAAAAACATGACAGACAAAGAAATGAAAATTGAGCGCTATAGGGAAGAAAATAAAATAGCGAAAAAGGGGCAGGTTGTTTTTGCCGGGTCATCGCTGAATGATTTAAGCTGGTCAAGTATTACGATTAGCCAGGTGATGAAGCACTATGACGAAATTCTTATCACTATTGAAGAAAAAGTACCTGGTGTGAAAATTTAGCTGATGGCATATTACCCGGTCAACTGTGAAGCTACCTCTGAAGAAATGAAGGACTGCCTTAAAATTCGGACTAATGAAAAAATCAATCTGGCCAACGAAGAAGTAAAAAAGCTGGCCGCTAAACACAAGCAGCCTTACATTGATATTAACCGGAATTTAAAAGACCCACAGGGGAGGTTAAAAGCGGAGTATACTATTGAAGGAATGCATATCAAGGAAGAAGGATACCGCGCAATTTACGAAGACATTATGCGTTACGTAAAAGAGTAATTGTGGGCGAGGGACATAATATTTTCCGCCTGGGCTTCTTTTAAAAATTGAAGTTTTTTAAATGAGGTTATTTCGTTCTGTGTTGAGCCATGAACTAAGAGAGGCTCTTTCTTTTCGAAAAAAAATTCTTCTATTCAAAAAGGACATAGCCCGCCCTGTAGCCATGCCGAAGGCAGTCCGAAACCTTCAGGTTGAGGACCGCGCGCAGCAAGTGGCGGAAGGGCGGTTAACGTCATGCGGTATGCTTCAAAAAAATTAAAAAATCATCTGTTGAGAAGTTTGCATAAAATTTGTAAAATATTTTTATGAAAATTATTGAGTTGCAGGATGTTTGTAAAAATTACCAGATGGGAAAAGTTTCTGTGCCGGCGGTTAAGGGCGTTTCGTTTTCGATTGAAAAAGGGGAATTTGCTGCCATTTCAGGGCCGTCTGGTTCTGGAAAATCTACGCTTTTAAACATCATGGGACTGATTGATTTGCCAACCAGCGGAAAGGTTATTTTGAACGGCCAGGATATTTTTGAAGGTGCAACTCTTCCGGAAAGTGATAAGGTGCCTCTTTCTATTGATAAAAAATTGACCGGCCTTAGAAGTAAAAATGTTGGTTTTATTTTTCAAACTTTTAATCTTGTTCCGGTTCTGAATGTTTGGGAAAATGTGAAACTGCCACTCAATATAAATAGGGCTCAGGATTTAAATGATGAAATTAAAGGAATGAGTCGCCAGCAAAAAGAAGAATGGATTGATTATCTTATTGAAAGAGTCGGCCTTTCTGCATGGAAAAAACATAAACCGCAGGAACTGTCTGGCGGTCAAAGACAACGCGTGGCAATTGCACGAGCCCTTGTTACAAAAGCTCCTCTTATTATGGCAGACGAACCTACTGCAAACCTGGATTCTAAAAACGGCGAACAGATTCTTGACTTGATGCAAAAACTTAACCGCGAATTAAAAACAACTTTTATTTTTTCTACACACGATGCCCGCATTGTTCAAATGTGTAATCACGTCATTTACCTGCTTGATGGCGTTCAAACTGGTGAAGAAAAAAAATAAGAATCTTGAAAAGAATTTTTCCGACCTGTCTAAAATAAAAACTGACAGGCGAATGTTAGCTGGAGATTTGAAAATGATGCTCCAGGACAACTGCCAGATAAATCGGTGAATGTTTCAAGAGCGTCACTGGTTGAAAAATAGGTATTGCCTTTTGTCACTTCTATGAATTCGTAAGAAGTTTTAAAAAAAACTTTTTGCTTTTTTGTAAGGGAATAATCCGCAGCAAAAGCAATTTTGTAACCGCAAAAAAAGTTGCTCATCACATCAAGAAAATATGAAGATTTTAAGGGGTGATTGTCTAAAGAAAAAACATAAGTGTAAATGTTAAAAGCATAAGTTAAAGAAAGTGACAGTTTTTTTACAGGGCGGATAATGCTTTCAAAACCAAGCCATGTAAAAACAGAATTGCGTTTTAAACTTAAAACTGTTCCTTCTTCGTAACTTGCATCCGCACTTTCCCAGGAATCGTAAATTCCAGAATTCTTTTTTGCATACCAGGCAGTAAGTCCATCTGCAGAAAAATGTGAAAAATTAAAATCTGCACCGGCAAATGGTTTTAAATCAAAAGATGTTTCCGGGCTCAAAGAGTAAGAGGCAAAAAGGCTGCCTTTAAAATAATAATCAATTATGCAGTCGCTTATGCTGTAACATGTTTTTACAGAGGCAACGTCTTCGTCACTGGAATAATAATTGTACCAGTCCGAATCGTAAACATAACCGCATTTATAAAAAGGAATTGCTGCGGCGAAAGACACATCAAGAGAAAATTTTCCCAGACTTTTCATTTGACCTTTACCACCAAAAAAGAAAAGATTTTTTTCTTCCCAGTTCAGTTCGCTCAACTTCACAAGTTTCCCTTCAGAATTTTCTGCATAAACATATTCATTTTGAAGGCCTGTACGGTAAGTCAAAAATTGAGTGAGGGAAAAAGTGATTTTGGCAGGAGTTGGGGGTTGGGCAGGAAGTGTGTTTTTTTCAGAGACAGTGGTGGCGTAAAGAGATGGGGTTGGTAGAAAAGCTGCTTCTGCGAAAGAGTTGCTGTTTTTTTTAGAAACACTGTTTTCATAAACAGCCGCCTCGCTGACAAAAGCTGCTTCTGCGAAAGAAATTCCGCCTTCCTCAGAAACATTGGTTTCGTAAACAGCCCCCCCAGCAACAAAAGCTGCTTCTGCGAAAGAGTTACTGTTTTTTTTAGAAGCACTGGTTTCGTAGACAGTCAGGCTGGGAACAAATGTTTCTTCTGCGAAAGAAATGTCGCTTTCCTCAGAAGCACCGGTTTCGTAAACAGCCCCACTAGCAAATGCGGCAAAAGGAAAAATCAAAAAGAGAAAAATCCAGAAAGTTTTTTTTAAAAACAAAAATCGCATTCGCCACCGTCCCTTTTCCAGTTCATCTTACAACCATTTTTTTTAACAATCAGAACCCAGCGGATCCACTTTAAAAATTTTCGCAAGCTGCTTTCTTACAGCTTCCATATCTTTAGGGTAAGAAGCCGTAAAAGTCAAAAGCTGTCCATTTACAGGATGCTTAAATTCTAAAGAGTAAGCATGCAAGGCCAGGCGGGACAGCAAAGGTCTTTCGACTTCCGTGTCACCGTTGTACTTTCTTTTTATGTCACTAAGGCGAACAGGTTTTTGGTTACCGGAATAAAGTGGATCGCAAACAACGGTCAACTCATTTGCCAAAAGGTGAGCGCGAATTTGATTTGTTCTATCTGTCTGGGGAAGGGCTTCAATCCAGGAGTAAGGCCCGCAGGCACCAAGATTTTTAAAATCAGTAACTGCCACTTTCCCAAACTTTTTATTTGTCACAGTCCGGTGCCTGTAATCGCCATCAGCCAGAAGTTTTAAATCCACATGCAAATTGTCCCAGTAAGGACGACCGTTCACCAGACAGTGATAAACTTTTTTTACAGAGCCAGAATCAAATTGTCTGGAAAGTTCCGCCTGAGCATTTTCATTTTTTGCATACAAAACAATCCCACTGGCATCCCTGTCTATTCGATGCACCGCAAAAAGTTTTCCAAATTCTTTTTCCAAAGCCAAATCAAGTCGTGGCGACTCACTATCGTGTCTGTCAGAGGCCGTCAAAAAACCACTCTTTTTATTCACAAGAACAATATCGTCATCAAAAAAAATTGTCTGGTACTCAAAATTATCTTTCATAAAAGAAGTATACCAGTCTTACAATTTTTTTTCAGCATTTTCTTTTAG
>CAVJHV010000125.1:0-6026 GCA_963649315.1 Treponemataceae bacterium | reverse complement strand
GATAAGTATAAGGCAAGGGTAAAAGAAATTTTTTCTTAAATAAAATTTTAAAAATTAATTTTTTTTACAGGTGGCAAAAGCGATTTTAAAGGGAGCCTCTAAATATTGCAATTTTTGAAGGTACCTGCGAATTGATTTCAAATGAATTTTGCCTGAAGAATAAAAAACGGGCTGACCCAAACTGCAGGTATCCACATTCCATTCAGTTTTTTTTCAAAAGTGAATGGAATGTGGAACAGCTTTAAGGTCAGCCCTTGTTTTTTTTAAGAAGCATTATGGATTTTTAAATTCCATTAAAATGACTTCTTGTTTTTTCAAGAACATATTCTTTGAATTCTTCCAGCTTCATTGTTTGCTGCGGCAGCTTTGAAGAAAATCTAAAGCGGACTGTTACAGTATTTTCTTCTGCTTCTTTTGCACCAACAACAAGAATGTAAGGCGTTTTGTGTTCAGAAGAAATCTGTTTAATTTTGCTCTTCATGTTGTCATCGTCAGTGTAAGCCTTGCAGCGGATGCCGCTGGCAGCCAGAACAGAATAAACTTTTTTTGCATATTCATTGAAGTCAGGGCTGACAGGAACAACAGCAACCTGTTCAAAATGAAGCCATGCCGGCATTGCTCCACAATAGTTTTCAATCAAAATGCCAAGAAAGCGTTCCATTGAACCCAAGACAGCACGGTGCAGCATAACCGGATGATGCTTCTGGTTATCAGCACCAATGTATTCTGCATTCAATCTTTCTGCAGAAGGCAACTGGTAGTCCAGCTGAATTGTTCCACACTGCCACTGTCTGCCCAAAGCATCAAGAAGTGTAAATTCCAGTTTAGGTCCGTAGAAAGCACCTTCACCAGGCTGAATTTCATACTGCATTCCTGCAGCAAGGCAGGCATTTGCAAGAGCCTTTTCTGCATGTTCCCATGTTGCTACATCACCAACATGATCTTCCGGCATAGTTGAAAGTTTAACCAGAAGTCCCTTGTCAAAACCAAAGTCTTTGTAAACACCAATCAAAAGACGGCAGAATTTTTCTACTTCGCTTTCAATTTGATCTTCTGTACAAAGAATGTGGGCATCGTCCTGGACAAAACCTCGCACTCTCATAATTCCGTGCAAAGTGCCGCTAGGTTCATTCCTTACATCGTGACCAAATTCCGCAAGGCGCATAGGCAAATCTTTGTAAGAGCGGATCTTTGATTTAAAAATTTCCAGGGCGCCAGGACAGTTCATCGGCTTGATAGCGAAAAGGCGCTTTTCAGATTCTGTAATAAACATGTTGCGCTGGTAGTGACCCCAGTGACCGGAACGCTCCCACAAAGAACGAGGCATAATGGCAGGAGTATTCACTTCTTCGTAACCATCTTCAATTTCCTTTTGCCTCATGTAATCTTGCAAAGTAAGATACATTTTCCAGCCATTAGGGTGCCAGAAAATCTGACCCGGGTCTTCAGGGTCAAGGTGGAAAAGATCCAGCTGTACTCCTAATTTTCTGTGGTCGCGCTTGTCTGCTTCTTCAAGCATTGTAAGATAATCTTTCAAATCATTTGGCTTGTAAAAACAAACAGCATAAATGCGGGTAAGCATAGCCCTGTCGCTGTCACCCCTCCAGTAGGCACCGGCAGTCTTCATCAATTTAAAAGCCTGCTGATTTATTTCGCGTGTAGACTGAACATGAGGGCCGCGGCAAAGATCCAGAAAATCATCCTGCTGGTAAGTTGTAATTGTTTCGCCGTCAGGCAAGTCATTAATCAATTCGATTTTGTAAGGCTGGTCTTTAAAAAGTTCAAGAGCCTCTTCTTTAGAAACTTCTTTACGAACAAATTCAAAATTGCCAGCCAAGATTTTGCGCATTTCCTTTTCGATTGCAGGAAAGTCAGTTTCAGAAGGTTTGGTCTGTGTAGTGCAAGTGGTAAAATCAAAATCATAATAAAAACCATTTTCAATTGCAGGACCGATTGCAATTTTTGTTCCAGGGTAAAGCTTTAAAACCGCTTCTGCCATAACGTGGGCACATGAATGACGAATTGTCTGTAATTTTTCATCAAGAGCCATAAAACACCTTCTATAAATATTAAATTTCGCAGCCTATGCCGCCAAAAGTTTGGAAACCCAAAGTGATATACCTTAATCCTTTTTTCTTCATTTTTCAATAGAATTATTTTTCCCCATTTTTTTGAAGCATTCCGCCTTTTGTTAAACGGCCCTTCCAGGGTTCCGCTTCGCTCCAGTGCCACTTCGTGGCACCAAGCCCTTTCACGGCCGGCTATGCGCATTTTAAAAAGAAGAACTTCATTAAGGGCGCAGATAGGCAAGGCTTCGCAACACAGCTGCTCAGCTTCTTCGCTAAAAACTTGCCCTGCAAGTTTTTCCGGCCTTTGGCCGTCGCTCATCATACGGCCTGCTGGGCGTGTTTAGAATTAGAATAATTTTTTTCGTGAGGTAAAATTGTAGTCCCAGTTTTTTCGCGAAAGTAAATTTAGTTTTTGCTCTTTATTCATAATTTTCTTCTTTAGGTTGCCTCTAATAATTGCAATTTTAGTGACTTCTTTTTTTTACAGGCAACCTTATTTTAAAAGAAATTTGTGCCGATAATAAGGGAGGACGTCTGCTGTGTTAAGGCTTTTCTTTTGCGTTAGGGATGGTAGGGCCGCCGAAGGCGTTCCGGAGCGCAGCGGAGGAATGGAGCGAAAGCGGAAGCCCGGACAGCCCGACCCGGAGCGAAGCGGAGGGGAACGCCCAAATTACAAAGTGGAAAATTTTTTTTAATTAAGGCATAATGTAAATATGGAAGATAAAAGTACAGATTTTGGAACGCGGTTAAAAAATGCTATTGACGAAAAAACTCTCTGGTACGACACGAATCTTTTGCCAAAGATGCAGGACGGTTACCGTTTGCACCTGGTGGCTTTACGTGTTTTGATGGAAGAGTTGACAAAAAAATCTTTGATTACGCCAGACCCTTATAAAAAAGAAAAAAAGATTTCGGATGTAGAATGTCCGGATGACAGCGATTTTAATGACACAGAGAGGGCGGTGCAAATTGGCATTCGTCTTTCTGAATATGATTCCACTTTGGATTTTATCTGTAACTATATGAAATTTTCCTGCGAAAGTTTAACGATGGATAAAATAAAAAGGCTGCTTTTGTTTAACAATGTTTTTAACTGGCAGAATCTTTCTTTGAATTCCCAAAAGGCAAATACCCGTGGACTGGCTTTTTGTGTCATGCAGTTAAAGGCCAGCGCTAATCCTTTGCTTTTGAGCAATTTAAGCGATGCCCTTTACAAAACAAATCAGGCTTTGACGGAAATTACAAATGGCTTAAAAGAAATTGCCGGTTTTCAAAAGGAACGCTACAAGATGGATGTAAGGACAAATGTTTTGGCTTCATCCCACTTTAATAGAAACGCATATTCTTCTGCGGAAAAAATGATTGAGGAAATTAAAAAGCACTGGACTTCCTGTATGCCAAAAAGAAATTATTCTTCTGAATTAATTGCGGAAGTTGCGGCAGAAGAGGCCAGCCCTAACAAAGAAGAGTATCGCGAAAAACTTTTAAAGGAACTTGCTCTTCCTGAAAAAAAGATTGTAAAAAAAGCGCCTGCTGTTGATACCCACGAAAGTCTTATGGATGCCATAAGGACTTTGGGCAGTCTTTGCAATCAGTATGAAATGGTTTTGCAAAAGATAAAGGACAATCACGGCGTTCTTGAAAGTGAGCATCAGTCTTTCTTTGATAAGATTTGCGCTTTCTTCAGAAATCTTTTTGGCAAAAAAGATCCTACTGAAGATTATGAACTGGTCATTACAGACAAAACTTCTAATTCTAAGAAAATTGAAGTTTTAAACTACAGTACATTTTATGACAGTCTGGAAAAGAGGTGCCGCTACTATGCTTCTATTGTTGTAAAAAATTCTCCGGGATATTCAAAAATCAATATGCAAAAGGATGTTGCCATTCTGGATTTTCTGCACAAGCAGATTGAAGACAATTCAAAATTGCACACTGTTCTTGTTGCCCTGGATGAGTTTTTTAAAACTCGTACCAACACAAAAGACCGATCAAGAATCCGTGGTATTAAAATGGAACTGACTACAATAAAAAATATTATTATAAAGACAAAACAGCAGTGCGCAGAATATACGGCTTATCTTGAAGAGCAGAAACAAATGGAGAAGTTGGGAATAAATGAATAGAAAAAAATTAATTTTTTTTGTTTTGTCGATTTTTTTTACAGCTGCAAATTTCTTTTGCCAGGATTCAAAAAATCAAAGTGAAGAAAGTTCTCCGGAAGATCTAGCTGAAGAAGAATCTTTGGTTGACCAGAGTCTGCAAAGGAATTTGAATGTTTTTACAAGCAGCTGGCAGTATAATTTAAATCCTCATACGGCCCAGTATGCCAGTGAAGCACAGGTTTTAAATTCTTTGTATGAAGGACTTTTTTGTTACAACCCTATGACGGGTGAAGCTATAAAGGCTTACTGTTCTTCCTACAAATTAAGTCGTGATAAAAAAAGATGGACTTTTACAATTCGTGAAGGGGCAAAGTTCAGTAACGGGGATGAAATTACGGCTGAAACTTTTAAAGAATCATGGCTGAATCTTATGGCAAATCCTGCTGCTGAATACGCTTCTTTTGCAGACTGCATTCAGGGGGCAAAGGAATACCGCACTGGTAAAGGAAAACGGGAAGATGTACGAATTTCTGTAAACGGAAAAAATACACTTGTTTTGCATTTGACCACTCCAACTGAACATTTGCCGCAAATGTTGTGCCATCATTCTTTTGCGGCTGTGAGTACAAAAGAAAATGTCTTTTCAGGTCCATACATTTTAAAATCCTACAAGGATGATGTAATCACTCTGTTGAAAAATGAAAATTATATTGATTGCAAAAAAGTTCATCTTCCTTCCGTAACAATTACCATGCTTTCAAACTTTGATGAGTTGAGTCATAAATTTAATACGGGCGAAGCTGACTTGGTTTTAAAAAATGCTGACTACACAAAAGTGATTGATTCTTCTGCTGTTCAAATGAGTGCTCAGTTTGGAACTCAATATTATTTTTTTAAGATGAATGATAATGTCTGGTCAAAAAAAGAATTCCGTCGTGCTCTGGTGGAAGCCATACCTTATGACCAGCTGCGTTCAGGTTTTTATTTGCCGGCAGAAACTCTTGTTTACCCCTTGACTTCTTACCCTGCGGTTGTGGGCTTTTCGGATTATGACACCCAGGATGCAATTGCTTTAATGGATGAGGCCCGTCAGAAAAATAATATCAGTAAAGAGCAAAAACTGCCTCTGGTTATTTCTATTTCTTCGGATGTTAAGTGGGAACTGGACGCTGCTATTATTTTAAAAAATGCCTGGGAACCTTTGGGCGTGGAAGTTTCAATTCAGTCTTTGCCAAGTTCACTTTACCTTTCTTCAATTTCAACTTCCCAGGCGGATTTGTTTTTATACGGCTGGATTGGAGATTATGCTGACCCTTTGGCTTTCCTGGAACTTTTTAAAAGTGATTCAAGCTTGAATGTTTCCAAATATAATAATGCAAAATATGACAGTCTGCTTTCTCTGGCAGCAAGTGCAAATTCTACCCAGGAGCATTATGACTATCAGGCTGAGGCTGAACAAATTTTACTTGATGAAGGCGAAGTGATTCCTTTGACACATTTTGTTTCCCTGAATTTAATTGACACACAAATGCTTGGCGGCTGGTACAAAAATTCTATGGACATTCACCCCTTTAAGTACATGTACTTTATGAAAAAAGAATTTAAACTGCCAGGCTTTGTCAGGTGGAAAATGTAGGGGGCGTCTGTTAGCCGGACAGATGTTTGTTTCGTAACCAGCCGGCGCCTGTTAGGTGGACAGATGTTTGTTTCGAAAACAGCCGGCGCCTGGCACGTGGACAAATGTTTGTTTCGAAACCAGCTTGTGCCTGGCACGTGGACAAATGTTTGTTTCGAAATCAGCCGGCGCCTGTTAGGTGGACAGATGTTTGTTTCGAAAACAGCCGGCGCCTGG
>CAVJHV010000124.1:0-6063 GCA_963649315.1 Treponemataceae bacterium | reverse complement strand
AACAAAATCCCTTTACCAGATACGGAAAGCCCGCAAGAATTGCAGCTTTGTTTGGAGGAAATGCACAATACCGTCAGGCATTAAAAGAACTGGAAGAAGCATTGTATTCAGCATAGAAAATCACACGGATTTGCAGATTCTTGAGAAATCTGCTGTAGGAGAAACTTATTATTATGATATATGAAAAAGAAACTGAAAGAATAATTAATGCCTGTCTTGAAGTTCATAAGGAACTTGGTTGTGGTTTTCTCGAAGGAGTGTACCAGGAGGCTCTTGAAAGAGAGTTTTTACTTCAAAAAATTCCGTTCGAGCGTGAAAAAAAGTTGAATATAATTTATAAAGGTGTATGTCTCAGTAAAGAATATTTTGCTGATTTTTATTGTTTCGATAATATTATTGTCGAATTAAAAGCAGTTTCAAAATTGGAAAATGCACATAAAGCACAAGTAATTAATTATCTAAAAGCCCTGAATAAAGAAATTGGTTTATTGATTAATTTTGGAAAAGCGTCTCTTCAATGGGAACGAATTTCAATTTTTGGACTTACAAAATAAGAATGGATATATAAATGGGAGCAAAAGAATTAAAAAACGCTTTATTGCAGGAAGCGGTAATGGGACGCCTGGTACCTCAAGATTCTTCCGAAGGTAATGCCCGGGATTTACTAAAAGAAATTAAAAAAAATCACACGGATTTGCAGATTTCTACGAAATCTGCTGGTGCAAAAAGTGATTTGCGTAGCAAATCACAAATCCGTGTGACAAAGAAAGAATTACCGCCAATAACAGCAGAAGAAATCCCCTTTGACATTCCGGAAAGCTGGTGCTGGTGCAGGCTGGGGGAAATAGTTCCTTTTGGACAATGTGAAAATGCAGACCCAAATAAAATAAAGAATGATGATTGGATTCTTGATTTAGAAGATATAGAAAAAGATTCGGGTGTAATACTTCAATTTAAGACAAAAAAAGATGCTGATTCAAAAAGCACAAAACATATTTTTAAGAAAGGCTATGTATTGTACAGTAAATTGCGTCCATATCTTAATAAATGTGTAATAGCTCCAAAAGACGGGTATTGTACTTCAGAAATTCTTCCCTTGAATTTTGGAAGCCTTGTAAATAATAAATTTGCACAGATATTTTTAATGTCTCCATATTTTGTTGATTACACAAATTCTTTATCTTTTGGTGTAAAAATGCCACGGCTTGGAACAGAAGACGGTAAAAAAGCATTATTCCCTCTCCCCCCACTCGCCGAACAAAAACGCATAGTGCATGCGTTAGAAATAATTCTTCCCGTTATAGAAGAATATCAAAAAAAAGAAGAAGAACTTGCAAAACTTCTTCTAAGTAGAAAAATTACATAAAACCAGTGATTTGCGTAGCAAATCACAAATCCGTGTGACAAAAAAAATGACAATAAAATAATAAATAAAAGGAAAAACCAAATATGAGCAACTTAAGTAGTTTTGTAAAACGAATCCGCGATGTAATGCGTAACGATGCCGGAATCAACGGCGATGCACAGAGAATTGAACAGATAGCATGGATGCTTTTCTTAAAAGTATACGACGCAAAAGAAGAAGACTGGGAATTTGAAGACGAAAACTACGAATCAATCATCCCAGAAAACTTACGCTGGCGAAACTGGGCACATACACAAAATCAAAATGAAGGTCTTACCGGCGATAAACTGCTGGATTTTGTAAACAATACGCTTTTTGTTGCCCTTAAAGGAAAAGACGTTACAGACAATTCAGGTAAAATCCTGGTGCAGGGAATTGACATAACTCCCCAAACTCCGGTCAGAAAGGCAATCGTAAAGACAACTTTTGAAGATGCCAATAACTACATGAAAGACGGCGTACTCCTGCGTCAAATTGTAAACATTATTGACGAACTTGATTTTGGAAGCTATGAAGAAACACACGCATTCGGCGAAATCTACGAAACAATCCTGAAAGAACTGCAGAGTGCCGGAAGTGCCGGAGAATTCTACACTCCGCGTGCCGTAACTCAGTTTATGGCCAAAATGATAAAGCCACAGATTGGTGAAACAATGGCAGACTTTGCCTGCGGAACCGGCGGATTTTTAAGCAGCTGGATAAAAGAACTTGAAGACATAAAAGACGCTAAAGGCAGCATCACAAACGAAGAATCAGAAAAAATCTACAATTCAATTTATGCCGTAGAAAAAAAGCAGTTCCCTTACATGCTCTGCGTAACAAATATGCTTCTTCATGGAATCGACAGCCCAAAAGTTTACCATGGAAATTCCCTTATCAATAAACTTTTGGACTACACCCAGAAAGATGCCTTTGATGTAATTTTAATGAATCCACCATACGGCGGAAGCGAAAAAGACGACATCAAGCAGAATTTTCCTGCAGACCTCCGCTCAAGCGAAACAGCCGATCTTTTTATGGCAGTCATCATGTACCGCTTAAAGCAAAATGGTCGCGCCGCAGTAATTGTTCCCGACGGATTTCTTTTTGGAAACGATAACGCAAAAAATAATCTTAAAAAGAAACTCCTTACAGACTTCAACCTGCACACAATCATTCGCCTGCCGGGAAGCGTCTTTAGCCCTTATACGTCAATTACTACAAACATCCTCTTTTTTAACAACGAAGAACCACAAGGTTTTACCTGGTTTTACCGCGTAGACATTCCAGGCGACCGCAAGCACTTTAGCAAAACAAAGCCGATGGAACTAAAACACTTTGACGACTGCATAGCCTGGTGGAATAACCGCACAGAAATTACCGACGCCGACAAAAATCCCAAGGCAAAAAAATACACAGCAAAGGAACTTACCGAAAACGGCTGCAATTTTGACCTCTGCGGCTACCCTCACGAAGAAGAAGTGATTTTGAGCGTGGCAGAAACAATCCAGAACTACGAAGAAAAACGCACCACCTTGAATGCCGAAATCGACAAACTCCTTAGCAACATTACTGCCCTTCACCAGAAAGCCCAAAGGGGAGAATTGTAACTAAATGAGTAATACCACATCAAAAATTTCCATCCGTTTTTTTAATGATACCGAAGTGCGTGCTGTATGGGACGAAGAAAACTCAAAGTGGTACTTTAGTGTTCTTGATATAATAGGAGCACTAAATAATCAGAACGATTATGAAAAAAACAGAAACTACTGGAAATACTTAAAAGCAAAACTAAAAAAAGAAAATATTCAGTTGGTTAGTGCCACTACCCAACTGAAATTGACGGCAGCGGACGGCAAAAAATACAAAACTGATGTAATGGATTACAATCAGGTAATTGAACTTGCAAAAAACATACCAAACAACAAATCCGCACCGTTCATTCAATGGTTTACGTACAGCGATGAAACTATAGACGGCAAAAGTAAAACAAAAGCTTACGCCCTTTTTGAAAGTTCACTTTTAAACACAATAGAAGCAGGAACAGTAAACGGTTTAAAGCAGATTCATGCATACCTTTTTGGTGGACTGTACGATTTTGCAGGAAAAATTCGTACTGTAAACATTTCCAAAGGTGGCTTCAAGTTTGCTGCAGCCGAATTTCTACCACAGACTCTGGAAGAAATTCAGAAAATGCCGGAAGCAACATTTGAGCAGATTGCAGAAAAATACGTAGAAATGAATATCGCTCATCCATTTCGCGAAGGAAACGGCCGTACTACAAGAATCTGGCTGGATTTAATGCTAAAAAAAAGCCTTAAAAAATGCGTTGACTGGAGTCTTATCAATAAAAAATCCTATCTGGATGCTATGACAGAAAGTGTTACAGACAGCACAAAAATAAAAACATTACTTAAAAATGCCCTTACCGACAAAATTGCCGACCGCGAAATGTTTATGAAAGGCATAGATTATTCTTATTATTACGAAGAGGCCGACTAATGACCGCAAAAGACTTAAAAAACGCACTTTTACAGGAAGCCGTTCAGGGACGCCTGGTACCTCAAGATTCTTCCGAAGGTAATGCCCGGGATTTACTTAAAGAAATTAAAAAAAATCACACGGATTTGCAGATTCTTAAGAAATCTGCTGGTAAAAAAGAATTACCACCCTTCACCAAAAAGCCCAAAGGGGAGAATTGTAAGTCCAACAACTTGTGCATTTTTTGCACAAGTTCATTTTAAGGAGAAATTTTAATGAATAATATTGAAATATATAAATCCGAAGACGGTTCAACTGAAATTTCTGTAAAAATTGAAGAAGAAACAGTTTGGCTTACTCAGCAGCAAATGGTGGATTTATTTAATTCCAGTAAGGCAAATGTCAGTGAACATATAAAGCATATTTATGAAGAAGGAGAATTGGCTGAAGCTTCAACTGTTCGGAAATTCCGAACAGTTCAAACAGAAGGAAAGCGTTCCGTTTCTCGAGAGCAGACATTTTACAACCTTGATATGATAATTTCTCTCGGCTACAGAATAAAATCTTCTACAGCTACACAATTCCGTAAATGGGCTACAAATGTATTAAAGCAGTATCTCATAAAAGGCTATGCCATAAATCAGAAACAAATCCGCCAGGAACACCAAAAATTGCTGGCATTACAGACACTAACATCATCTCTAGCTCAAAATCTTAATTCAGAAAAACTTGAAAATGTTTCTGACATAAAAAAAACCGTAAACTTTCTTCAGAATTTTTCAAACGGCCTTATTCTTCTTGATGATTTTGATCATGGAACTTTAGACAAAAAAGGAAAAACTGCAGAAACGGCAGTCAAAATTGAAGAAAAAGAATTTCTTGAAGTAATAAACTCCATGAAGCCCCAGTTTGAAAGCAGCGTTTTTGGGATTCCCAAAGACGACGGATTTTCAAGTGCAGTAAACAACATTTATCAGACTTTTGGCGGGGCGGAACTTTACCCCACTCTCGAAGAAAAAGCCGCCATGCTCTTGTATTCAATTACAAAAGATCACTGCTTCCACGACGGAAACAAACGAATCGCAGCCAGCTGCTTTTTATACTTTATGCAAAAAAACAATATGCTTTATGTAAACGGAAAAAAACGCATAGATGACGACACATTATTTGCCATAACGCTGTTCATAGCCGAAAGCAAAGCCGAAGATATGGAAATGTTCCGACAGATTATCATCAGTATTTTAAATAGGAATTTGTAATGACCGCAAAAGACTTAAAAAACGCACTTTTACAGGAAGCCGTTCAGGGACGCCTGGTACCTCAAGATTCTTCCGAAGGTAATGCCCGGGATTTACTTAAAGAAATTAAAAAAAATCACACGGATTTGCAGATTTCTACGAAATCTGCTGGTGCAAAAAGTGATTTGCGTAGCAAATCACAAATCCGTGTGACAAAAAAAGAATTACCGCCAGTAACAGCAGAAGAAATCCCCTTTGACATTCCGGAAAGCTGGTGCTGGGTACGAATAACTGATATTGCAACTTGTGAATTAGGAAAAACAAAAGATGCTCAAAAGAATACTGGAAAATTAAAAGATTATCTTTGTTCCATAAATATACAAGAAAATGGAATTGATTTATCGAAAGTAAAGCAGATGAAGTTTGAAGATGATGAATTCGAACGTTATACAGTTAAAAAAAATGATTTACTCGTTTGTGAAGGAGGAGATGCAGGTAGATGTGCAATTTATAATAAAGAAGAACCCATGTATTACCAAAATGCCTTACATCGTATCAGATTTTTTAATGACATTAATCCAATTTTTTATTTGTATATTTTTCAATTATATAAAGCTAATAAAATTTTAACTGAAGCTAGTAAAGGTGTCACTATTCAACATCTTACTGGTGCTTCATTGAAAAAGTTATATTTTCCTCTCCCCCCGCTCGCCGAACAAAAACGCATAGTAGAGGCAATCGAAAAATTTATGCCGCTCATAGAAGAATACGGCAAAAAAGAAAGGGAGCTTAATCTTCTTAATGCACAAATCGGCACTCTTACCAGAAAAGCCATCCTCCAGGAAGCGGTAATGGGACGCCTGGTACCTCAAGATTCTTCCGAAGGTAATGCCCGGGATTTACTAAAAGAAATTAAAAAAAATCACACGGATTTGCAGATTTCTACGAAATCTGCTGGTG
>CAVJHV010000123.1:4081-6072 GCA_963649315.1 Treponemataceae bacterium | reverse complement strand
TAATTCAAATGATTAGAAATTTAAAAAAAATTCTAAAAGTTGATTTTAAGCATCCTTAAAATTGCTTTTTACTTTATCACCTTTTTTTTACTCTTTCAATCTTAACAAAAAATATATTTTTAACTATTATGTATTTCACTCTTATTTATTCGAGGAAATTATGAGGTCAACAAAAGCAATAATTCATCTTGAAAATTTAAAATCAAATATAAAACAAATTAAGGCTCTTACGAAAAAAGGAACACTTTTTCTGTGCCCGGTAAAGGCAAATGCTTATGGACACGGAATTCTTGAATGTGCAAAAGCTGCTTTGGAAGCTGGTGCTGATTATCTTTCGGTAGCTACAACAGAAGAAGGAATTCTTTTAAGACAAAATGGAATTAAGTGCCCTATTCTTCTTTTCAGCCTGTGTTCAATTGATGAAGTTGAAGATTGCGTTTACTACAAAATTACACCTTTCGTTTTTGACAGAGATTATATCCTTATGTTTGAAGAAGCATGCAATAAATCTCATGTAAAAAAATTCCCCATTCATCTTGCTGTTGATACAGGCATGGGAAGAATTGGCTGCTATCCTGAAGATGTAGAAGAACTGGTAAAAACAATTTCTTCCACAAAGCATCTTTTTCTTGAGGGAATGTGCACTCACCTTTGTGTAAGTGACTCCTTAAAAGAGGAAGATAAAATCTATACTCAAAAACAAAAAAAACTTTTTTTTCAGGCAATTGAAAATGCAAAAGAAGCAGGTGCTAATCCCAAAATTTGTCATATGGCAAATTCAGCAGCCAGTCTTTCTCTTCCAGATTTTCACATGGATATGATACGGCCAGGAATTATTATCTATGGATATTATCCTGATGAAATTACAAAAAAATATCTTGAAGACAATGGAATTAAAATCGATTTAAAACCTGTGATGACTCTTGAAACTGAAGTATGTGCAATTCGTCATTTAAAAAAAGGAATGTCTGTCAGCTATGGCCGCACATGGACAGCGAATGAAGACACAGATATAGCCGTTTTGCCAATTGGTTATGGAGATGGATTTTTAAGAAGGAATGCAGGTAGTGGAATCCAGGTTGCCATTAATGGAAAAAATTATCCTGTCCGCGGAAGAATCTGTATGGATCAGTGCATGGTTGACATAGGAAAAAAGTCGAATGTAAAAAGATGGGACAAAGCCATAATCTTTGGAGCAAAAGAAGACGGTGCCCTTCAAGACGCAAATGACATAGCCCTTATGACAAATACAATTTCTTACGAAGTTACGACTTGCATTTCTCAAAGGGTGCCTCGCATTTATACTGATTTAGACTAAGTGATTATTATTTGATTTATTTAAGGAAGCTTCGAAAAAATACAATTTTTAGAGGTAACTAGGAAAATTCGAAGGCATCGGTAAAAAAGCATTGAAAATGATTTTTTACCGATGCCATTAAGATAAGGGGCAGTTCAAAAAACTGTCCTTTTTTTATCATCTTCATTAAAGATTTTTTTTACTTCACTGACAAGATAAAAAGAGCCTGTCACCAGGATGGACTCTTTTTTTTCTTTTGATTTTTTTAAAGCAAGCATGATTGCTTCCTTAAAATCTTCCAACAAAACATAAGAAAGTTTTCTTTTGTCAAAAGCTGTTTTTATTTTTTCAAAATCAGTTTTTTTACTTACCCCAGGCTTTGTTATAAAAATATCTGTAAATTTATTCAGAAAAAAATTTGACATGCCATAAACGTCTTTATCCTGAGCACAGGCAAAAAGCAAAATTGATTTTTTACTTTTAAAAAGTTTTTGTGCTTTGCTAAATGACTGCATGGTATATTTCATGCTTTTTACTGTGTGAGCACCATCAAAAACAATAAATGGAATTTGAAGTTTTCCTGATGGATTTTTTATAAGTTCAAACCTTGCAGGAAGACGAGTTTCATTTATTCCCCTTTCGATTATTTTTTCATCCAAAGCGGGACAAGCAATTTTTGCAGCAAGACATGCAA
>CAVJHV010000123.1:0-4071 GCA_963649315.1 Treponemataceae bacterium | reverse complement strand
CTTTTAAAATATTTAGAAAATATCTTTCCTTTCATTTTAAAATCGCCATTTTTGGAAAGAAAATATTTTTCCTTCGAAATTTTCAAATTTTCATCCAGAAAAAAAACAGGAGCATTTTTTTCTTTTGCGACTTTTTTAAAAACATTCTTTACACTTTTACTTTGCTGTCTTGCTACAATAACAGGAGTCTTTTCTTTTATAATTCCTGCCTTTTCAAAAGCAATTTTTTCTAAAGTGTCACCAAGAAATTCTGTGTGCTCAAGTTCGATTGGCGTAATAATACAAAGTTCAGGATTAATGATATTCGTTGAATCCAGCCTGCCACCTAAACCAACCTCGTAAACACAGGCATTTGTTTTTGCATTTTTAAAACACAGCATAGCATAGGATGTAACCAGTTCAAACCATGTAAGAGGTCTGGAAGAAGGAAAATCCTCAGCCTTTAATTTTTCAATTTTTTCCATTAACTCTTTTGCTGACGAAGAATAAATCTGGTCAGAAAAAAACTTTCCGCTTAAAGTAATGCGTTCCCTAAAATCCAAAATATGTGGCGAAGAATATAAACCAACCGTCATTCCTTTTTCTGTAAGAATATTTGCTAAAAAAGCAGAAACCGACCCCTTCCCCTTAGAACCTGCTACATGAAATGAAGGACAGGCATTCTGGGGATTTCCTAATTTGTCACAAATAAATTTAATCGTATCAAGCCAGAAAATATTTTTTTTCGGCGTCTTTTCAAAATTCAAATATCTGTCTGCCCAAGACAAAAAGTCATTTAAAGCATCTGTCAATTTTATTGCTCCAGTAATTTTTCATATGTCCAGCTTGAAATGCTGAAGGAATAATTCAATTTGGAAATGCCTTCGTGTTCTGCGCTTGAAGCAAATGGTGAAGAATTTATTTTTGTTGTCACGGAATAAGAATTATTTCCGTTATCATAAAATTTTAAAGTAATGTCTGCTTCGTTTTCAAAAATTTTTGTAAGAGTATGACTAGGTTCGCTGCCATCTTCCGGAACAAAGGAAATTATTTGCCCCCTTCGCAAAAAGTTTTCAGAGTCTTCTTTTGAAAGTTCAGTTACAGCACGGGGAAAAATATATGGATCCGCCCAAAATTGAGCATCTGCAGTCAAATATGTAGAAACAGCACTTTCAGTTTCGAAAGTTTCATCCTGATCCTGACTCCTTAAGCAAATACGTTTTAAAATTCCGTCTTCACTACCGTAATAAAGTTTTGAAAATACTGTGCCGTCAGAAGCTGCAAGTGTAATTTTTTTTGCATTATCTTCATCAACTCCCAAACTTTCCCAGGAAGAAGATTTTTCAGATTTTTTATACATCTTCACAGTTTTAGAAAGTAAAGACAAAAGATTTTTAACACTGCTTGAATCACAAGGCCAAACGCTGTTTGTTTTAGAATCACTTCCAATCCAAATAGAGCCATATTTATTTAGACTTACGCTTTCTTTTTCATTCATGGAAGGAACTTCAATCGTAATTTGAGAAACGTCTTCTGCATATTTTGGATTTAAAGCAGCAGAAGTTATTGAGACTCTCTTATTCTTTGCAAATGGAATAAAAGTCAATGCTAAAATAAGAAAAAGCACAATATCAAAAATATAAAAAAATAATATTCCTTTTGATTTATTAAAAAGTTTCATAAAGTATTTTCTCCATTTGAAAATGATTTTTAAAGCTGTCCATTAAAAAATCAATTTTTCTTTAGCGCAGAATTTTTTTTCTTTCTAAAAATGTAAAATACAATGTAGAAAAAGAAAAGAATGGCTAAAGGAAAAAGGCACGTAATCAAAATTATTTCAATATAAATTTGATTTTTGTTTGACCAATCAATCTTATATAAAGTTTGATCTGTTTTCTCTCTGTTTTTTAGTGGCAGGATTTCCTCCTGATCATTTAACTTAAGAAGCGAATCTAAAAGAAAATCAAAACTTCTCATATCCCCAACAGAAGAAGCCGCATAATTAAACATGATTTTTGTGTAGGCATATTGATCGCCGTAAAGAATTAAAGCAGAATCTGTATTTTCATTTTTTGCTTCAAGACAAACGCATTCACTTTTGTATTGTGAAGTATCTTCTGCACTTTGCGGGAAGTAAAAAGGATTTGTTTCATATTTGCCATCTGTTTTTTCAACTTGCCATGTCTTGGAACTTGTAAAAAGTAATTCTTCGACTGCAAAACCTTCATCACTTGCGATGTCACTGTCAAAAGTTATTGCTGCAGGCCAGAACATTGAAAGTCCGTTTAATGCATTTCTTTGCTTTAACAAAACAGGCCACAAAGGATAATTTACATATTCTGTTTGTCCGCTTACGCTCTGACCGTTTGTGCTTGTGTCAGAATAAAAAGTAATCCTGAAATTTGAAATGTCCGCGGTAAGAGAATCTTTAAAATAAATTCCATATCGCTGGAGCAAATAAATTACATTGTCATCTTGAGGATAGATGGACCAGTCATTTGCTATGTCAACAGTAAATGGAGTTGTTGCAATAAAAACTTTTCCTCCATTTTGAATATAATCTTTAAGAGCCTGGGTATCTTCCGCATTAAAATAAGATGTACCCAGAATTAAAAGTGGCACTCCCCTTAGGCTGGAAAAAGATATAGCTCCATTTTCACGCGCCTCGCTTGGCCTGTAAGTATGAAGTGTTACAAATCCCATTGTCTGCAGCCATGGTTCCACGTAAGAATAATCTTCTTCCAGATCCAAGCCATTTCCTGTAAGAATCTGAACTGCTCTCTGAACATTTAAAACCATTGCTTCAATTCGGCTTGTCAAATCAAATTCCAAAGTAGTGTTTGTGTAAACAACCGGAATGGTTTCAATGCGTCCAAGATAATTCATAACGATTGCAGAATAAACTAAGGAAATAGAGTCCCCCCTTGATGAAGTGCCTACCTGGTCACCATAAATTCCATAATTATTCAAAGAACTTACAGCGTTTTCTTTCACAGGATCTAAAATTTCCAGGCTGATATTTTTATTTTGACTGGCATACTCAAGAAGAAATTCTTCAACATCTTTTACTTGAGGATAAATATTTTTTAGTGAAGGCGTACGGTAATAATAAATTTGCAAAGGTTCATCAAGTTCAGCAATAATTTTTTTGCTGTATTCGCTTACAGTAAAATATTTAGATTTTGTTGTATCAATTCTTTTGTAAAGTCTGGCAGAAAGAGCGATTACCAAAATGAATGTAAGAAAGGTAAAAAACTTATACTGCATGAATATTTTTGAAGAATTTCCCCTTTTTTTTTTGATAGCAAAAATAGATTGAGCAAAAAAGAAAAAGAAAAGTGCTATGAAGAAGAAAATATCTCTTGTATCAATAATTCCCTTTCCTGCAGCATCAAAATGCCATGCAAAAGAAATTTCTTTTAAAAGCCATGAAAGCCACTGGGGCAAAGAAAAATATCTTGCAAGCAGATGAGAAAAATTTACAGCTGACAAAATCAATGCTGTAAGAACAAAGGCAAGCCCTTTATTAGAAATCACAGTAAAAAAGAAAATGCTCAAAGATGACGCTGCAAGAAAATACAAAAAAAGTAAAAGGTAAGCACATACAACTTGAGACAAATCCAAGTCGCCGTAAAAAGAAACAAGAAGAGGAAGAAAAAAAGTCAAAACGCTTGCAATAAGAAGCACTGTCATAAGTGACAAAATTTTTGCAAGGGGAATAGAATAATTTTTTCCAGGCCATGTGAGTTCTTCTTCGCTAAAAGGAAGCAAGGCACTTAATGCCGGTAGCAAAAGAACTGCTATGTAGGGAATTCCCTGAAAGAAAACTCTTAAATCCGTAGACGCTGTTGATGAGAAAAAATTCTGCAAAAGGAAAAATCTTACTACAGAAATAATTATGAATAAAAAAGTAATTAAATATGTAAAAGGGTTAATTGCAAATTTAAACAAAAATCTTTTGTAAAGTGATTTAAAATTTTTCATAAGCTAATCCTTTTTTGTAAGCGAAATAAATGCATCTTCAAGATTATTCTTTTTTGTTAAAGAAAGAATTTCTTCAATTGTCCCTTCAGCTGCTACAGAACCTTTTGA
>CAVJHV010000122.1:0-6169 GCA_963649315.1 Treponemataceae bacterium | reverse complement strand
GCAAAATTTGTCTTTTTCAAAATCCACTTAAGCGTTACTACAAAAAGACAATCTTGATTTATGTGACGTTTCATGACTACAATGTCGTTATCAGGAGAAATTAAAATGAAGAGATGTTTTATTCAAAAAATGATTGTTACAATTTTTGTCCTGGCGGGAACTTTTTCTTACACTTCATGTGACGGATATCTTTCAGGTTCGGAGTCCAAAAAGTCTGAAATTTCTACAAGCGAAAAAATCGTTTTAGGAAAAAAAAGAGAAAATCCCTTTGCAAATCTTTAGAAAGGGCAGCTGGCCAGGAAGAAGTTCAGGCAAATTATGTCTATTTTAAACTCCGTACCAGCAATATAGAAAACGTAGAAAAACTTGAAAATCTTTTTGAAACATTAAATACAGTTCCCCTGGATTATGAAATAAAAGAAGGTGGCACATACTTTCCTGAAAATGAGGGCAGTGAAAAATACAGCCCCTGGTTTTACCAGATGACCCCAATGGAAACTTTTTTACAGTCAAAATCCCTTAGTGACTGTGAAAGTGAAATAATAGAAGAAATGTATCTTTCCGAAGAAGATTTAAAAAAGTTTTATGAGGGCGGAAGCCAAGCAAACAGTCCTGCAAGAATTTTATGGTGGAATTATGCAAGGGCAAGGCCCAGCGGTCATGTTTATTATTATGATGAAATAAGAGAAGAGTACCTTCCTTTAAAAAATGCAAAAGAAGACGGAATCACAGCCCCTGAATCATTAAAATTCTGGGCATGCAAAAATATTGGCGGGGGCATGACTTTAATGCAAAATGCCTTAGCCCTGGATACAATTTCTTTGGGTGCTGCAATAGGTTCAAAAATTCAAGTGGGAACGGCTACACTCATAGGAAGTGCCGCAGGGGCCGCCCTTGCTGCATACCTCCCGGACATTTTTATTCCCATAAAGGAAACTGGCTACTGCACAAAAACAGAATCCATAACAGAAATGGTTTTCCATGAAATGGCTCATGCCAGCCACTACACAAGTATTGGAAGCGGAAAAAATCTTTATTGGAATAGAGAGTACATCCAGATGCTAGGAGGCTGGATAGAAATTCTTTCCAACCTGCAGTCCCCATTTGACAACTGTTACAACGACGGAAAAAGTGAGCAGGTATGCTTGAGGGCATCTCTAAAAAATCATTTTCAATGCTTTTTTAGAGATGCCTTCGAATTTTAAGTCTTTGAAATACAAAGACTTAAAATGTCGCATTTTCATAGTTGCCTCTAAAAATTGCAATTTTTAGAGGCTCCCTTGATTGAATCCTGGGGGTACTTTTACGGGTGGACTTTGATGGACAGATATTTTGGAGAGTATAATGCTGAGTATGATTATCTTTCTCGTCTAGAAAAAGGTAATGTCTTACCATATTTTTATTATTCTTCTTATCATGATTTACATGACACTTCTTTTTATGACAAAGAAACAGATTTGTATGACGCTTTACCGCTTTCAAAAATCTTTGAACCCTACAAATATTCTTCTACAAAGTCAGTAAAAGACTGGTATAAAAAGTTACTGGAAGTAAATGAATGGTCTGATGAAGACAAGAGCATTTACAATACTTTAGTAAACAATGAGGTAGATTTATGAAAAAAATATTCCCATTACTGCTTTTAGCCATTTCATTTCTTTTTAATTCCTGTATTTTTTTGGCTTTAATGGAGTTCAGGTTTCCTGCTTATTTGAAGGCAGAAATTGACAAGACTGAAGTTTCTGTCGGAGAAGAAGTTACAATAACTGGAATATTAACAAAGGCTTTTCATTCAAGAAATCCTGACGAAACAATCTATGTACTTTACCTTGAAAATTATCCTGAAGATTACGAAATATTGGAAGGAAGTTACTACGAAGCAACAACAACAGAAAAATATTTGTGCCTTAAACCTGTACCTTATGAAAGTAAAGACCGCTATGGAAACATAAAAGGAATTGTAAAAATAAAAATGTCATTTTCTAGTCCTGGTGAATACACATTGAGACTTAACGGTTTTTGTGAACCTGGTGATGAAATTGGTCATATATGGGGTGACAAGAGTAGAACTTACGTTGTTACGGTTAAGGAATAGTTTTATGAAAAAATATTCCCATTACTGCTTTTAGCCATTTCATTTCTTTTTAATTCCTGTATTTTTTTGGCTTTAATCTGAAGTTCCGTCCCCCATTTGATTAAAGTGAAAAAATGGATATAATTCTCTTGATTTTGAAAATTCGCTTTTGAAGGTCTTTCTGGAAACTGCAATTTTTAGAAGTAACTTTAAAAACTCTTTTGGTTTAAGGAAGCTCCTAAAAATTGCAATTTTTAGAACTATGAAAAAAGGGCATGAAAATTGTAAAAGACAGGCCCTGAGCATAAAAATTAATTTCTGGAGTTTTGTCATGGCAGATGTAAATGAGTGTTTGATTGATTGTCTGGATTCGACTTTGCGCGATGGGTCACAGGGTGAAGGAATCAGTTATTCTGTGCAGGATAAAATTCATATTGTTCAGGCCCTGGACGAACTGGGAGTAAAATATATTGAAGCCGGTAACCCTGGTTCAAACCCAAAAGATATGGAATTTTTCCAAAAGGCCAAAGAACTCAAATTAAAAAATTCCGAAATTGTTGCTTTTGGTTCTACCAGGCGGAAGGGAATTACATGCCCGGAAGACAGCCAGCTGCAGTCACTTTTAATGGCAGAAACAAAGACAGTCGTTATTTTTGGAAAAACCTGGGACTTTCAGGCAACAGAAATCCTCCACGTCACCCTGGAAGAAAACCTTTTGATGATAAAGGAAACATGCGCCTTTCTTAAAGAAAAAGGTAAATCCGTAATTTTCGATGCCGAACATTTTTTTACAGGCTACAAGGCCAACCGTGATTACGCCTTAAAATCTTTACAGGCAGCAGTGGAGGGCGGGGCAGAAGTTCTTTGCCTTTGCGAAACAAAGGGCGGTGCCATGATGAATGAATGTGGTCAGGCAGTAAAAGCAGTTGTGGACGCTTTTGGTTCAAAAGTAAAAATCGGCATTCACACCCACAACGATTCAGGCCTGGCAGTTGCCAACACACTGGTCGCAGTAGAAAACGGAGCCCGCCACGTACAGGGAGTCCTTTTAGGCTTTGGCGAAAGAACTGGAAACGCAAACCTTTCTACAATCATTGCAGACCTCCAGTTAAAGATGGGCTACAAGTGCATCGAAGAAGACAAAATCAAATCCCTTACACCAGTCTGCAAAAAAGTCGCAGAAATTACAAACATTCCGCTGGAAGTGGGCATGCCTTACGTTGGACAAAATGCCTTTACCCACAAAGCCGGCATGCACATAGATGCAGTTTTAAAAAATCCATATGCCTACGAACATGTAGAACCAGAAAGCGTTGGTAACGAAAGAGTCTTTTTGATGAGCGAAGTTGCCGGCCGCAGCATGATAATCGAAAAAATTCAAAAGTTTGACAAAAGCATTACAAAATCATCTCCAATCGTTGCAGAAATTATTGGTAAAGTTAAAGAACTTGAGCACCAGGGCTACCAGTTTGAAGGTGCTGACGGCAGCTTTGAACTTTTAGTCAGAAAGGCAATAGGTAAGTACCGGCCATTTTTCAAATTGCACTATTACAAAACCAGTGACGAAAATCCTCTCATAGAAGACGGCCTTTATTCCTTTGCCCAGATAAAAATTGACGTTGACGGACAAATTCGAATTTCTGCCGGCGAAGGAAACGGTCCTGTAAACGCCCTGGACTCAGCCCTCCGCACAGCCCTGAAAAAGTTTTACCCAGGCGTAGAAGAAATCCATTTGACAGACTACAAAGTTCGTGTTCTGGACGGCAAAAGCGCAACAGCCAGCCGAGTCCGCGTTTTAATCGAATCAAGTGACGGTCAGGACTCATGGTCAACCATAGGCGTCAGCTGCGACGTCGTGGAAGCTTCATGGCTTGCCCTGGTAGACTCCTTCGAATACAAATTTATCAAGGACATCGAAAAAAAATATCACGGTCTTGTGTAATTTTTTTTGAAGCATACCGCCTTTTGTTAAACGGCCCTTGCAGGGTTCCGCTTCGCTCCAGTGCCACTTTGTGGCACCAGGCCCTTTCACGGCCGGCTATGCGCTTTATGGAAAGAAATGTTTTTTTCGTAAAGCACACTTTAATTTCAAAATAAATAGTGCTATATTATCCCGCAGAAATTCATTTTACGGAGTTACACAAATGGAAAAAAATATTGCTTTAATTCCAGGTGATGGAATTGGACCTGATGTTGTTGCAGAAGCTGTTAACGTTCTTGACACAATAGCAAAAAAGTACGGACACAAGTGGAATTACACAAAGGTTATAGCAGGCGGATCTGCCATTGACCAGTTTGGAAAACCTCTTCCACAGGAACAGCTGGACATTGCTTTAAAAAGCGATGCTGCCCTCCTTGGTGCAGTCGGTGGTCCTAAGTGGGACAATTTGCCTTCAGAATTGCGCCCGGAAAAAGCCCTTCTTGGACTCCGTGGCGGAATGAAAGTTTTTGCCAACCTTCGCCCGGCTGTAATGTTTAAACAGTTAAAAGACGCATGTCCTTTAAAAAACGAAATTGTTGGTGACGGTTTAAACATTTTAATCGTACGTGAATTGACAGGCGGCATTTATTTTGGTGAGCGCGGCACTTCAGAAGACATGAACACAGCATGGGATACAGAAAAATATACCCGTCCGGAAATTGAACGCATTGTCCGCATGGGTTTTGAATACGCAATGCAAAGACAGAAAAGACTTTGCGTAGTAGACAAGGCAAATATTTTAAATTCCAGCCAGCTTTGGAGACGTGTTGCAGAAGATGTAAAAAAAGACTACCCGGAAGTAGCCCTTTCATATTTGTACATAGACAACGCTTCCATGCAGCTGGTACGTAACCCTAGACAGTTTGATGTTATTGCAACAAGCAATATGTTTGGTGACATTCTTTCTGACGAAGCTTCACAAATTACAGGTTCCATCGGTATGTTGGCATCTGCATCTTTGGGTGACGGCACTGGTCCTGGTCTTTATGAACCAATCCACGGTTCTGCCCCTGACATTGCCGGAAAAGATTTAGCAAACCCTCTGGCAACCATTCTTTCTGCAGCAATGCTTTTGCGTTACAGCTTTGGCCTTGAAGAAGAAGCCAGCCAGATTGAAAAAGCAGTTGACGCTGTTTTGGATGACGGTTACCGCACAGGTGACATAGCAGGCTCTCACATAGAAGAAGTAAAGGCAGTAGGAAAACTTGTTGGCACCAAAAAGATGGGCAGCCTTGTTTGCGAATATTTAAATAAATAAAGTTGACTAAAAAAAGAGGCTCTCTTTTTGGGGAGCTTCTTTTTTTTTGAATCGTGTGAATTTTTTCAAATAAATTAAAGAAATCCTAAAAAAAATTGATATTAAAAAAATATGCATTATAATAAGGGGCGTAAGGGGTGAGTTTTTTATAAGGCTCTTTTTTAACGAATTTATTCCATTAATTAAGGAGCAAAAAAATGACTAAATCTGTTCTGTTGGCATAGGTCTGGCCTTTAAAAAAATAATAGGTCAAATTTCGACTTTTAATTATAAATTTACAAAAAAGGCGTAAACCTTTAAAATTTTAATCACTACAAAAAAATAAAAGAGGTTTACGCCATGACCGAAAACGATCTGATTAAATTATACTGCATTGTTGATGATTTTTACCATATGTTCATCAAAACGGAGTGTGGAAAAAAGAATCTTGAGCTCTATTACGGCAAGCGCGGACCTGTCCGAAGGATGTCAATTCCGGAAGTGGTGACTTTGAATCTGGCAAGAATCCTTGACAGAACTTCTGACTTAAAAACTTTTCACAAGAATGCATCAGTGAACTACATTAAATTTTTCCCAAATCTGACAAACTATGAAAATTTTCTGAAGGCTACCAACAAATCGACACCTTTCATCCTTGCATTTGTCCAGTTTCAGCTTTATTTGAACCGGCGAAACTGCAAAGAAAACACTTTTTATCTTGATTCAACGCCCATTTCAGTCTGCGAAAACAGATATATCAGTTCCCACAAGGTCATGAAGAAGGTTGCCAGCCGCGGGAAGTCTACAAAAGGCTGGTTCTATGGATTTAAGCTCCAGGGAGTCTGCACGAAAGACGGAACACTCGTAAAACTTTGTT
>CAVJHV010000121.1:0-6216 GCA_963649315.1 Treponemataceae bacterium | reverse complement strand
CTGTAGAAAGGTAAGTGGCTTCTGGAATGTTTTCTTCTTCTATGGAAATTTTGTCATTTAATTTAACAAAAAGATTTTTATCGTAAGAAATATTTTTTTCTTCTGGGGCAGCCAAAGAAGAATCTAAAGGAGTGGCAGAAAGTGTCGAAGCCTTTTGCAAAATGTCATCAACTGTAATGATTGAATTTTTTTGTTTAGAGATTTTCTCAGTTTTTGTTTCGGAAATTTCTTCTTTGATAATGTTTGGAGTTACTTTTCTTTCTTTTGGAATAGTTGCATAGTAACCAGATTTATTTTTTGAAATTAAAAAACCGTCTTTTTGTAAAGCTTCAAGGGCTTTTATAACCGTATTTTTTGATGTGTCCAGTTGTGTTGAAAGTGCCCTTACAGAAGGAAGTTTTGTTCCAAGAGGAATTTCACCAGACAAAATTTGATCACAGATTTGCTGGTAAAGTTGAAAGTAAAGTTTAATTTTACTGTTTTTGTCTAAAATAAAATTAAAAGTTTTCAAAATATCCTCTTTGTAAAATAAGAAAGCTTTTTCATAAGTTGTTCTGCAATTATATCATGTATTTTTGATTTTGATTAGTGGAAAAATTTGAAAAAGAATTTTTAGTTTTGAAAGGTAAATCTTTTAAAAAAGGCAGGCCCGGCATTGGAGCACCTGCGAAGGCTGTTTCAACAGCCGAAGCAGAAGAAAAAGTGCCCACAATTTGTGAGCACTTTTTCTTTGAGGGTTACCGAAGTGCGGAATCGCCGTTTAGGAAAAAAAAGTTTGGCCCAAAAATAAAATTTTATTTTGTGACACAATTTGATTTTTGATGGTTGAAACTGCTTTTGCACTGCTCTATAGACTGCTACTTTTACTTAATTTCAAGTACCTTGTAGCCGCAATTTTCTATTGTACTTTTTAAAAGTTCGTCTGTTACCCCTTGACCGAATTTTACTTTGGCTGTTTTCTTGTTCAAATTTACAATGGCGTTTACATTTTCCAGGGCGTTCAAGGCGTTTTGAACTCTGGAAGAACAGTTTTTGCATTTCATTCCGTCTATTACAATTTCTTTTTTGCCAAGGATTTTTTCTATATGTTTTGGCTCTACCATCACAGAATTCTGGCCACCACCGCCACAGCAGCCGGCTTTTCCCTGGAGTCTTTTGACCGTAAATCTGATTGCAAAAAAAGCAATCACAACGACAATTAAAATCAAAATTACGTTTATCATTTTTTACTCCTCAAGTCTAAAAAAAAATCCCCGGTGTTTTTTGCAACCTGGCAGGAATTAAAAAAAACTGCCCGCAAAAAAAGGGCAGTCTTCTAAAAATTATTCTTTCTTACTGCAACAATTTCCACAGCAGTTTTTATGACTGGGACACTGACCGCCTTTAAAAGCGGCACAGGCATAGCAACCTTTTGGAATGCCTTTTTCCTTTGCTTTTTTCTGTTTTTTTACATAATTCGCAATTACAAAAGCGGAATAAGCAATAATCAGGGCTATTACAATAATTGTCGCAATCATAAAAAACTCCTCTAAAACATTGCATTAGTGGCAGCTCAAGCGCAAACTCAAGGAGGTGCTGTAATCACACCCCCTCAAGAAACATTTTATGCTGCTCTAGCTTTTTTTTCGTAAGGATTTGGACGGAAAAGTCCAAAAAGGAATGCTGCAAGGAAGATAAATGCAATAATCAAAGCAACTACAGAATATCCGTTTCCGAACGAAGCACCGCTGAAAAGTGAACCAATCTGGAATACCATCATTGTCACAATGTATGCAAACAAATTCTGGAAGAGAATTGCAAACCAGAACCATTTTTTATTATTTAATTCATTTGCCATTGTAGAAATAGCAGCAAGACATGGTGAATCAAGCAAGTTGAACAAGAGGAAGCAGAATGCGGCAAGAGCGGTTGGGAACCACTTTGCAATTGCATCAACTGCGTTCTTAGCATTTCCTTCTTCTTCGGCTTCTTCCATGACAACTTCGCCTGTAGCAGAATCGTCGGCTTCAAGGTCAATATCAGCAACGCTTCCAGCACCTGCCAACGCTTCTGTATCAGCATCATCAGCACCGGCTAAAACACCCATTGTTGTTACAATACCTTCCTTAGCAGAGAAACCTGAAAGTGAAGCAGCTGCACACTGCCAGCCACCATCTTCATTACCAAATCCCAAAGGAATAAATGCGTAGCGGAGAACACCACCAACTTTAGCCATAATTGAATAATCAGCATCACAAAGACCAAAAGATGTACCTTCAGCTTCAACTTCTACGACAGATCCATCAGCCTGAGTAACTTCTTTTGTGTTAGGCTGCCAACCATAGCTGGAAAGGAACCACATTACAAGACAAGCAAGGAAGAGGATTGTTCCGGCCTTTTTGATAAATGACCAGAGGCGTTCCCAAGTGTGAAGAAGAACAGTTTTGAGCTGTGGAATATGATACTGTGGCAATTCCATAATAAATGGAGCGGCAGGACCGTGGAAAGGCTTTGTTTTTTTGAGCATGATTGCTGAAATCAAAACTGAACCAATACCAATCAAATACATCAAAGGACCAACCCAAGAAGCGTTTCCGCCAGTGAACTTTGTAGCAAGAATTGCCGCAATCATAGCGATTACAGGAAGTTTTGCACCACAAGGAATCCATGTTGTAGTCATAATTGTCATACGGCGGTCGTTTTCGTTTTCGATTGTACGGCTGGCCATAATACCAGGAATTCCACATCCTGAAGAAATCAATAATGGAATAAATGATTTACCTGAAAGTCCAAACTTGCGGAACAAACGATCCATAACGAATGCGATACGAACCATATATCCTACATCTTCCAAAATAGAAAGGAGGAGGAAGAGAACAGCCATCTGTGGAACAAATCCCAAAACTGCACCAAGACCACCCAAAATACCGTTTACAACACAGTCAATCAAAACTGGATTAGCACCCGCATTTTCAAGCAAAGTCTGAGTTCCTCCACAAATCCATTCACCAAACAAAACATCGTTTGCCCAGTCTGTACCCATTGTACCAACAGTAGAAACAGCAACCCAGTAAACAAACCACATTACAGCAATAAAAATTGGAATACCAAGAATACGGTTTGTAACAATGCGGTCAATTTTGTCAGAAGTAGTCATATTCTTTCCAGACTTTGTGACAACACCCTTCAAAAGTTCCATAATGTAATTGTAGCGTTCGTTTGTGATGATTGATTCAATATCATCATCTTTAGAAGCTTCAAGTTTATTTGTAATTTCCAGAGCCTTAGCCTTGTCTGCGTCAGAAAGTTTAATGTCAGCAATTACTTTTTCATCTTTTTCAAGAACCTTAATTGCAGTCCATCTTTTAAGATTTTCCTTTACAGTACCAGGGAGCAGGGCTGTGATTTCAGAAATTGCAGCTTCAACATCTTTTGCAAAACATGCAGCCGGAACTTTTGTGCCATTTTTTGCAGCTTCAGCAGCAGCTTCTGTAACTTCCTTTACACCCTTATTGCGTAAAGCAACAGTTTCAATAACCGTACAGCCCAGTTTTTCGGCAAGTTTTTTAGAATTAACAGTGTTGCCAGATTTTTTAAGGGCATCAACCATATTCAGGGCAATTACAACAGGTTTACCAAGTTCAATCAGCTGAGTAGTAAGATAAAGGTTTCGTTCAATATTTGTAGCATCAATAATGTTGATAATTGCAGTTGCTTCATCACTTCTCAAATAATCACGAGAAACAACTTCTTCATTTGTATAAGGGGAAAGTGAATAAATACCAGGAAGGTCAGTTACAATAAGGTCTTTATTTGTCTTAGTTTTACCTTCCTTGTATTCAACTGTAACTCCCGGCCAGTTTCCTACGTACTGATTAGCGCCAGTAAGAGCGTTAAACATTGTCGTTTTACCACAGTTTGGGTTACCCGCAAGTGCGATTTTCATAAAAAAATCCTCTTCAATTGAAAATTTGTTGGCTATAGTTAGTTTTACCTAACTCTAAGCTTAAAAAAATTGCCTTTCTTAGGATAGAAGGCACTAATAAAACTATTCCTATTCTACCATGATGATTTCAGCATCATCTTTTCGAACAGTAAGTTCATATCCACGAATAGTGATTTCAACAGGGTCACCAAGTGGAGCTACTTTTCTAATATAGATTTCACAATTGTTTGTAAAACCCATATCCATCAGACGTCGCTTTACAGCACCCTGGCCATTAATTTTTTTAACGGTCAAAGTTTCGCCTACACGCGCTTCTTTTAAAGATTTCATTTATGCCTCCTATCAGATAATAAAAGTCGACTAGAATGATTTTAGATAAAAATTTAGACTAGAATTTTTGTTGCCATAGCCTTATCAAGGGCAATTCTTGAATCTTTTACTTTAACAATCAAATCCCCGCTCAAATAACTAATGACGGTAACTTCACTGCCTTCCGTAAAACCAATATCGATAAGGTGCTGCCTTACTTCCTGAGAACCACCGATTTTTCTAACGGTCCTGACATCTCCTGTACTACAAAGTGTTAATGGCATAGCTTGCTCCTTTCTTCAAGTTACATATTTAATTTTAGTAAGAAAAATGTCAATATGTTAGCCACTGCTAATTAAAAAAAATTAAAAAAATTCTATTATATAGAGAAAAATTTGGTTTGGGCGGTCCGGCAGACTTCATTCGCTTTGCTCATTACGTCAGCCGTCGGCTGTTCCGCACTTCGGTAACCCTCAAAGAAAAAAGCCCCACAAATTGTGGGACTTTTTTCTTCTGCTTCGGCTGTTGAAACAGCCTTCGCAGGTGCTCCATAGCCTACCGCGTTATTTTACAAAAGTTTCTTTTGAATCATCAGTTAAATCATCTAAAAGACTTTGACTTTCATCTTTTTTGTCTTCCGGCAAAACATTAACGTTTGTAAGTTTCTTTTCAATTTGACGGCTGCGATTTTCCGCTTTTGTAATTTCAGAAGCTGCTGATTCAAGTTTATTTTTTGCTACTGCAAGAACATCTCCAAATTTTCCAAATTCAGATTTTACAGAACCCAGCAAATCCCAGACTTTAGAAGTTTCTTTTTGAATGGCAAGAGTCCTGAATCCCATCTGCAAACTATTTAAAAAAGCCCCAAGAGTGGTTGGACCTGCAATGGTAACTTTAAAATCGTCCTGAATCTTCTGGAAAAGACCTGGAATACGCATAACTTCTGCAAACAAACCTTCAAAAGGCAAAAATAAAAGTCCAAAATCCGTTGTGTAAGGAACTTCAATATATTTTTCTTTAATATCCTTGGCCATTTTTTTAATGTCCATAACAAGAGCCTTTTTTTGTATTTCAATTTCTTCTTTGTTTGCATTTTCATAGGCAAGAGTCAACTTGTCCCAGACTGCCGCCGGATATTTTGAATCGATTGGCAAAAGAATAAAGTTGCCGTCTGTTGTTTTAGAAGGAATTTTTACCGCAAACTCAACAACCTTTTTTGCATTAGTTGGATTAGGATGAGCATTTTTTACAAACTGTTCTGGCGAAAGCATTTGTGAAAGCAGGGCTTCCAGCTGAACTTCTCCCATACCGCCAGCTGTTTTTACATTCGTAAGAGCGCGTTTTAATCCGCCCACATCGCTTGCAAGATTTTGCATTTCACCCAGTCCTTTTTGTACCGCTTCAAGTTGTTTTGTAACAAGTTCAAAAGAACCAGTAAGTCTTTTTTCCAAAGTTGACTGAAGCTTTTCATCAACAGTCACGCGCATTTCCTCAAGTTTTTTTTCATTACTATCTTGAATTGATTTTAAACTTGTTTGAACAGATTGCTGCTGGTGCAGTAAAGAGTCCTGGGTTGTTTTTGTAAGAGTGTCCAAACGCTGAGATAAAAGGGACATTAAATTTGAAAAAGAACCTGTCATGGAATTCTGGAAGTTTAAAAGAGCAGCGTTGTTTTCCCTTCGCGTTATGGAATTTGATTCAGAAAGTTCTTTACGATTTCGCTCAAATTCATCTTTTAAAGTTTTTTCATAAAGCGAAAATTTTTCTGTCAGAGATTCAGCATTGGATTTTTTGATTTTTCCCATTACAAGGCAAAGCAATATAATTTCAATTAAAGATAAAATGGCAAGTGCTAAAAGTAAAAAAATGTCAGTCATAAGGTCCTCTTAAATAAAAAAATGAATGTGATTTTAATAAAAATCCACTTTTTGGAATTTTATTATTTTAAAAATAGTATAAAACATTTTGAGTGACATATAATG
>CAVJHV010000120.1:0-6332 GCA_963649315.1 Treponemataceae bacterium | reverse complement strand
CTCGAACCTGCGGCCTCCGGGTTATGAGCCCGACGAGCTGCCAACTGCTCTACCCAGCGTCGTATTTAGGTTAGAATAATATAGTGGAAAAAAATATTTGTGTCAATAGGTAAAGACTTATTTGGCATATATTTAGACTGTTTTCATGAGAATTTTTCCGGGCGAAACATATACCTTTATAATCATTTAAGCAAATAAATATATAAACATGTATTGCATAAAAATAAATTGTATGATAATTTTTCTATGGTTAGCAAACACTAACTTATATCAAACAAATGAAACATCAAGGATATTTTTATGAGTAAAATACTTCAAATTCAAGACGTAAAAAAAATCTATTTTGTGGACTCTGACAAAAGAAAGATGACAAATCAAAATAAGAATTTTGAAAATTCTGTCGAAGTTCATGCCCTGGACGGAGTGACGGCGGACATCGAAAAAGGTGAGTTTACCGCAATTGCTGGGCCTTCTGGTTCTGGAAAAACCACCCTGCTAAACTTAATTGGCTGTCTGGATTCCATAACAGAAGGGCATATTTTTTTAGATGGCAGTGACATTGCTTCGATGGGAACAAAGGAAAAAACTTTGCTCCGCCGCGAAAAAATTGGTTTTATTTTTCAAAGTTACAATTTGATTCCGGTTTTGACGGCCCAGGAAAATGTTGAAATGGCACTTTCGCTTTTGAATAAATTTTCCAAAGAGGAAGTTCGCGAACGCTCATGGGCAATGCTCAAGGAAGTGGGGCTAGACGGCATGCAGGATAGGCTTCCGTCAAGGCTTTCCGGCGGTCAGCAGCAGCGTATTTCAATCGCCAGGGCCCTGGTAAAAGAGCCGGCCGTAGTTCTTGCAGATGAACCAACCGCCAACTTGGATTCCAAAAACAGCAAAATGATTTTGGAATTGATGAAGGAATTAAACAAAAAACACAATATTACCTGTATTTTTTCTACTCACGACCAGCTGGTCATGCAGACTGTAAAAAGAATAATCAGAATCCGCGATGGAAAAATCGAAAACTTGAACGCACCAATCCCGGAGGCAAAATAATGATTTTTAAAATGGCCTGGAAAAATATGTTCCGCTACAAAAAGCGAAGTTTTGTTACAGCCAGTGCAGTTGCATTTGGCGTAATTTTTACGGTTTTGTTTGATAGCCTCATCTACGGTCTTTCAAACGAAACCGACATCAATATTATAAATTACGAATGTTCCGGCGTGAAATTTTATGCTAAGGAATATTTTAAAAACAAGGACGAACTGCCAATCGATTATCTTATAGAAAAAGATGACAGGCAGAAAATCGAAAATTATCTGGAAAGTAAAAAAATTGCTTCCTGTCCGGAAATCACCAGCGAGTGCGAAATATATTTTAATGAAGATTATTTTGAAACCGCCGGCAGCATCACAGGAGTTCTTGTTGGACTAGAACCTGAAAAAGTAAAAAATGTTTACAAACTTTCAGATTCTTTGCAAAGCGGCACATGGCTTGAAAAGGACGCAGACCAGCCTTACTGCTCAGGTGCGGTTGTTGGCAGCTGGATTGCTGATGACATGGGGGCCCAGCTTGGCTGGTACATAACAGTTCAGTGTAAAGGTAAGGGTGGATTTACCCAGACCATGGATGTCCCGATCGTAGGCATTTTGCATTGTCCGAATTCAACAATCAATTCAAGTTATATTTTTATGGACATAAATTACCTGGACGAAATGCTTGAGATGGAAGGAGCGGTCACTTCGGTAAACGCAAACATGGGAAATTATTTTAACGTGGATGCGAATGTTGCAAAACTCCAAAAAGATTTGCAATCATCAAAAATCCTTGACGGCACAAACATGGAAGCAAAAACCTGGCGTGAAATAAATGCGGACAGTATTCAAATGCAGAATTTCTACAAAGTTATCACAAACGCCCTCATGCTTTTCCTGTTTATAATCGCGGCAGTGGGAATCAGCAACACAATGCTGATGTCTGTCCTGGAACGAAAAAACGAAATCGCCATGCTTAAGGCCATGGGATATTCCGGCGGTTACATCAAAAAACTTTTCGCCCTGGAAGGTGTTTGCCTTGGCCTGGTGGGCTGCATAATCGGCTTTACAATCGCCTGCCTTTTAAACATCCCCCTTACCACAAAAGGAATAAACATTGGTTCACTTTTGGATGGTGTTGATATGGGATTTAGAATCAACAACATTGTCCGCTCTGAATGGGACCCAGTCGGTTTTATCCGCGTAACTTTAGGGGCCCTTGTAATTTCGGGACTTGCAGCCTTTATTCCGGCTCGTTCCGTTTCAAAAAAAGAAATTGCAGAAATCTTTAGAAAACAATAGCAGGGGAGGATTAGCAAAATGAAAAAAGCCAGTAATTTAAAATTCATTTTCCAGCTTGCATGGAAAAATATCCGCAGGAACAAAAGACGAACAATCCTTGCAGGACTCGCACTTTTTCTGGTTACTCTTTTGATTGATATTAATATGGCCACAGAATACGGTTCGCTTGATGATATGAAATATAATTTTACCCACAACGAACTGGGCGCTATCCGCGTAAGAAATCCTCGTTACACAGAAAACGAAAGAATTACGCCCCTCAATCTTTACGTTGAAAATACCAGCGATGTAATAGAAGAAATCAAAAAAATTCCGCACGTTGTAAATGTCCTGCCAAAAATTTCTACGGCAGTTGCAGTCTACAGAAACGGCGAAACAAAATCCTGTCCAATCTACGGAGTTGATTTTGTAAACGGCTACAATCTTTCGGACAAAGACAATCAGATTTTGGAAGGGGATGTCGACCTGGTAAAAAATGGCAATGCCGGAAAAAACGTAATCGTTTCCAGAGCCTTTGCCCAGAAATATGATTTGCATGCCGGAGACAAATTTACTTTTATGGCCCGCACCGCCAGCAACGGAACCAACGGCTGTACGGTAAAAATTGCAGCGATTGTAAATTTTGCAGACAGCGACTATTCGGGCAACGTCATTTTGATGGATTTTTACACCCTTTCAAACCTGCTTAGAATGAACGGAAACGCAGTCCAGCTTCTTGTGGTTACAGACGACTGGGAAAACAATCAGCTGACCGAAAAAGTTCTTGCCGACATCAAAAAAATTCCTTCTATTGCAGATTATGAAATTTTGCCATGGTACAAGGGCAGCACACTTTACGCAGTGTTCAAATATGCAGACATAATGTATTCAATAATGGCATTGATTTTCTTCCTGCTTTCGGCAATCGTAATTTTCAACAGCACCTTGATGAGCGTAATGGAACGCAAAAAAGAAATCGGCAGCCTGCTTTCGCTTGGAATGGGAGGGCACACAATTGTTTTCCTCTTCCTTTTGGAAACTATCATCATTTCATTTATTGCGGCAACGGCGGGTTCAATTCTTTCTGCCATCGTAATCACAATTACAGAACACACGGGTATCAACATGGCAGGTTCAGTTTATGATTCTTCGATGAGCGGTTTTAACATCAAGACAATGCTTTATCCTCATCTGGATTTTAAATATTACCTTGAATATTTTGCAATCGGATTTTTTACCGCAGTGATTGCAAGCATTATCCCGTCAAGAATGGCGCTGAAAGTTCAGCCAGCCGAAGCCTTAAGGTCAGAAAACTAGAAATGTCCGTTACCCTGAACTCGTTCCGGTAGCGAAAAAAACATCGTGCTGAACTTGTTTCAGGGGCTTGAAAACTTTTACAAGGAGATTTTTTTATGAAGAAAACACTTTTTACCACACTTTCACTTTTTATAATTTTCACCGGTGCTGCATTCGCACAGGAAGCCACCCCCTCAATTGAAGAAATCATGAAAAACTACGACAAAAACGAACTTTACGAAACAGCAAAAATGACAGCTAAAATCGAAGTCAAAGACAAGTTCGGAACAACCTACAATTATTTTGAAAGTGACTCAAAGAAAAACGGAGATACTCTCATCACCGTAACAGAAGGCCCAGACGCCGGACAAAAAATCCTCCGCCTCAAAGATTCAGTTTATCTTTACTATCCCGATGCCGAAGAAGTCATCCGCCTGCAGGGTAGTGCTTTAAAAGATTCCATCATGGGCTCAGATTTTACCTACGAAGATTTAACCGGCGACAATTCCATTTTGAACAATTATTCGGGCCAGCTTCTGGGCCAGGAAAATGTCAACGGCCTCGACTGCTACCACGTCATGCTGACCGCCAAAAACCGCAAACAGCTTTATCAAAAACAGGAATTGTGGCTGGACAAAAAAACTTACGCAACGGTAAAAGAAATTGACTATTCTGCCAGCGGTAAAGCCATGAACGAAATCAATGCCTACGATTTTAAAAACTTCAACGGCCACTGGATTTCCCAGAAAAGCATCACTCAAAATCTTTTGAAAAAATCCAGCGAAACCACCATGTACGTAACTGCGGTCGAATTCGACATGCCTTTGGACGAAAAACTTTTTACCGTTTCGAATTTAAATTATTAAAATTTTTATTTGGGCGCATTTTTGTTCCGCACCAGCTGCCGCCGGTACGGAACAAAAACCAGGCTATCCGGGGTTCCGGCTTTCGCCTGCAAAGTCCTCGGCACACAAATAGTGTGCCTGCGGTCTTTAGCGGGCGGTTATTGAAATAACCGCCCGCTACCCCTACTATCCTTTGCGCAAACCTTCCAGGAGTTCAAAAAAAAATGAAAAAATCAATATTTTTTACCATCCCATTCATTTTAACCCAGGCCTTTTTTATCCAGCCTCTTTCCGCCCAGGCAAAAGCTGGTGCCAGTTTGAATTTTTCTTCCGGCTACGTCCACACCGCCAACGAATACGACCTGGCCAGTACAAAAATCAACTTCCCCCTGGAAAAAGACAACTGGATCACAAGCAGCGACCTCCATCTAAAAGTCGACACCCAGGCAAAATCCATCGTAAAAGCCTATTTTGACGCCAGCCTGGCCCTGTCTACCATTCCCGAATCCGACATTACCAAGGCCGGCGTCCTTGCCACACTCACCTTGAACAAAGCCTACCTCAAAGCCCGTCTGCCATGGTTTTGCGACCAGGAAGCAAAATTAACAGTGGGAAAAATGCCACTCAGCTGGGGCTTCGGCCTTTACTACAACGCCGGCGATTTAATTTTCGGAGCCGACCCCAACAATCCGCCAGACAGAAAAGACACTTCCCTTAGTTTTACAAGCGTGGAAGCAAAATCCGGAACACCCTACGAAGCCTTTTTAACAAAAGATAAAATTCTTGAACTTTTGACCGGCAGTGGCGACTCCTCAGCGACATCCACTTCCTTTTCATCATCCTCCCTTTCCGATTTTCGCACTTCCACCGACTGGATGGCTTCTTTCTACATGCCACTGGGAAATCACCTTGCCCTCGAAAGCATTGCAATTTTCCCATTCGACACAGCCCTAAACACCCGCTGCGGCAGGGCAGGAGCACGAATCCAGATTTTCACAAACTTTACTCCCATTCAGCAAATCCAGGCCGGCTACCTAAGCCCCACAGATTTTTCCACCCAAAAAGCCTTCCTTGCTTTTGACGGCACCCTTTATCTGGATTACAATTTGTGCTCTTCAATCACTTTTGACAAAAACGATGGATTTTCCAAAGACGATTTTAATATTTCTTTTTCCCTCACAAAGATTTTTGGCATCCAGACAGACACTTCAAACCATTCCCTCCAGATCAAAGCCGAATCTCTCTGGCATCCTTTTGCCGACCGCTTGCAACTTTTCGCTTTTGCCTCCTACGACATTACCGACGCACTTTCCATGTCCGCCACCTATCTTTTTTACGGTCCTTCCCAGTCAAAAATTGCGGATAATTCCCAAACGTCAGCCCTTGCCCTCACATACCATCCGACCACCCACCTGGAATTTTCCCTTCAGGCAGCACTCGATTGCAAAAATCCGGACAAACTGGCAGCAATTTTGGCAGGGGTGACTTATCGGTATTAGGATTTTTATTCTGGCGGTCCGGTTGTCTCCATTCGCTCCGCTCATTCCGCCAACCGTCGCTATGTCCAGGGTTCGCTAACGCTCATTCCTCCGCTCCTTTCTGTCGCTCCGGAACGCCTGCGGCGCCCTTCCCAGCGCTACCGCAGACTTCATATTTGCCATTACCCTTTTTTCATTTTTATGTTATAATCTGATTATGGCTAAGGGAAGATTTCTGCCGATTGGCATACAAAGTTTTGAAAAACTCCGCACAAGTAACTGTCTTTATGTTGATAAAACTCAGTTTGTTTATGATTTAGCACAGACTTACACTCCTTACTTTTTGAGTCGTCCCCGCCGTTTTGGAAAAAGTCTGCTTGTATCAACTCTTGAAGCATATTTTC
>CAVJHV010000119.1:0-6367 GCA_963649315.1 Treponemataceae bacterium | reverse complement strand
TTATGGGATAAATAAAAGTGTGAGAAATTGCGTTAGCGCTGGGAAGGGCGCCGAAGGCGTTCCGAAGCGAGTGAAACGAGCGGAGGAATGGAGCGATAGCGGAACCCTGGACATAGCGACGGCAGCTTGCTGCCGGAACGCCCAGTGAAACTTCAAGGTTACGCCCAAAAACGCCTGCTATTTTCCAATCCACCCGCTTCCTTCGTGAGTGCAGAAAGGTTTTACAGTTTTGCCGGATAAATCAACACTATCTAAAAAAGTGTAAACGCACATTGGAGCATTTCCCCACCAGATTGGGTAGCCTAAATAAACTGTGTCGTATTGTGACAGGTCTGGGATTTTTGTGGAAAGGGCAGGGCGGGTATTTTCGCGAAGTTCGGTTTGGGCAATTTTTGTGATTTCGCTGTAGCCTTCCGGATATTCTTTTACGGTTTTGAGTTCCAGAATGTCCGAGCCGGTTTGAGCTGCGATTTCTTTTGCGACTTTTGCAGTGTTGCCTTCTTTTATCACGCCCACGCTGTACTGTTCGCCAGTTTTTGAATAATAAACTACGATTGATTTTGCGTTTGCCATACTTGCTGCCATCATCATTGCACCTAAAATTAAAATTGATTTTTTCATTTGATTTACTTCCTCTTGATTTTGGGGATTTTACATCTTGCTTACGTCTTGCACCGCATTTTTTGACGTGTTATAGTAAAGATACAGCCTAAAGTTAACTTTAGGTCAAGTTTTTTTTGGATTTGATGTTTTTGAGGACTTTCCATGTACACAATCGGCCAGGTTTCACAAATGTTTGGTTTACCAATTTCAACTCTCCGCTATTACGATAATCAAGGACTTTTTCCTTTTCTCAAGCGGAAAGGTGGTGTCCGCCAGTTTTCAGACAGGGAAATTGAAGCCCTGCGGGTAATTGAATGTCTTAAAAAATCTGGTCTTGAAATTAAGGATATAAGGCGTTTTATGGATTGGTGTGCACAAGGGACTTCCACATATTCAAATCGCTACAAATTGATTCAGGAACAAAAGAAAAGGACTGAAAAAGAAATCGGGCAGTTGAAAAAGGCCCTCGCCATGTTGAACTTTAAGTGCTGGTACTACGAACAGGCTTTAAAAGACGGCAGTGAAGAAAAAGTTAAGTCGATGATTCAGAAAGGTCTGCCAGAAAAAATCAGGGAAGAGTATCGCATTTCGCATGAATTATCAAAATAAATCCGAATGACTTCCGGTATCAATCAGTTCAAGGCTCTTTGCTCAAGCATTCAGTCTTGACCCAGCCAGTAAAACCTGCCTGCCGAATCTTGCACCATTTGCAATCATGTGATATTTCCAAAGCCCGAATAAGCCTGTCATCATCATATTGGCCCTTATGCAAAATCTTCGAGTTTTCATTTGGCTCTTCATAAATATTTGCCGAAACCGCATTGTAGTAATCAGTGTGTTTTAAAATATCCACAGGTTTGCCATCAATTGTCATCGTTCGAATGTAGGAATAGCCTCCGTTTTCAAAAAGGTTTTCTTCACTTGTATAGATGTACCCCTCACTGCCATCCGCAAGTTGAACCAGAGCAAACGTTGGTGCACTCCAGATTTTGCTCTTATAGGAAATTACAGCCTTCACAGGAATTTGATCGCCAGCTTCAACCTTATATATTACGTCTTTCAAAAAAGGCTCCTTTACCACCTGAACGCCATATCCAGAATAGACAAAATCCAAAATGAAATCACACTTGTAGGTGTAAACTTCAATTTTTTTGACTTTGCCATCCACATTTACTTTTGCGTTTTTACAACAACCCCATTACCTCGCGCAAAACAAGGCAATGCACACAAAGCTACACACAAACTTAATAATTTCGAAAATTTCTCATAGCATTCTGTATAAGGGGACTGCGAACTTTTGCAATTTATTTGTCTGCAGCCACAACTTTCACTTTATTTTTGATTGCAGGAACAGTTCTCCGGGAAGCAGTAGATTCTGGCGAATAAGTTCATTCTAAAAAAGATGCGGGGCGTTGCGGGGTGTCCCCGCAGAAGGGGTAGCGGAAGACACGGCACGTGGCTGGAGCGAGGGGAAGGCTTTCCCCTTTTACCCCCTATTAAATAGAAGAAAACGCAATAGAAAATTTTTGCAATATCCACTATATTTTTTTTATGCAGGAAAGGATGGAGAAAAAGCGAGCGGAGCGGAACAGGACGCTCAGACTTTTGCCAGAAGAAATTGAATCACTAAAAAAAGAAATTATACGACCTGAATATTTGTCCACCGATAATTTTCTTGACAAAACAATTAACGGCGATTTGCTGGAAGTACTGCCTCTTTTGCCGGATGCCTTTGCGGATTTAATTATTATTGACCCGCCTTATAATCTTTCAAAAAATTTTAACGGTTTTTCTTTTAACCAGATGTCTTCTGAAAAATACGATGATTATCTTGATTCCTGGCTTGGCCTGGTTTGCAAAAAATTAAAAGCGGACGGCAGCCTTTACCTTTGCGGTGACTGGAAATGTACTTCAAGCCTTCAGCGCGCTTTGGAAAAAAATCTTACTGTAATGAATAGAATTACATGGCAACGTGAAAAGGGCCGGGGGGCAAAATCCAACTGGAAAAATGGAATGGAAGACATTTGGTTTGCTGTAAAAAATCCGGACAATTATTATTTTGACGTTGACTCTGTAAAAATGAAGCGCCGGGTTCTAGCTCCTTACAAAGTTGACGGTAAGGCAAAAGACTGGGACGAAAGCAGCGACGGAAATTTCAGAATCACTTACCCTTCAAACTTTTGGGATGACATTTCCATTCCATTCTGGTCCATGCCGGAAAACACCGACCACCCTACTCAAAAGCCGGAAAAACTTTACGCAAAATTAATTCTTGCTTCATGTAAAAAAGGTGGCATGGTTTTTGATCCATTTTTGGGCAGCGGAACAGCCAGCGTTGTCGCAAAAAAATTAGACCGCCACTTTTGCGGCATAGAGTTGAACGAAGAATATTGCCTCTGGGCCGCCAAAAGACTGAGCCTTGCTGAAAGCGACAAAAACATTCAAGGCTACAAAGATAATGTTTTTTGGGAAAGAAATTCCATGCAGGAACAAAAGAAATCTTCTTCAGGTAAAACTTCTGTAAAAAAATAATTTTGGGCGTGCCTTGAAACTTCGTTGGACGTTACCTTGAAACTTCGTTGGACATTACCTTGAAACTTCGTTGGGCGTTACCTGCCTGGCGGCAGGTCGGGCCTTACAGCCTTCCGCTGTCGCTCCAAAGTCTAAAGGCCTGCAAATAGCAGTCCTTTAGACTTCTGCTTCGGCAGTTGAAACTGCCTTCGCAGGGCTTCCACGCCCTAACGCACTTTTACAAATATCAATTTTACATACCCCCCCCCTTCACCTGCCCAATTCAATTCTTGACAAGGAAACAACAAATTGTTATTAAAAGGTTAGAATGAAGGCCTGTTAGTAAGCTTGACTCTCTTTAAGGTCTTTTTTTTAATTGCAATTTTTAAAGGCCCAAAAACTTAACTATGGAGATGTAAAAAATGAAAAAAAGAGTTTTATTGATTATTTTATTGGGGACTTTTTTCCTTCCTTACCCTCACCGCAATAAATTGTTTACCCGGAAGGTCAATCCTTGTCTTGCCAGAAAAAAGTCCGGCCTCTTTTACTGTCATTTCCCAGGTATCAATGATTTCCACTTTGAACTTTTCGCCGGTATTTCCAAAATCAAAATCGCGGAAAGATGGCTGCATAAAAGAATAATAAAAAAGCTGGTAGCCGGTTTTTGCGGCGATTTCGTCATTTTCCGGAAGGGCGTGGACATCGTCCCATGAAGACTGGGCGTATTTTAAATTGTCCGGAGCGTCTTCCATGATTTTTAAAAGGAATGCCAGTCGGGCTTCTGATTGACCGTAGAGTTTTCCACCGTGGGACCACCACAAAACATCATTCTTGTTTACAAAAGTTTCGCTGTGGCTGCCATAACCGCCGCGCAAAGCTGCTTCCCAACAGCGTCGCACAATTTCCTGGCCAGTAGAATTTCCCCAGCCCCACTGAATGTTTCCTTCGTAAGAAATTTCGTCCAGAATTACAGGCTTGCCGTATTTTTCCCGCCATTCGTTTGTATATTCTGCACATTTATAGACATCCACCCGCTGAATAGAACAGTGGCTAATCCATTTTTTAGAAAAATCATAAAAAACTGTACCGTTGTGAATTGACCGCAGGTGATTGTAAGGATCATTTTCCACCAGGACCTGGGCAAGTTCTTCCCATTCAGCGACGGTGCGGTAAGGATTAAAATCATATTCATTTGCAAGGCTCCACCAGACATTACGGAAGGCAGAGAGGCGGGCGGTGACGTATTTTAAATATCTGATGTTGATTTCCTGCTTCATATTTTGAAAGCCCCAACGGTCGTAAGGATGAAAAAGAATTAAATCTGCCTCAATTCCCATTTTTTGCAGACGGAGAATGCAATTTTCCAGGTGGCAAAAATATTCTGTGTTGAAACGCGAAAAATCCCACTCGTTGCCTGGTGATTTGCAATTGTATTCCTGAAAATTCCATTTGCTGATTTTGGAATTATCAATCGGCCTGCCTTCAAAAGGAAAATACAGGGGATCGCGAAAGTTGTAATCATAATGTTTTGGAAAAATGCAAAATCGGATTTTGTTAAAGGAAGATTTCTCCAGCGTTTTGAAAGTTTCTTCTATTAGTTCAGGCGTCTGCAAATGCCAGACATAGCAAGTCGTGCCGTTTGGAATGTAGCGGGTTCCATCAGCATAGGCAAAGTGATATTTCTGGGAAACTCTGACCGGGCCGTGATTATTTCCGCAAGGCTCCGCCCCTATAACTTCAAAAGTTCCAGTCTGGCCGTCGCAAAGTTCGTATTTCCACAGGCCGCAGGTTTGTGGCATAAAACGGATTTTAAAAACGTCACAAGTGCCGGAAGTTTTTTCCTTATCGGAGGTGCCGTCGTAAAATCCAGCGACCGTAAAAGATTTATTTTCTGGCGAAGTAAAAGTTCCATTTACATTTTTGTCAAAAGGGTTTTCACCGGGAAAAAGTGGCAGACTAAGTTTTGCTTCAAAAAAATCATAAATATGGATTTGGTTTAAGCCATTCATAAAAATAGTTAATCAAAATTTTTAAGTTTTCGCAATTAAATTTTAAATTGCAAAAAACTCCCCCTGGCAATCCCAAAAAAAATTACCAGAGGAATTTAGCGTATACCCCCCTCCCCCCTACCACATCTTTAACATCAGGCTTTCGTCTATGCGGATGTCGTCGGCGTCCAGTTCACTCTTGTGGCAAAAGAGGGCGGATTTTGAAATTACGTTTTTCAGTTCGCGGATGTTGCCGGGCCAGCGGTAAAAAAGCAATTTGTCTAAGGCAACTTCGGAAAGGGTTTTGCCTTTTTCGCTGGCGAAAGTTTTTGCAAGTTCCTGCAGTTCGTCTTTTCTAAAAATTAAAGGGGGAATTTGAATTTCCAAAACTGAAATCCTGTAGTAAAGGTCTTCGCGGAAAAGCCCCTTTTGTGAAAGTTCGCGAAGATTTTTGTTTGTTGCAAAAATAAATCTTGCGTCAAAAGGAATGTCTTGTGAAGACCCCAGATGCTTTACTTCACGATCTTCAATTGCGCACAAAAGTTTCGCCTGCAAATCAAGGGGCAGTTCTGCAATTTCATCAATGAATAAAGTTGATTTATCTGCCTGTTCAAAAATTCCTTTGGATTTTACGGCTCCTGTAAAAGCGCCGGGCTCTGTTCCAAAAAGCTGACTTTCAATTATTGAAGGCGATAAAGCTGCAGCTGAAATTTTTTGAAGCGGCATTTTTTTTCTTGCTGACATTTCATGAATCTTTTTTGCATAAAAACTTTTTCCACATCCGCTTTCACCCAAAAGCAAAACCGTTTCGTCGCAGGCAGCAGCCGTGTCAATCAAAAAATCCAGTTCATCAACCATCCGCTGATAATCCGGCGGCACAGACAAGAACTTTTGAGCCATAGCCAACTTTTCATAATAAAGAACATCCTGGTCATTTTCCCAACCAGACCTCTCTAACTCAGACATTCATAAATCCTACTTTCCCTTCAAAAAAAATTTTATCAAACCAAATCAATTGTAACGTCCCTTTTCAAAAATGCAAGGAAAATTTTAAGAAAGTGTTATTTTTTGAATAAAAAATTTTGCTGCTTTCGGGTCAAGTCGCTGGACGTGCCTTGAAGCTTCGCTGGGCGTTCCCCTCCGCTGCGTTCGGGCTACGCCCTCACTACGCTCCGGGTCGGGCCTTCCGCAGTTCGCTAACGCTCTAAGTCCTCGGCACGCAAATAGCGTGCCTCCGGTCTTCTGCTTCGGCAGTTGAAACTGCC
>CAVJHV010000118.1:0-6495 GCA_963649315.1 Treponemataceae bacterium | reverse complement strand
GGGAGCCTCTAAAAATTGCAATTTTTAGAGGCAACTATGAAAATGCGACATTTTAAGTCTTTGTATTTCAAAGACTTAAAATTCGAAGGCATCTGATAAAAAGGCATTGAAAATGATTTTTTACCAGATGCCTTAAAGCCTGTATGGAGAAAATATGAAACTGATTTTTATACGCCACGGCGACCCCGATTATAAAAATAATACTGTTACCCAAAAGGGCAAAAGGGAAACTGAACTTTTAAAAGACCGCGTTTGTAAATGGAATGTGACGGATTTTTATACTTCACCTTACGGAAGGGCCAGGGACACCATAAAGCCTGCTTTGGAAAAGATGGGGCGGACTGACCACGTAGAAGAATGGCTTAGGGAATTTGATGTAAAAATTACCCAGCCTTTAAGTAAGAAAAAATCTTCTGTGCCCTGGGATTTTTTTCCACGTTATTTTTTTTCACAAAAAAAACTTATGTCTTTTGATGACTGGACAAAAGCAACTGTAATGAAAAGCGGTCCTGTAAAAGAACGCTTTGAAGAAGTAACAAGTGGTTTTGACAGACTGCTGGCTTTGTATGATTACAACCGCATTTCAAAAAAAGTGCCTGTCTATAATTGTTTGCCACATCTTTCAAAGGAAGAGGCTGTCTGTGACACCCACTTGCAGTCACTGCAGAAAAATCTGGATGAAAAGAATCTTGTGTTTACATGCCACCTGGGAGTCATGTTTGTAATAATCGGATATTTAACAGGCATTTCGCCAACTCTTTTGCAGCAGGGATTTTTTGTTGCTCCAACTTCTGTTACTGTTTTAGGTGCAGAAGAAAGGGTGCCGGGTGAAGTTATTTTTAGAGTGCAGTCTTTGGGTGACGTAAGGCATTTAATTGACGGCGGGGAAGCAACATCTGCAAGTGGTTTTTATGGTGACGTAAGTCAGTTTTAAACTTTCCGATTGAACGTGTTCGCTTGCGCGAACGGCCTTAACGCTTTTTTGCGTTAAGGATTGGAGGGCCGCCGCAGGCGATGTTTTTTGCGAAGCAAAAAACATTGGAGCGCTTAGCGCGGAAGCCCGGAAAGCCTGACCCTAAAAATATTTGAAAAATATTTTTAGGGGAACGCCCATAATAAAAAAAAATTATTTTACAAATTCTTTTTTAAGGAAGTCCAAATCCAGTTCAGGGTAGAGAACGTGGTGGCTTAAAAGATTTTGAACTTCTTCTTTGGCAGCGGCTTTTACGTTTTCGTCGATGATAATTTTTCCCTTTGCAGGTTTACCTTCTTTTGTAAGGGCCGGCTTTGTGCCTTTAAGAATTAAGTCAATAATTTCTGCAACTTCTTTCATGTCATTTTCATTCATGCCCAAAGTTGTGAGGGCTGGAGTTCCAACACGAATGCCGCTTGTCCACCATGCACCGTTTTTGTCATAAGGCAGGGCGTTTGCATTTGCAGTTACACCGCATTCAAAAAGTGCTGCTTCTGCCTGCTTGCCTGTAAGACCGTAATTGGTAACATCAATGAGCATAAGGTGGTTGTCTGTTCCGCCTGTCTGCAAAACCATTCCCTTTTCCATACATGCAGCGGCCAAAGCTTTTGCGTTTGAAGCAACCTGCTTTGCGTATGTCTGGTATGCAGGACTTCTGGCTTCTTTAAATGCGATTGCCTTTGCAGCCATAACGTGACCCAAAGGACCTCCAAGTACCATTGGGCATCCTTTGTTGACATAATCCTTGAATGCTTCTTTACAAAGAATCATTGCGCCACGTGGACCGCGGAGTGTTTTGTGGGTAGTTGTTGTAACAATGTCTGCCCACTTAACAGGATCGTTTTCATCTGTCCAGACTTTTCCGGCAACAAGTCCTGCAAAGTGTGCCATGTCTACCATGAATACTGCGCCGCACTTGTCTGCAATTTCGCGGAATCTTTTAAAATTAATTTTTCTTGGGTAAGCAGAAAAACCTGTAAGAAGGATAAGAGGTTTAACTTCCATTGCCTGTTTTTCAATAGCGTCGTAATCCAAAAGACCTGTTTCTTTATCTACACCGTAAGGGTGACTTTCAAACATTCTGGCAGAAACATTCATCTTGTAACCATGAGTCAAATGGCCGCCGCATGAATAATCCAATCCCATAAGCCTTTGATTTCCAAAACGCTTTCTTAACATGTCAAACTGTTCTGCAGTTAAATCATTTAAAGATTTTACTCCCAGTTCTTCCAGAGTCGGAGTTTCAACTTTTGCAGAAAGGATGGCCCAGTAGGCAACAAGATTTGCATCTGCTCCAGAGTGTGGCTGAACATAAGCATAGTCTGCACCAAAAAGCGCTTCTGCTTCATGGGCAGCAGTATTTTCTACAGCATCAATATTTACGCAGCCGCCGTAGTAGCGGTGTTCCGGAAAACCTTCGGCGTATTTGTCTGTCAGCAGGTTGCCCATTGCAAACTGTGTGCTGAGTGAACAATAATTTTCACTTGCAACAAGCTTTAAATGCTTTCTTTGATTTTCAAGTTCCATGACAACATCGCGGGCAATTTCCTGTCCCACTTCTGCAACTGTCTGCAGGTTTGCAACATAAGCTGTCATGTGCGCATTCAAATTTCCATTACATTCTTTAACATAATTTTCTAAAGGTGTAGACATTTTTTTCTCCTGTTAAGGGCTGGCTTTTTGCCCCCGTAAATAATTTTCTTGATTTTAATTTAAAGCTTGCTTTCATTCAATGGTGTGATTTTTTTGTGTGATTTTTTTTGAAGATGTCGCATTTAAAGACGGCCATTCGTGGCTCCACTTCGTTCCGTTATTTTTGCCCTGCAAAAATAATCCCTGCGGGCCCACTACTGTCCGACTAGCGGGCATTTTTTTTAGCCTGGATTTTCTAAAAAACAAATGTTTTTTTTGCCGTCTTTAAAAAAATATAATGTAAAATTTCTTGCACCGTCTGCGCTTTTGAAATAAACTGACAGTATGGAAGACAAAATTTTTTTAAATGACGACTGGATTTATTTTGATGAATTTGATGAAAGTGAAGTGGAAATGAAACTTCCTTCGAAAAAAAATTCTTTTGGTGGACAAAGCGTTCGTTTGCCACACACTTTTTGCCTTTTGCCTTTTAACAATTTCAGCGAAAAACTTTACCAGAAGGTGGGCCTGTATAGAAAAGAATTTAAAACTTTGCCGGAATGGGCTGGTAAAAAAATTCTTTTGACTGTGGAAGGGGCTGCCCACGAGTCAACTGTTTATCTTAATGGCCAGCCCGTTTACCAGCACAAGTGCGGCTACACGGCTTTCACTGTGGATTTGACAAAAAAATTAAATGCTAAAGAAAAGAATAATGTTCTTGCTATAAAAGTTAATTCTAAAGAAAATTTAAACATTCCGCCTTTTGGAAACGTGGTGGACTATTTGACTTACGGTGGCATTTACCGCGACGTCTACCTTGAAATAAAAAATGAAATTTATATTGAAGACATTTTTGTTACGACTAAAAAAAACCGCTACACAAGTCAAATCACTTTAAATACAAGTGAAGGCAGCCAGGGCTATTCCATTCACCAAAGCCTTTATCTGGTACAGGAAGAAAATTCTTTTGAAGAAAAAAAATCGTCAGAAAAATCTGCCGGAAAAAAAGGTTCAAAAAAAATAAAAAAATCTTTTGAAGAAGAAGGCCTTACGGAAATAAACCAGGGGGTGGCTGCCGGAAAAATTTTGACAAGCGCCCAGGTGGTTCCCTGCATGTCATGGTCTTTGGAAAGCCCTGTTTTGTATTATTTAAAAACAGAACTTCTGGACGAAAAGGGCAAAGTCTGCGACACAAAAATTGTCCGCTTTGGTTTCAGGGACATTCGTTTTGACGAAAGCGGATTTTATCTTAACAACAAAAAAATTAAACTTCGCGGTTTAAACCGCCACCAGTCTTTTCCTTATGTTGGTTACGCAATGCCAAAAAACATGCAAAGGGATGATGCGGATATTTTAAAATACCAGCTGGGCTTAAATGAAGTAAGAACTTCCCACTACCCTCAGAGCCAGCATTTTATTGACCGCTGTGATGAAATAGGACTTTTGGTTTTTACAGAAATTCCTGGCTGGCAGTATATAGGCGACGATGAATGGAAGGCACAGGCTGTAAAAAATACAGAAGACATGGTTAAGCAGTACAGAAATCATCCTTCAATTTTTATGTGGGGAGTAAGAATTAATGAAAGTCTGGATGATGACAATCTTTATGCTAAAACAAATTATGCCTGTCATTCTTTAGACCCCAGCCGTCCAACTTCCGGTGTGCGCTACCTGCAGAATTCTCACTTGCTGGAAGACGTTTATTCTTATAATGATTTTTCTCATACAGGAAAGAATGCCGGTCTTTTGCACAAGGAAAATGTTACAAAAACAAAAAAGGGGTACATGGTCACAGAATACAACGGCCACATGTACCCGACAAAAACTTTTGACAATGAAGAAATCCGTACCAATCACGCTTTGCGACACGCCAACGTTCTGGAAGCTGCCGCTGAGTATGATGAAATTGCGGGCACTTCGGGCTGGTGCGCTTTTGATTACAACACCCACCGTGACTTTGGTTCAGGTGACAGAATTTGTTACCACGGTGTTATGGATATGTTCAGAAATCCAAAAATTGCAGCTTACGTTTATTGCAGCCAGGAGGCGGCAGAAGTTGTGGGCGATGTTCTTGAAGTAAATTCTTCCATGGACAAGGGGGAATACCCTGGCGGAACCTGTGGCTATGCCTGGATTTTTACAAATGCGGATTCAGTAAAACTTTTTATCAATAATGAATTTATAAGGGAGTACACAAAAAATGATTCTCCTTACAAACATCTTGCCCACGGGCCAATTCCTCTTTTTGATACAATTGGAAATCAACTGGTAGAAAAGGAAGGAGTAAAGGCAAAGTACAGTGAGCAGATAAAAGAAATTTTACAGGCCCTTCGTTTTTATACTGTAGAAAATCTGCCGGGAAAATTAAAAAAATCAGCATTGAAATTAAATTTCTTAAAAGTCATTAACCTTGAAAAAATGACTGCCTGGTATGGAAAATACATTGGCAACTGGGGTGGCAAAGTGAACACGTGGAAACTTGAAGCTTACAGAAGGGGCCAGATGGTAAAAACTGTGACAAGGGTTCCCAACAAAAAGTTTTTTGTTGAAGCCAGCACAAAAAGAAATCTTCTTGTCGAAGAAAATTCCTATGACGTAAGCGAAGTTCATCTTACTGCAAAAGACGAACATGGAAACCTTTTGCCTTATTGCCAGGAAGCGGTAAAGGTAAAAGTCCAGGGACCTCTTGAATTGATTGGCCCTGACTGCATTTCGCTTAAAGGCGGCCAGACAGGAACTTTTGTAAAATCAATTGGAGTGGCAGGAAAAGGCTCTTTGATTATTGAAGACTGGTACGGAAACGAAACAATTCTTGACTTTACAGTAAAAGTTTTGAAGAAGTAGTTTTTTTCTGGACTTAAAGAAAGCGTTTGTAAACAAAAAGACTGTCCGACTTTTTAGGAAAGAGGGACAGTCTTTTTTTGATTTAGATTTTATTTTTATATTGCTTCCATTTCGCTTTCTTCATCAAGTTCAGCATAAGCATAGCTGTACAGAATTTCTGCAATGTTTTTTAACGGGCGCTTTGCCTTAAGACCCATGGCACGAGCGAAGTCCAAAGATTCTTTTGTTGCTTTTGGATTCCAGAGTTTTGCATTTTCAAGATTTATAAAAATGCACTTTTCTGAATCTGCAAGCAGGCGGATATGTCTGTTCATTTCATCAATTACAGAATCCCTTTTTGGATTATTTACAGAAACCAGGGCGATTGCCATGTTTGGATTTGCGCTCTTGATTGATTCAAGAAGTGAAAGATAGTTAGAGTCAAAAGCATCTTTGTTTGTCCTGAAGAAGCTGGTGTCATTGTCGCCAATGTGGATTATCAAAGCGGCCGGTTCAATAGCAGAAATATTTTCGCTGTAAACTTTTTTTGCATTCTTTATAGAAATACCTTTTTGGCTTCTGTTGTAAATTTCTGTTTTGAGTTCAAAAGACTGGGCCAGTTCAGCAACTGGAATTTCCTTGTCCAGTGAGCCGCCGAATAAAACAACACTGCCTTTCTTTGTGATTGAATTAAGTTCCTGATAGTTCATATTTTCCTCCTTAGTGCCATTGTTTTTGAACTGATGGCGAAGTTCTAAAAATTTTATTTTTTTGGATTCTCTTTCCTTTTTTATGTCCAGGTTTAAATTCCTGAAATAAACGAAAAGATTACCCATAACAATTACAAGATTTAGAAAATAAACTGCCAGTACGTAATTGAACTGACCGTTTATAAACTTAGCAGATATGCCGGCAAGGTAACCTGCTATAATCAAAAAAATGAATGCCAGACTTGTGCCTTTTGTTGTTCCAGCCTTGTAAGCTTTTACAACATTAAGTGGCCAAGAAAATCCAAAGCATACAAGCATTAATGCTTCTGCAAAATGTCCTAAATTCATATTTACCTC